>NZ_LMFL01000046.1:0-19280 GCF_001426805.1 Brevundimonas sp. Root1423
GGTTTCGGCGATGTTGGTGGCGTGATCGCCGATGCGCTCGAGGTTCTTGGCCATGAACAGCAGGTGGGTGCCCGCCGTGATCGTGCGCGGATCGCCCATCATGTAGGTCAGCAGTTCGCGGAACAGGGCGTTGTAGTGCTCGTCCACCTCGTCATCGGTGTTCCAGACGGCGACCGCGCGGTCGACCTCGGCGGCGGCGTAGGCGTCCAGCACGTCGCGCAGGCGCATGGAGACCAGCTTGCCCATCCGCTCGATCGACCGGGTCAGCGGCGGCATCGGATCGCCCTCGGCCAGGATCAGGCCGCGCTTGGCGATGTTCTTGGCGAGGTCGCCGGTGCGCTCGAGATCCACCGCCAGCTTCATCGAGGCCAGGGTGCGGCGCAGGTCCGAGGCCACCGGCTGGCGCAGGGCGATCAGGCGGATGGCCTTGCGCTCGATGTCGCGGTGCATGGCGTCGAGCCTGGCGTCCCGGTCGACCACGGCGCGGGCCAGGGCGATGTCGCGGCGGGCGACGGAATCGACGGCGTCGGCGACCTGGGCCTCGGCCAGACCGCCCATGCGGGCGACCTCGGCGGTCAGCTGGTTCAGTTCGTCGCCATAGGCCTTGACNCTGGGCCTCGGCCAGACCGCCCATGCGGGCGACCTCGGCGGTCAGCTGGTTCAGTTCGTCGCCATAGGCCTTGACGGTGTGCTGGTTCATCAGCCGAACCTTCCGGTGATGTAGTCCAGGGTGCGCCGCTCGCGCGGGTTGGTGAAGATGTCCTCGGTGTCGCCGGTCTCGATCAGGCGGCCCATGTGGAAGAAGGCGGTGCGCTGGCTGACGCGCGCGGCCTGGGCCATGGAGTGGGTGACGATGACGATGCAGTAGCGCTCGCGCAGCTCGTCGATCAGTTCCTCGATCTTGGCGGTGGCGATCGGGTCCAGGGCCGAGCAGGGCTCGTCCATCAGGATGACCTCAGGCTCGACGGCGATGGCGCGGGCGATGACGAGGCGCTGCTGCTGGCCGCCGGACAGGCCGGTGCCGGGCGAGTGCAGGCGGTCGGCGACCTCTTCCCACAGGCCGGCGCGCTTCAGCGAGGCCTCGACCACGACATCGAGCTCGGCTTTCGACGCGGCCAGGCCATGGATGCGGGGGCCGTAGGCGACGTTCTCGTAGATGGTCTTGGGGAAGGGATTGGGCTTCTGGAACACCATGCCGACCCGGGCGCGCAGCAGGACGGGATCGACCGATTTCGCGTTGATGTCCTCGCCGTCCATCTCGATGCGGCCCGTGACCCTGGCCCCCGGAATGGTGTCGTTCATGCGGTTCATGGTCCGCAGGAAGGTCGACTTGCCGCAGCCCGACGGGCCGATCAGGGCGGTGACGGTCTTGTCAGGGATGTCCAGCGAGACGTCATGGAGCGCCTGCTTGCCATTGTAGAAGACCGAGACGTCGCGCGCGGCGATCTTGGTCGGGCCGACGGGGCCCGAGCTGTGGATGACCGGCGGCGCGGCCATGACCGGCGTTTCGGCGGGNGCCCTCGGCGCCGTCGGGGGCGCGGAAGAGGTTGAATTTCATCGGGCTACCACCGGCGTTCGAAGCGCCGGCGCAGGAAGATGGCGGCGGCGTTCATGACGATCATGAAGGCGAGAAGGACAAGGATGGCGGCCGCCGTGCGCTCATGGAAGGCGCGCTCGGAAGCGTTTTCCCAGATGTAGACGAGAGAGGGCAGGGCGCCGCTGGGTTCGCCGACGCTGTGCGGTATGCCGGGAATGAAGCTGACCATGCCGATCAGCAGCAGGGGGGCGGTTTCGCCGAGCGCATGGGCCATGGAGATGATGGCGCCGGTCATCACGCCCGGCATGGCCAGGGGCAGGGTGTGATGGAAGACCGTCTGGGTCTTCGACGCGCCCATGGCCAGGGCGGCCTCGCGGATCGACGGCGGCACCGCCTTCAGCGACGAGCGGGTGGCGATGATGATGGTCGGGAGCGCCATCAGGGCCAGGACCAGACCGCCGACCAGCGGGCTGGCGCGCGGCAGGTGCATCCAGTTGATGAACAGGGCCAGGCCCAGCAGGCCGTAGATGATCGACGGCACGGCGGCGAGGTTGTTGATATTGACCTCGATCAGGTCGGTGATCCGGCCGCGCGGCGCGAATTCTTCCAGATACAGGGCCGCGCCGACGCCGAGCGGAATGGCGATGAAGGCGGTGACCAGCAGCATCAGGGCCGAGCCGACCACCGCGCCCAGCACCCCGGCCAGTTCCGGCTCGGTGGAGTCGCCCTTGGTGAACAGGCCGCTGTTGAAGTGGGCGGCCACGGCGCCCGAAGCCTTCATCCGGTCGAGCCAGCCGATCTGTTCATCGGTCAGGCGGCGCTGGTCGGCGGGCGTGTCGCGCGAGATCTCGCCCTTGAAGAACAGGTCGGCGTCGTCGGACACGGGCGCGGCGATCGGCACGGTCTGGCCGATCAGGTTCGGATTGGCCTGGATGCGGGCGGCGGCGGCGAACTTCAGTTCCGAGGAGAACAGGCTGCGCATCGCGGCGGCTTTCGAGCCCTGGGCGTCGTCGGCGACGCCGAGACGGGCGAGTTGCTGTTCGGCGACCAGCAGTTCGAAATTCGTCCCCTGCGGATAGCCGCGGTCGACGCGGGCCGGGTCCATATAGACGGGGACGGTGATGGTGTGGGTGTAGAAGGCGGTGTGGCCCTGGTCGATGATCCGGCCCAGCAGCAGCAGCAGGAAGCCGACCGCCACGCCGATGGCCAGCAGGCCGTACAGCCGGAACCGGCCCTCGCGGGCGTAGCGGCGCTTGAGTCCGGCGCGCAGGCGTTCGGCGCGGATCGCGGGCGTGACGGTCGCGTCAGTCATACTGCTGCCGGTAGGTCTGGACGATGCGCTGGGCGATGATGTTCAGCGCCAGGGTCACCAGGAACAGGGTCAGGCCGAGGCCGAAGGCGGACAGGGTCTTGGGGCTGTTGAACTCCTGGTCGCCGGTCAGAAGGGTGACGATCTGGACGGTCACGGTGGTGACGGTGTCCAGCGGGTTCAGGGTCAGGCGCGCGGCGAGGCCGGCGGCCATGGTCACGATCATGGTCTCGCCGATGGCCCGCGACATGGCCAGCAGCATGGCGCCGGCGACGCCGGGCAGGGCGGCCGGCAGAAGCACGCGCTTTACCGTCTCGGACTTCGTCGCGCCCATGGCGTAGGACCCGTCGCGCAGCGACTGGGGCACGGCGTTGATGATGTCGTCCGACAGGGAGCTGACGAAGGGGATCAGCATGATGCCCATGACCATGCCGGCGACCAGGGCCATCTGGTTCTGCACCAGCATCAGATACTGGCCGAGCCCGTCCAGCGGACCGCCGGCCAGCATGGCGCCGATCTCGTTGAAGAAGACCCGGAACGCCGGGCCCACGGTCAGGGCGGCGAAGAAGCCGTAGACCACGGTCGGCACGCCGGCGAGGATTTCCAGCACCGGCTTGACCACGGCGCGGAACGTCGGCCCGGCGTACTCCGACAGGTAGATGGCCGAGAACAGGCCCACCGGGGCAGCCACGGCCATGGCGATGAGCATGATCAGGAAGGTGCCCGCGAACAGCGGCAGCGCCCCGAAGGCGCCGGTCGATCCCACCTGGTCGGCGCGGATGGCGGTCTGCGGGCTCCACTGGGTCCCGAACAGGAATTCGGCGATCGGCACCGAGGCGAAGAACCGTATCGAGTCGTAGACCAGCGAGGCGATGATGCCGACGGTGGTCAGGATGGCCACGACCGAGCAGACGAACAGCAGGCCGACAATCCAGCCCTCGACCCGGTTGCGGGCGCGCATGCCGGGCCGGATCTGGCTGAAGACGAACAGGGCGCCGAGCAGCCCGGCCAGGACGGCGGCGGCTCCGGCGCCGATATCCAGCATCAGGGCGATGCGGGCGGCGCGCCGGCCCTCGGCGGGCAGGAGCTCGGCATAGGGCGCCGGCCAGATCTGCACTGCCGGACGGCCGGCGCCGACGGAACGGGCGTCGGCGAAGAAGGCCTCGCGCCGGAACGGCTCAAGCTGCTGGACCGCCTCGGGCGCGCCGGAAGCGGTCAGCGACTGCTCGACCGGGCCGGAGAAGACGGAGGCGGCCAGCAGGATCGCCAGGGCCGGGACCACCGTCCAGATCAGGGCGTAGGCGCCGTGCTGGCCGGGACGGGAATGCGGCCGCTGACCCTCGCCACGACGACGCGCCATCGCCCGGCCGCCGACATAGGCGGCGACGGCTGCGGCGATCAGGATCGGCAGGAAAAGCCAGGTCATGGACGTCCGTGACAGCGGGAATCAGAACGGCCCGGTCCCCCGGTTCGCCCCGCCGCGATAACTGCCCCCGAATGGTCAGCGGATTACGACGGGTGAATGACAGTTCTGTTACGCTGCAGAGGTCTTCGGGGCGGTTCTGTCATACGATCGTCGCTCCGCGGGGCGCGGCGAGAGGGAAATAGGCCGTGAAGACAGCGCCCTGGCCCGGGGCGCTCTCGACCGTCAGGCCGCCGCGATGGCGATTGACGATGTGTTTGACGATCGCCAGGCCCAGACCCGTGCCCTGGCGTTCGCCGCTCTTCTGGCCCTCGACGCGGTAGAAGCGCTCGGTCAGCCGGGGCAGGTGTTCCCGCGCCAGGCCGGGGCCATGGTCGCGCACGGTGACGGCGGTGTAGCGCTGGCCGGTTTCCCGATCGGGCGTGACCAGCGGCAACCGGGTCGCCCCCTCGCCGCGATTGCCCCCGGACCAGGGCGCCGACGCCTCGTCCAGGGTGATGTCGGGCCGGATGACGATCTCGACCGTCCCGCCCGAGGGCGAATATTTGACGGCGTTGTCGACCAGGTTCTGGACGACCTGAAGAATCTCGTCGCGATCTCCATGCACCGGCGCGCTCATCTCCCGGTCCTGCAGGTTCACGGTCACGGCGCGGTCGGCCGACAGCACGCTGACCGCATCGACGACGTCGGCGGCGGCGCGGGCCAGGTCGACCCGGCCCCCGGGCGGAATGTGCTCGTTCAGCTCGATGCGGCTCAGCGACAGAAGGTCGGCGACCAGCCGGCTCATGCGGTCGGCCTGGGTGGCCATGATGTCGAGGAATTTGTCGCGCGCCTTGGGATCGTCCCGGGCGTGGCCCTTCAGCGTCTCGATGAAGCCGGACAGCGAGGCCAGCGGCGTCTTCAGCTCGTGGCTGGCGTTGGCGAGGAAGTCGACCCGCATCAGCTCCATGCGCCGCACATCGGTCTCGTCGCGCAGCACCAGCAGCGCCAGGCTGCGGTCGTCGGACGAGGGCAGGGGGCGGGTCAGGGCGCGCCAGTGCCGCGTCTGGGCTCCGACACCGGCGTAGTCGGTGGTGCGGGTCAGGCCGCCGAACAGGGCCTCGTCCACCGCCTCCAGCACCGCGGGATCGCGCAGCACGGGCACCAGCAGGGCGCCCTCGGTCTGGATGCGCAGCAGGTCGCGGGCGGCGGTGTTGGCCAGCACGATGCGGCGGCCCGCGATGTCGTCCGCCTCGCCGCCCGACACCACCAGGACCGGGTCGGCCAGGGCCTCGAAGACGCTGTCCAGCAGAAGCCGGTCCGGGCGCGGCTCCTGGGCCTCGGCCTGGTCCACGGGTCCGGCTTCGACCGGGGTCCGACGGTGGATCATCCACGTCGTCAGACCGACCAGGGCCGCGGCCCCGAACAGCCAGGCCGCCGCCGCCGGCTGAAGAACCGCTGCGCCCAGCAGGGCGATGATGGCGATGCCGGCGCTGGCGCCGACCGTCCACAGCCGGGATCCGGACCGGGGGGCGACGGGAGAGGATGAGACTTCGTAGGGCATTCACGCTTTCGCCGGCGGGGACTTGTACCCCGCGAACATGACACGGAATTCATGACAGCGGGGCGCCGATGGCCCCCGCGACGGGTTGTCAAACATCCTTTACACTCCTATCCCTGAGGGCGACAGACTGGATAAGGCCGGAGGGGATCATGGCGGCGGCGTTGACGCTGGAAGGCGTAAGCAAACGGTACGGGGATTTCCAGGCCGTCAAAGACCTGAGCTTCGAGGTCGAGAAGGGCACGATCTGCGGCTTCCTGGGCCCGAACGGGGCCGGCAAGACCTCGACCATCCGGATGATTCTGGGGTTGCAGGGCGTCAGCGCCGGCCGGATCGAGATCCTCGGCGCCGACGACGGGCGCAAGGTGCGGGACCGCATCGGCTTCCTGCCGGAGGAGCGCGGCCTCTACAAGAAGATGACCCCCGTCGACGCCATCGCCTTCTTCGGTTCGCTGAAGGGCCTGCCGATCGGCGAGGGCCGCCGGCGCGCGAAGGAGATGCTGGACGCCCAGGGCCTGGGCGGCGCAAAGCGCAAGAAGATGAAGGAGCTGTCCAAGGGGATGGCGCAGAAGGTCCAGCTGATCGCCTCGGTGGTGCATCGCCCCGAGTTCGTCATTCTCGACGAGCCGTTCTCGGGCCTGGACCCCGTCAACCAGCAGGGTCTGGAAGCGGTCATCCGCGGCCTGGCGGCCGACGGCGCGACGGTGCTGTTCTCGACCCACGTGATGCAGCACGCCGAGCGGCTGTGCGACAAGGTCGTGCTGCTGGCCCGCGGCCGGAAGGCGTTCGAGGGCACGGTGAGCGAGGCGCGCGCGACCTCGAAGCGGTTCCTGGAGCTGGAAGGGGCCATCGATGCGGCCCAGGCGGCGACCCTGCCCGGCGTCACCGACGTCGAGGTGGTGTCCGACATCGACGGCGTGCGTGTGCTGAAGGCCGCGCTCGGTCGCGGCGGCAAGGGGCAGGAGGCGCTGAAGGCGGCCTTCCTCGGCGGGCTGGACGTGCGGCGGTTCGAGTTGCGCGAGCCCAGCCTGCATGACGCCTTCATCGGCCTGACCGGCGACAATCCCGACGTCGACCAATCCACGAAAGCCGCGGAGGCCGTCCGATGAACCGCACCCTGCTGATCGCGCGCCGCGAATACGGCGCCTATGCCCGCACCGTCGGCTTCTGGCTGTCGCTGCTGGCCTTCCCGATGTTCGCGGTTCTGGGCGGGGCGGTGCCGCTGATGATCCGGTCGTCCGAGCCGGTCCGGGTCGTGGCCGTGGTCGAGGAAGGACCGCAGGCCGCCGGCCTTGCGGCGGCGGTGCGCGACTCCCTGCGCAACGACGCCGAGCGGCGAAACGCGCGCGCCCGGGAAGCGGCCGGGAAGGCCGCCGCCTCGACCGGCGCCTCGGCCGATCCGGGCATGGCGCAGGGGGCGATGGCCAACCTGTCGCGGCCGAAGATGCGGCTGGTCGCGACGCCGACCGACATTTCCTCCCTGCCGGCCGGGCCCGGGCAGGACGCGGCCGTGCGCCGCCACATGACCGACGACACGCCCAAGGATCAGCGGCTGGACGCGGTGGTCTTCCTCAACCGGACGGACGGCAAGCCGACGGCGCGGGTCTGGACCGCGCGGGCCACCGACGACACGGTCGAGGACTTCATCCGCGACGCCCTGAACTCGGCCAATCGCAAGACGGTGTTCGAGGCCGCCGGCATCGACCCGGGCGTGGTCGACCAGACCGAGGCCTTCCGCGCCGACGTCAGCGTCTTCTCGCCCAAATCGGCCAGCGGCGGAGAGGTGTCGTTCCGCGACAAGCTGCCGGCCATCATCGGCCTCGGGGCCGGCTTCCTGTTGTGGTCGCTGATCATCACCGGGGCCTCGATCCTGCTGAACAGTGTGATGGAGGAGAAGTCGAACAAGATTCTCGAGGTGCTGCTGTCCTCGGCCTCGGCGACCGAAATCCTGACCGGCAAGGTGCTGGGCGTGGCGCTGCTGACGCTGACGGTGCTGGCGGCCTGGGGCGGGATCGGCGCGGCCGGGCTGTTCTGGTTCGCACCGGAGCAGGGCGGCATGGTCGGGGACATCCTGCTGAACGGCGGCATGCTGGCCTGGTTCGGCGCCTTCATGCTGGGCGGTTATCTGATGTATGCGGTCCTGTTCGCGGCCATCGGCGCCTTCTGCGAGACGCCGCGCGACGCCCAGACCCTGATGGGGCCGATCATGATGATCCTCGTCATTCCGATGATCACCATGCAGATGGCGCTGCAGACGCCGGACGCGCCGATGGTGCGGATCATGTCGTGGATCCCGTTCTTCACCCCCTTCCTGATGATCGCCCGCATGCCCTCCGACCCGCCGCTGATCGAGGTGATCGGGGCCATGGGCGGCATGTTCGCCTTCGCCCTGCTGATGGTGTGGATCGCCGGCCGCGCGTTCCGGGCGGGGGCGCTGTCGGACGTCAAGCTGAGCTGGAAGAGCTTCGCGGGCGCGGTCAGGGGCGGGCGGTAGGACTCAATACCTTCTCCCGAAAGGGAAGAAGGGCAGAATAGAAAAGGGCCGCTCCGGTTTCCCGGGGCGGCCCTTGATCTGTTCGTTCGGCTGTCGAGCGGGGTTTAGCCGCGGCTCGGACCACCCACGCCCGGCACGCGGGGCTTCGGCGGCGGCAGCAGGCCTTCGCGCTGCATGCGCTTGCGGGCCAGCTTGCGGGCGCGGCGCACGGCCTCGGCCTTCTGGCGGGCGCGCTTCTCCGAGGGCTTCTCGTAGTGCACGTGGCGCTTCATCTCGCGGAAGCTGCCTTCGCGCTGCATTTTCTTCTTGAGGGCCTTGAGCGCTTGATCGACGTTATTATCGCGAACGAAAATCTGTACCAGGTTGAACTCTCCTTTGGCCGCCCGCCGCGCACCTCGAAAGGGAGACGGGCGACGTTATTATCGCGAACGAAAATCTGTACCAGGTTGAACTCTCCTTTGGCCGCCCGCCGCGCACCTCGAAAGGGAGACGGGCAGACAAATAAAATCTCGGTCCGACGGACAGGGGTCCGCGGATGAAGGCGGGCTGATACACGTTCGGCCCCCTCGTGTCCAGATCGTCGCGCTTCAATCTGAAGGGTCGAAACCCCCGGCTGACGGGGATATGCTGCCGCCATGACCGATGCGCCACACCTGTCGAACGAGACGCCCGGGGGAGACTGGGGCGACCGGATGGAGCAGTCGGTGCTGGACGCCGCGGTCCGCCTGTCGCCCGCCCTGGGCTGGAACAGCCGGATGCTGAGGACGGCCTGCGCCGACAACGGCCTGTCGTTGGGCGACGAGGAACTGCTGTTTCCCAATGGGGCGAGGGATCTGGCGGCCCTGCTGTCGCGCCGCCACGACGACCGGACCCTGGCGGTTCTGGCCCAGGTCGATGCGAAGTCGCTGAAGATGCGCGAGAGAATCGCCCGCGCCGTTTCGGCCCGGATGGAGGCGGGGGCGGCCGATCTGGAGGCGACGCGCCGCTGCGCCGCCTTCCTGGCCCTGCCGACCAATGCTGATCTGGGGCTGAAGCTGGCGTGGGAGAGCGCCGACCACCTCTGGCATTGGGCCGGGGATACCGCGACGGACTGGAACCACTATTCCAAGCGGGCGATCCTGTCGGGAATCCTCATTCCGGCGCTGACCATGCGCTGGTTTGACGGCAGGGACGCCGCCGAGACCTTCGTCGCCGCCCGGATCGAGAACGTCATGGCCTTCGAGAAGTGGAAGGCCGGCAAGGATTTCGACGCGCCGCTGCGCAAGGTCAGCGAGGCTCTGAGCCGGATGCGGTACGGGGCGAAGACCGACACCTGACCTTTCGTCATCCTCCGGCAAGCCGCGCAGCGGCGCAGACCGGGGGACCCAGCGGCGCCGCGACGGCGGCGAAATACCGCTGTCTCCAGCGACAGCGCTCCTGACAGGTTCGCGCTCACGCGCGCCGCTGGGTCCCCCGGTCTCGCTGCGCTCGCCGGAGGATGACGAAGATCAGAGCGGCTTGACCCGGTTCACATGGCCCATCTTGCGGCCGGGACGGGCCTCGGCCTTGCCGTAGAGGTGCAGGCGGGCGTCGGCCTTGCCGGACAGCCTGGTCCATTGTTCGATCTCATCGCCCAGCAGATTGGTCATCTCGACGCGGGCGTGGGCCGTGGTCGGGCCCAGCGGCCAGCCGGCGATGGCGCGAATGTGCTGTTCGAACTGGTCGCAGACGCAGCCGTCCTGGGTCCAGTGGCCGGTGTTGTGGACGCGTGGCGCGATCTCGTTGACCAGCAGGCGGCCGTCTCCGAGATCGAACAGCTCGACGCCGAGGACGCCGACATAGTCGAGGCCCTCAAGCACGGCCTTGGCTATGGCTTTCGCCCGCTTCTCCGTCCTCACATCGACGGCGGCGGGGGCGAGGGTGGTCTTCAGCACCCCGCCCTTGTGGATGTTCTCGCCCAGCGGATAGACGGCGATCGCGCCGTCGCGGCCGCGCGCGGCGATGATCGACAGCTCGCGCACGAACGGGGCTTTCGCTTCCAGCACCGAAGGCCGCTGGCCGACGGCGCTCCAGGCGTCAGCCGCCATGGCCGCCGACCGCACCCAGATCTGGCCCTTGCCGTCATAGCCCTCGCGCCGGGTCTTGAGCACCGCCGGCGTACCGAGCCGCTCCAGTCCGGTCAGCAGGTCGTCGAGGCTGTCGACGGCGGCGAAGTCGACGGTGGTGGCTCCGACGCCGTTCAGGAAGGTCTTCTCCTCGACCCGGTCCTGCGCCACGGCCAGGGCCCTGGGGCCGGGGGCGACGACAGCGCCGCCCTCGACCAGCCGTTCGACCGAGGTCGCGGGGACGTTCTCGAACTCGAAGGTGACCGCCTGACAGGTCTGGCCCAGCACCATCAGGGCCGTGGGATCGTCATAGGCGGCGACGATCTGGCCCTGGGACACCCGCCCGGCGGGGCTGTTCTCCTCGGGGTCGAGGATGGCGACGTTGAAGCCGAGGCGGGACGCCGCCTGGCTGAGCATGCGGCCCAGCTGGCCGCCGCCGAGAATGCCGAGGGTCGAGCCGGGAGCCAGAGGAGCCACTCAGTCCTCGACCGTCTCGTGGACGACGATCTGGCCCTGGGACACGCGTCCGGCGGGGCTGTTTTCCTCGGGATCGAGGATGATGACGTTGAAGCCGAGGCGGGACGCGGCCTGGCTGAGCATGCGGCCCAGCTGGCCGCCGCCGAGAATGCCGAGGGTCGAGCCGGGAGCCAGAGGRGYCACTCAGTCCTCGACCGTCTCGTGGACCGCCTCGGTCTGGGCTTCACGGAAGGCCGTCAGCCGCCCGGCCAGCACCGGATCGGCCAAGGCCAGGATCTGGGCCGCGAGGATGCCGGCGTTCTTGGCTCCGGGCTCGCCGACCGCGAGGGTGGCGACCGGRAYGCCGCCGGGCATCTGGACGATGGACAGCAGGCTATCCAGCCCCTTCAGCGCCTTGGACTCCACGGGCACGCCGAGAACCGGCAGTTCGGTCATCGAGGCGGCCATGCCCGGCAGGTGGGCCGCGCCCCCCGCCCCGGCGATGATGACCTTGAAGCCCGCGGCCTTGGCGCCCGTGGCGAAGTCGAACAGGCGTTGCGGGGTGCGGTGGGCGCTGACGACCTTGGCCTCCCAGGCCACGCCGAGCCGGTCCAGCGCGTCGGCGGCGTGTTTCATCGTCGGCCAGTCCGAGCGGCTGCCCATGATGATCGCCACGGGAGTCTGGGTCGCCATGGGTGCGCAGCCTTTCGCGGGAAAGCGGCGCGATACAGGACTCGCGTTGCGCCCGCAACCGACCGCGTTAGGCTGAGCCTTGGCCCGGCGTGGTGAGTCGCCGGCCGGGGAGCCCTCTTCGCTCGTGACCAACGCGGCCGTCATCGACCCTTACGACGAGATCGAGCGCCTGCGCGCGGAGATCGAGGCCCTGCGCCGTCGCGCCGAAGCGGCCGAGGCGGCGGCCGATCACGACGTGCTGACGCCGGTCCTCAACCGGCGCGGCTTCATCGCCGCGATGAAGAGCGCCATGGCCTTCTGCCAGCGCCACGGCACGCCCGCGGTGCTGCTGTATCTCGATCTGGACGGTTTCAAGGGCGTCAACGACAGCCTCGGCCACGCCGCGGGGGACGCCGCCCTGGTGCATATCGCCAACCTGCTGGCGGACAATCTGCGCGAATCGGACGCCGTGGGCCGTCTGGGCGGCGACGAGTTCGGCCTGCTGTTGCTGAACGCCGGCCTGAACGGCGGCCGCGAGAAGGCGCAGCGGCTGGCCGACGCCCTGGCGGCCGAGGAATTCACCTGGAACGGACAGTCCGCGCGCCTCGGCGGATCGTTCGGTGTGCGGGCGTTCAACGGTCACACCGACCCGGAGGTCTGGCTGGCCGAGGCCGACGCCGCCATGTGGGTTCGCAAGAAGGGGCGGTGACGCCCGTCAGGCGATGATGTCGGGCAGAATCCGGTCCTCGATCCGGGTGATCTCGTCGCGCAGAACCAGCTTCTTCCGCTTCAGCCGCGCGATCATCAGCTGATCGGGCACGGGCATGCGCCCCAGCGCCTCGATCGAGGCGTCGAGGTCGGCGTGTTCGAGCTGAAGCAGCTTCAGCCGGGCGTGGAGCGCCTGCTCTTCCTCGGTCAGAAAGGGTTCGTCGTCGTTCATGCCAGGATCCCGGACGTCATCTATATCGTGCGTCGCATCAGGCCGGAAGGCGCTCGGCGAGGCGGACCAGCCCCGCGCGCGGGGTGATCGGAGACCAGACCCGGGCCGCCGCCACCATGGCGGGGAGCGGGGGCTGGACAGGGCCGCCGGGGGCGGGGGCGAGGCCTTCCAGCGCGGTCAGCAGGCGGCGTTCCGCCTCCAGCTCCACCGCCTTGACCTGGCTCCGGACGGCTTCGCGATCCGCGTCGTCCAGGTCGGGGGCGCGGGGCTTCAACGCCCGGCGCACGGCGCGCAGGGGGGCGATGGCGGTTTCCTGCCAGGCGCGGGCGGTGTCGCCGGCGGCTTCCAGGGCGTCCTCGTCCGGCGTGCGCCCCTCGGCGGCGCACCAGGCGGCCCAGAGCAGCAGGGGAATGTTCTGGCCGGCGGAGTCCTGCAGCTCAAGGCAGGCGTCGGCGACGCCATCGACGGCGTAGACCGCCACCGCCCAGCGCCAGAGGCTCATTCGGCGGCCGCGGTCTTCAGCCCGTCCCAGCGGCGGACGGCGGACCAGTCGAGGCCGAACAGATCCAGCGCGCGGCCGACCGACTGGTCGACCATTTCGCCGATGCTGGCGGGTTTCGCATAGAAGGCCGGCAGAGGCGGCGCGATGATCGCGCCCATCTCGGAGAGGGCGGTCATGGTGCGGAGATGGCCGAGGTGCAGCGGCGTCTCGCGCACCATCAGCACCAGCGGCCGGCGCTCCTTCAGCACCACGTCGGCGGCGCGGGTCAGCAGGGTCGAGGTCACGCCGGTGGCGATCTCGCTCATCGTGCGGACCGAGCACGGGGCGACGATCATGCCCATGGTCCGGAACGAGCCCGAGGCGATCGCGGCGCCGACGTCGTTGAGGCGGTGCGTCACGTCGGCGCGGCCCATCAGGTCGTCGGCGCTGAGGTCGGTCTCCTGCGACAGGGTCAGCAGGGCGGCGCGGGTCACGACCAGGTGGCTTTCGACCCCCAGTTCGCGCAGGGCGTCCAGCACCCGAACGCCGTAAGTCACGCCGGAGGCTCCGGAAATTCCCACGATCAATCGGGAGGGCGTCGAGCCGGAAAGGTTCCGTACGGCTCCGTTCACATCTTCGGCCAATTCGGGCTCCAGGGTGGTCCGTGTCCGGACGGTCGGCAATTCACTGGAATGTGATTCCGTTCACATCTTCGGCCAATTCGGGCTCCAGGGTGGTCCGTGTCCGGACGGTCGGCAATTCACTGGAATGTGATTCTACAGCCGGTCAGACCCGGCGCTGACTGTACTGGTCCCTTAGACATGGAGGCGCAAGCCATGACCATCGAAGCTCGTATCCGCGAACTGGGAAACCGTCACCGCAGCCTGGATGAGATCATCCGGCGGGAGATGATCCACCCGGCCACGGACTCGCTTCACGTCAGGGAGCTCAAGCAGCAGAAGCTTCGACTCAAGGAAGAGATCACCAGCCTGGAGGCCCGCGCAGGATAGCGAGGCGGCTTCCCGAAAAGACACCGGCCCCGGAGAGCGATCTCCGGGGCCGTTTTTCGATCAGTCCTTGTTTCCGAACACCGAAGCCGCGGTGGGCTCGGCCCCGCGGCGTTCGCGGGCCTCGGGGACGAACTCCTCCTCGGCCGGTTCGGCGGGCGCGTCGACGGGCTGCAGGGTGGCGCCGCCCTTCTTCGCATCGTCCTTCGCCTTCTTGTCGGCGGCCTTGCGGACCAGTTCGTCCAGGGCCAGTTGACCGACCAGGCCGAGGGTCACGGGGTCGACCGGCTTGATGTTGGGGCTGTTCCAGTGGGTGCGGTTGCGCACGCTTTCGATGGTCGACTTGGTCGTGCCGAGCATCTTGGCGATCTGGGCGTCGGTCACCTCGGGGTGGTTGCGMACGAACCAGGCGATGGCGTCSGGACGGTCCTGACGGCGCGAGACGGGCGTGTATTTCGGCGCCGGCTTGCCGCCCTTCATCAATTCGGCGTGGCGGCTGACCACGGCCTGCATGCGGTAGTTTTCATCGTTCTGGGCCTTGTCCAGCTCCTCGCGGGTCAGCTGGCCGTTGACCAGCGGRTCSGCGCCGCGGATGTCSCGGGCMACGTCGCCGTCGGCGATGCCGCGCACTTCCAGCGGATGCAGGCCGCAGAAGTCGGCGATCTGCTCGAACGTCAGGGAGGTGTTGTCGACCAGCCAGACCGCGGTGGCCATGCAGGCCGCAGAAGTCGGCGATCTGCTCGAACGTCAGGGAGGTGTTGTCGACCAGCCAGACCGCGGTGGCCTTGGGCATGAGGATGTCGGTCATGAACGCAATTCCGGTTGTGGCTCGAGCCCGGAACCCGGGCTCTGGATACGACGGCGCCCGGCCTTTCGACCGGGCGTTGATGATCGCGATATAGGCCTATTCGCGCGAAAAGAAAACGGACGCCGACAAGGCCGTACAGCCACGGTTCATCGACAAGCTGAACAGTGGGCCGCACAGACGCGTTGTGCGTCGGGAAACCTCCAGGAGGGACGACGATGTTTATCGAGATGCTGGCCGCCATGGCGGTCGTTTCGGGCGGAGCCGCTCCGGCGCAGCAGGACCCGCAGGTCGGCGCCCGCGTCGCGCCGCGCGGCGACTATCGCGACAGCTGCAGCGGCGAATATGTGAACCGGGGGCGGCTTTACGCCGACTGCCGCACCGACCGGGGACGAATCCGCGGCACGTCGATCGAGCTGAACCGCTGCTCCGACTATGAGATTCGCAACGACAACGGCTTGCTGGTCTGCGGTCCGTATCGCGGCCAGTATGAAGACCGGCCGGGCGGCGGCGGCGGCAACGACGGTCCGGGCTGGCCGGGCGGCGGCGGCGGCGGCGGACGCGGCTCGATCACCATCTATCGCGACGCCGATTTCCGCGGAGCCTCGTTCCGGTTCGACGGCGAGGTCCCGAACCTGGCCAACACCGGGTTCAACGACGCGATCTCGTCGATGCAGTTCCGGGGTACGTGGGAGGCCTGCACGGACGCCTACTATCGCGGCCAGTGCCAGACGTTCACCGATGACATCCGGAACCTGCAGCGCTGGGGCATGAACGACCGCATCTCCTCGCTGCGTCCGGTGGGCCGCGGCGGCCGCTGGTAACGTCAGGTCGTCAGGACGATCTTGCCGACATGGCCGCCCGCCTCCAGCGCGAGGTGGGCGGCCGACGCCTGTTCCAGCGGGAAGGTCGCCTCGACCGGCGGCCGGACCGCGCCGGACGCGACCCAGGGCCAGACCGCGGCTTCCACGGCGGCGATCAGCCGGGCCTTTTCGTCCGCGGGACGCGCCCGCAGAGTCGAGCCGGTCAGGACGATCCGCTTCATCATCAACCGCGCGAGGTCGATCTGCGCCATCGCGCCGGACTGGGTCGCGATCACGACCCAGCGGCCGGACGGCTTCAGGGCCGCCTGGTTGAGCGCGGCGTAGTCGGCGCCGACCATGTCCAGCACGACGTCGGCGCCGCCGAAGGCGGCGATGGCCGTGTCCATGTCGTCAGCGAGGGCGTCCAGGCTGAGGTCCGCGCCCAGTCGCAGGGCGGCGGCGGTCTTGTCCGGTCCGCGCGAGGTGGCGATGACCCGTGCCCCCGCGGCCCTGGCCATCTGTATACCGGTGACTCCGATGCCGCTGGTGGCTCCGTGTATCAGCAGGGTTTCGCCGGGCTTCAGGCCGCCGGCCTCGAAGACATTGGCGAAAACGGTGCAGACCGTCTCGGGCAGGGCGGCCGCCTGGACGAGGCCGACGCCGGCCGGCACGGGCAGGGCGTGACGCGCGTCGACCACGGCGCGTTCCGCATAGCCGCCCCCGCCCAGCAGGGCGCAGACCTCGTCGCCGAGGGCCCAGCGGGTCACCCCTTCGCCGATCTGGTCAACCTCGCCCGCGACCTCGAGGCCGAGGATGTCGGGCGCGCCGGGCGGGGCGGGATAGCGGCCCAGCCGCTGAAGGAGATCGGGCCGGTTGACGCCGGCGGCCCGGACCCGGATCCGGATCTGACCGGTTCCCGCGACGGGATCGGGCCGTTCCGCGAGGATGAGAGCCTCCGCCGGGCCCGCTCCGCCGGCGATCTCGATGACCCGCATTCGCTCCATCCAATTCTTGCAATCGTCCGTGTCCGGGCGTTCAGATAGGGGGTTGCATAACCCTTGGCCACGGAGGAGGCGGCGATGTTCGAGGATCTGGAGCCCCGTCCGGCGCGCGGCGCGCCGCTCATCGCCCTGACGCGCGAGGACCTGGACGGCTATTCGGTCGAGGACCTCAAGCAAAGGATCGAGGGACTGGAGGCCGAGATCGCCCGTTCGCGCGCGGCCATCGAGGGCAAGTCGTCGCAACGCAACGCCGCCGACGCCATGTTCAACTTCCGCCCCTGAATCAGGCTGTTGGCACAACCGTTGCAGTCCGTTGAAGCGCCGCGCGAAACCGTGCCGGTCGTGATACGGATGCGCGTACCCCTATGAGTTTGACCGACTTCATGCCCACCGACGCCTCCATACCTTCGCCCGCCGGCCGCAGCCGCGCCGCCGTCGTGGACGACTTCGCGCGCTCGGAACTGTTCGACCGGACCTTCCGCGAAGGCATGGAACTGGTCGAGGATACCGCCGCCTATCTGGACGGCGACGGCCGCCGCGAATCCAAACTGCTGTCGCGGGCGACGGCGCTGGCCTATGCCGGTGAAAGCATGAAGCTGACCACGCGGCTGATGCAGATCGCGTCCTGGCTGCTGGTGCAACGGGCCGTGCGCGAGGGCGACATGACGGCGCTGGCGGCCTGCGAGCCGCGCTACCGGCTGGCGGACCGCACCGCCGAGACCGATCCCACCGACAGCGAACTGCCGATCGCCCTGGTCGAATATCTGGTCCGGGCGGAGAAGCTGTACGACCGCGTCCTGCACCTGGACCGTCGCATGTATCAGGACGCGTCGGAGGAGGATGCGGTCAATCCGGTGCAGAGCCAGCTCGATCGACTGACGGCCGCTTTCCGAAGCTAGCCGCGTCTATGGCCCGACGTCGTTGGCGACGCCGGCGCCGTCATCGACCGCCTTGGGCAGGCTGATGGCGATACCGAGGGCTTCGGCCAGCTTGGCGTCCCGCTCGTAGACATCCTCGCGGAAGGCCACCCGGCCCTGACCGTCGACGAAGGCGGTCCAGTACAGCAGGCGCACGCTGATCTCGCGGCCCGTGGCGATGCGCTTGGTTTCGCGGGTGTCCTGGGCGGTGTCGAACTGTTCCAGCAGGGCCGGGTCGGGCGAGAGCAGCAGGCGGGCGAAATCGACCGCGCCCTGGACGCGGACACAGCCATGCGAGCGCTGCCGCATGGCCAGGTTGAAGACGCTCTTGGCCGGGGTGTCGTGCAGGAAGATGGCGTAGCTGTCGCGCAGTTCGAACTTCACATAGCCGAGTGCGGCGTTCGGCCCGGCGCGCTGGATGACCGTGCCGTTCGAAACGTACATGTTCTGGCTGGCCAAATAGCCCGGACCGCGAGGCAGGATTTCGTTTCGGGCGATCGAGGCGGGCACGTACCAGGGCGGATTGGCGACCACCGAGGCGAACGGTTTCTCGAGGCTGGGCGTCTGGTTGGTCGGCGAGCCGACGACGACCCGGTTGGAGTGGACCGGCCGGCCGTCCTTCCAGTAGACCATGATGGCGGCGGCGGTGTTGACCTCGATCCGTTCGGGCGAGACCTCGCGCTTCAGCCAGCGACGGCGTTCCAGGTTCAGGGCGATCTGGCGGGCGCGGTCCTCGGCCGAGGCGGACAGGGAGCGCTGGCTGCCCGTGCCGATGCGGCCGTCGGCGACGAGACCGTGCCGGACCTGGAATCCGCGCACGGCGGCCTGGAGTTCAGGGCCGTAGACGATGCCCTCCTGCGTCAGGCGCGCGCCGTCCGCCGCGGGAAGGTCGCCCTCGGCGACGAGGCGCTGGATAAGCGCGGGAATGCGGGCGTCGCTCGCGCCCGGCTCGATCGTCGGTCCCTGGCGGAAGGCCGGCCAGCCGCCCTCGCGGATCAGACGGCGGTAGCGAACATAGCCGGCGGAAAGGTTGGAATAGCCGATGTCCGTGGGGGCGAGCGCCTCGAACCAGTCGACCAGACGGCTCTGGGCCAGGGCGTCGTTGAGGCCTACGGGCAGGTCGACGCGGTTCTTCTGCATCTCCCACAGGTCTTCGACCGTCTCGGGCCGGACGCGGCCCTCGGCGAGGACGCGGGCGTAGCCCATGGCGGCCGCGGTGGTGCGCATTTCGGCGGCGTCGCGGTCGGCGGCGAGAGTCTCGAAGTTGAAATAGTCGGCCTGCGACAGGCCATGACGCTCGGCCCGGCCGGCGGCGGCCTGCAGGGCGCGCAGCCGTTCCGGGTTCCAGACGGGCCGCCAGCCGTTCAGCTCGTAGAAGGCGCGAACGTCCGGCTGGATTCCGGCGGGCAGACGGGCCAGCTGATCGTTGAACCGGTCATAGAAGGCGACGGCGGCGGGATCGCGGGTCTGGGCCGAGGCCGCCTGACCCATGGCGGACGCAAACGCCGTCACGGCCGCGCCCAGTCCGAGTTGCCGTCGATTCATCGCCAAGGTCTCTACGCAGGATTCGATGCGGGACACCGTGTCCACGCCCCCGAAAAAGCCAACGCCGGGATGTTATCGGCGTTCCGGTCAAACAGAAAGGCGCCGGTCCGGAGACCGACGCCTTTGTTGTCGTCTTGCCTCAGGGTGTGGCCTGAAAGCCCGCACCCGCAGCGGCCTACTTCTTGATGAAGCCGGCGAACTTGTTGTTGAAGCGCGAAACGCGGCCGCCGCGGTCCAGCATGTGCTGGTTGCCGCCGGTCCAGGCC
>NZ_LMFL01000046.1:19421-25074 GCF_001426805.1 Brevundimonas sp. Root1423
AAACCCGCCAGCGAAGGGCGGGAATGAGCGGCGGCGTTTACACCGGGGGCCGTTCCGGGGCAAGAGGCGCGCGCCATGACAGATGCAACCGCCACCGCCGACGCTGCTGACATCCGGGGACGCCCCGGCGCGGGGGCCGTTCTCATGGAACAGCTGGGCGAGGCGGGGCAGCGGCGCGAGAAGCGGCGCGACGTCCGCCCGCTGGGCCGGCTGCTGCCCTATGCGATGCGGCACAAGGGTCATCTGACGATGGCCGCCGTCTGGCTGATCCTGTCCACCGCCGCCTCCCTGGCCCTGACGGCGTCGGCGCGGGGGGCGATCGACAACGGCTTCGACAACGGCGGATCGCAGCTGAACCTGTGGTTCATGCTGCTGGGCGCCAACGCCCTGTTCCTGGGCCTGGCGACCGCCGTCCGATATTATTTCGTGACCAAGACCGGCGAGCGGGTCATCGCCGATCTGCGCAAGGGGCTGTTCGGGCGAATCCTGACGCTGGACCCGGCCTTCTACGCCGCCATGCGGACGGGGGAGGTGCTGTCGCGCCTGACGACGGACATCGCCCTGGTCGAGACCCTGCTGACCACCTCGGTATCGTTCGCGCTGCGAAACTTCCTTACCCTGATCGGCGGAACCGTGCTGCTGTTCGTGGTCAGTCCCAAGCTGACCGGGATGGTGCTGCTGGTCGTGCCGCTGTTGTTGGGCCCCATCTTCCTGTTCGGGCGGCGGGTGCGGAAGCTGACGGTGGCGTCTCAGGACCGGTTCGCGAACGCCGTCGGTTTCGCCGGCGAGAGCGTGGACGCGATCGAGACGGTGCAGGCGTTTGGCCGCGAGGCCAGCGCCATCGACCGCTTCGGCAAGGCCGTCGAGGACGCCTTCGGCGTGTCCCTGGTGCGGATGAAGGCGCGGGCCCTGATGACGGCCATGATCATCGGGGTGATGTTCGGCGGCGTCACCCTGGTGCTGTGGCTGGGGGCGCAGGACGTGATCGCCGGACGGATGACCCCGGGCGCGCTGCTGCAGTTCGTGCTGCTGTCGGTGTTCGCCGCCGGGGCGGTGGGGGCGCTGGGCGAGAGCTGGGGCGACGTACAGAAGGCGGCGGGGGCCATGGAGCGGATCGACGAGCTGATGCGCGCCGAGGCGGCCATCCGGGCGCCGGAGACGCCGCGGGCGCTGCCGGACCCGGCGACGGGCGAGGTGTCGATGTCGGCGGTGCAGTTCGCCTATCCGGGCCGGCCCGATCTGCCGGCGTTGAAGGGCTTTTCGCTGACGGTCAGGCCGGGCGAGACGGTGGCGCTGGTGGGGCCCTCGGGGGCCGGCAAGAGCACGGTGTTCCGGCTCTTGCTGCGCTTCTACGATCCGCAGTCGGGCGTGGTGTCGGTGGACGGGATCGACGTGCGCGAGGCCGATCCGGTGGCGGTGCGCGGCCGCTTCGCCTGGGTGTCGCAGGAGGCGCCGCTGTTCTCGGGTTCGGCCAACGAGAATATCCGCTTCGGGCGGGAGGACGCCGATGACGCCGCGATCCGCGCCGCGGCCGAGGAGGCGCAGGCGCTGACGTTCGTGGAAGCCCTGCCGGAGGGGTTCGACACGCCGCTGGGCGAGCGCGGCAAGAGCCTGTCGGGCGGGCAGCGGCAGCGGATGGCCATCGCGCGGGCGCTGGTGCGGGACGCGCCGATCCTGCTGCTGGACGAGGCCACCTCGGCGCTGGACGCCGAGAACGAGCGGCTGGTGCAGGCCGCGCTGGATCAGGCGATGCAGGACCGCACGACCATCGTCATCGCCCACCGCCTGGCCACGGTCCTGCGCGCCGACCGCATCGTGGTGATGGAGGACGGCAAGGTGGTGCAGGAGGGCACGCACCAGGCGCTGATGGCGCAGGGCGGGCTCTACGCCCGGCTGGCCGAGCTGCAGTTCCGGGCCGACTAGGTTTTCGGCTTGAGCCTAAGGCCGCCGATGATGGCCCCGCCGAGGGCGTAGACGACCAGCAGGTGGCTCCAGTCGATGGGCAGCAGGCCCATCGGCGATGTCTGGTAGATGAAGCCGTAGGCCGAGGTCATCAGGGCGAAGCAGACGCCGGCGATGAGGCCGATCTTCAGGCCGTTCATCCAGCCCGGCGCGCCGTCGCGGGCGATGAACCAGCCCAGACCGACCATGGTGACGAAGGTCTGGACCAGGCCCAGCATCATCCACATCGAATCGCCGCTGCCTTCGTCGGTGACGCCGGTGAGGGCCATCCATTTCTCGGCGAAGATCAGGCCGTACCAGAGGAAACCGGTGAAAAAGGCGACCACGGTCGCCACGATGATGCCCAGCCAGTTCAGTTTCGCCGCCATGTCAGCCCCTCCAAGGCTGCGGATCATCCGCTTCCGGACGAGGCTACGCCTGTTCCCGAAGCGATCAATGAACGATGTTCACTCAAGCGCCGCGGCGATGCGGTCGGCGAGCGCGCGCAGGGTTTCGGTGTCGGCCATGGGGGCGTGGCCGTGGCCCTTCATCGCCCGGTCGGCCCAGCGGGGGATGATGTGGAAATGCAGGTGGAAGACGGTCTGGCCGCCCGCCTCGCCGTTGAACTGCATGATCTGGAGGCCGTCGGGCTGCAGCGCCTTTTCGACCGCGCGGGCGGTGCGCCGCGTCGCCTCGGCGAGGCGGGCGAGGGCGTCAGGCTCGATCTCCAGCAGGGTGCGGGCCGTGGAGGTCTTCGAGACCAGCAGGACGTGGCCTTCCGACTGGGGGAAGACGTCCATGAAGGCGAGGACGTGATCATCCTCCCAGACCTTCACCGACGGGATTTCGCCGCGCAGGATCTTTGCGAAGATGTTGTCGGGATCATACGGGGCGTTGAGGGTCATGGCAGGCTCCGGGCGGCTGTCAGGCGAGGCTAGCAACGGAGGCGAGACGAGGGGAGCCCCGGCGGCCGTCGGGTGTTATGGTCAAGGTCAAAAGGGAGTCGGCCATGTTGCGGTTCATCGTCCAGTTTCTCGTCACCTGCCTGGCCCTGTGGCTGGCGGCGCAGGTCGTGCCGGGCGTCGGGTTCACCGACACCCCCTCGCTGCTGCTGGCGGCGGTGCTGCTGGGCGTGGCCAACGCCATCGTGCGGCCGATCCTGACGATCCTGACCTTCCCGCTGACCATCATCACCTTCGGCCTGTTCCTGCTGGTGGTGAATGCGGCGGTGATCGGCCTGGTGGCGATGCTGCTGGGCGGGTTCGTGGTCGACGGCCTGGCGGCCGGGATCGGCGCGGCCATCGTCACCGGCATCGTCAGCTGGATCGCCGGCTGGTTCATCGGCGAGGACCCGAAGCGCGACGGCTGAGCCATCAGCCGCCCCTGCGGAAGGGCGAGAGCTCTTCGGCCATCACGGCGATCTCGGCCTCCACGGCGGGCCGCTCGCCTTCCAGATAGCGGGCCACGGGCTCGCGCAGGGCCGGGTCGGCGATGAAGTGGGCCGAGTAGACGGGGGAGGGCAGGTAGCCGCGGGCGATCTTGTGCTCGCCCTGGGCCCCGGCCTCGACACGCGACAGGCCGCGCGAGATCGCGAAGTCGATGGCCTGGTAATAGCAGAGCTCGAAATGGAGGAAGGGGACCTCCTCCAGCGCGCCCCACTGGCGGCCGTAGAGGGCGTCGGCGCCGATCAGGTTCAGGGCGCCCGCGATGGCTTGACCGTCCCGGAAGGCCATGACCAGGGCGATGCGGTCGGCCATGGTCGCGCCGAGGCGGGTGAAGAAGTCGCGCGTCAGATAGGGCCGGCCCCATTTCCGCTCGCCGGTGTCCATGTAGAAGGCGAAGAAGGCGTCCCAGTGCGCTTCGGTGATGCCGGCGCCGGTCAGGACGCGGATGTCGAGCCCGGCCCGGGCCTCGCGGCGTTCGCGGCGGATGGTCTTGCGGCGGTTCGAGGACAGGGCGGACAGGAAGTCGTCGAAGGTCGCATAGCCGTCGTTGCGCCAGACGTACTGCATGTCCTGCCGCTGCAGCAGGCCGGCCTCGCCCATGGCGGCCCATTCGGACCGTGTCGGGAAGTTGACGTGCAGGGAGGAGACGCCGAGCCGCTCGGTCAGGGCCAGGGCGCCCTGCAGCAGGGCTTGCCGGATCGTGGCCGGGTCGGCGTCGGGATGGGCGAGGAAGCGCGGGCCGGTGACGGGGGTGAAGGGCACGGCGGCCAGCAGCTTGGGATAGTAGCGGCCGCCGGCGCGTTCGTAGGCGTCGGCCCAGCTGTGATCGAAGACGTATTCGCCCTGGCTGTGGCCCTTGAGCCAGAGGGGCATGACGCCGAGGACGCGGCCGGTTTCGTCCCTGAGCGACAGGTGGCGGCCGGCCCAGCCCTGCTGCGGGACGGCGCTGCCGGAGGCCTCGCAGGCATCGAGGAAGTCGAAGGAGACGAACGGGTCGCCGGAGGGGGCGGCGCAGGCGTCCCACGCCTCGCGGCCGATGTCGGCGACCCGGTCGTGGACGTGGATCGTGAATCCCGTGCTCATGCGGGCGTCCCGCGAAGCGGGCCTTGATCTTCGCGGCGCGCCGGTCGGGCGAGGGGAAGCTTCATCACGAAGGACACGAAGGGTTCACAAAGCACACGAGGGGACTTGCGCATGGCTCCGGCCCCGTTGTGCCCTTCGTGAGACCTTCGTGTCCTTTGTGATGAACCCGCTTCGCGGGGGAAGTCAGTGGTCACCGCACCTCGACGATGGCGTCCACCTCGACGGCGAAGCCGAGGGGGAGTTTGTAGACGCCGACGGCCGAGCGGGCGTGGCGGCCCTTGTCGCCGAAGACCTCGACCATCAGGTCCGAGCAGCCGTTGATGACGGCGGGGATGGCCTCGAAGTCGCCGGCGGCCTGGACGAAGCCGCCCAGTTTGACCACGCGGACGACGCGCTCGAGATCGCCGTCCAGGGCGGCCGACATCTGGGCCAGCAGGTTGACGCCGCACATGCGGGCCGCGTCCTTCGCCTGGTCCGGCGAGACGTCGGCGCCGACGGTGCCCTTGATCCCGCCCGCGGCGTCGTTCGACAGTTGGCCGGAGATGTGGACCAGGTTCCCGGTCTGGACGAAGGGCACATAGTTGGCGACCGCCTTGGCGGGTTCCGGCAGGGAGATGCCGAGTTCGGCGAGGCGGGCGGCGACGGTCATGGGAAGGCTCCTGGGGGTTTGGCGGCGGTTTAGCGCGGCCGGATCGTATTGTCTTCTCCCTCTCCCGAAGTGGGGAGGGATGTCGGCGTGAAGCGACGACTGGGTGGGGAAGTGTGAAGCCGGGCGCCGTCGGGGCGGGACTGGCGTTCCCACCCGGGCTCCGCTGCGCTTCGCCGTTCCTCCCCCTGAAGGGGAGGGATAAAAAATGCGGTATTTTAATACCGTTCCCTGATAAGCATTCTATTTCAATAGGATAGTCTATATGTACGCATCTTGTCTGCCTTGACCCCACGCCCCCCTTCCTCTATCAGCGCGCCTTCCGCTCGTCCCCGTCATCGGGAGGGGCCCTCCGTTCGTCTGTCCCAGGAACCCCGAACATGCTGAAGAGCACCACGGTCGCGCTGAAGCCGGCCGAGGTCACGAAGAAGTGGATTCACATCGACGCCGAAGGCGTCGTCGTGGGCCGTCTCGCGACCTTCATCCAGACCACCTTCGGCATCAGCCGCGACGACTCCGGCCGATTCCTGCAGGCCTA
>NZ_LMFL01000047.1:0-19092 GCF_001426805.1 Brevundimonas sp. Root1423
GGCGGGGGCGCGGTGATGATCGCCGGTCCGTTGCACGACGGGTTCTGCACGACGGGTTTTTGTCTCCAGCTATCGGGGGTCCAGCGCGTACTCATGCCCTAAGGATAGGCGCTCGCACCGCCCGGGACAACGAAGGCCGTGTCGCAGGCGTCTGTCCGGCGCGCGCGAGAGCCCGCGCCGGTGAGAAAAAGCAGTCTCATGAGTCTCATCCGATGCCCGCCACCTCGCCTGTTCCTCGAGCTCAGCCCCGAGCTATCGCGGCAGACCGACAGACCGGTACGTCAGTATTGGACGTCCCTACCCCGCCGAGGTGTCGGTGGACTGCTTTTCCTTCAGCGTGACCAGTTCCTCGGCCATGGTCGGGTGGACCGCGCAGGTGGCGTCCCACTGGGCCTTGGTCAGGCCGGCCTTCACGGCGATGGCGGCCAGCTGGATCATTTCCGGCGCCTCGGGGCCGACGATGTGGACGCCGACGACCTTCTGGCTCTCGGCGTCGACCACCAGCTTCATCAGCATCCGCTCGTCCGAGCCGGTGAAGGCGTATTTCATCGGCCGGAAGCGGGTGACATAGACATCGACGGCGCCCGGGCACGAATGCCGCGCCTCGCTCTCGGACAGACCCACCGTGCCGACCGGCGGCTGGCTGAACACGGCGGTGGCGACCGCCTCATAGTCGAAATGCTGAGGGTTGTTGCGGTAGACGGTCTCGTGGAAGGCCACGGCCTCGCGGATGGCGACCGGAGTCAGGTTCATCCGGTCGGTGACGTCGCCGATGGCCCAGATGTTGTCGGCGGTCGTCTTCGACAGCGTGTCGACCTGGATCGCGCCCTTGTCGTTCAGGCTCACGCCGGCCGCCTCGAGCCCGAGATCCTTCACATGCGGAACGCGGCCGGTGGCGAACATGACCACGTCGGTCTCGATCTCATGCCCGTTCTCGAGCTTGTTCAGCAGCCCGGTCGCCGTCTTCTCGATGGCCGAATGCTGACAACCCAGAATGACCTTGATGCCGCGCTTCTCGATCTCGCCGGCCAGATGGGCGCGGACGTCGTCGTCGAAGCCGCGCAGGATGTTGGGGCCGCGATAGATCAGGGTGGTCTCGACCCCGAGCCCGGCGAAGATGCCGGCGAACTCCACCGCGATGTAGCCGCCGCCCGCGATCAGGATGCGCTTGGGCAGCTCCGGCAGGTGGAAGGCCTCCTCCGAGGAGATGGCGTGCTCGATGCCGGGCACCTCTTGCGGGGCATCCACGGGCGGCCGCCGGTGGCGATGAGGATCTTCTCCGCCGTGATCGTCTGGTCCTTGCCGACGATCTCGACGGTGTGGGCGTCCTTCAGCACCGCGCGGCCGTGGATCAGGTCGACGCCCGCCTTGCCGAGGTTGGCGGCGTAGATGCCCGACAGGCGGGCGATCTCGACATCCTTGGCCTGGATGAATTTGGGCCAGTCGAAGCTGGCGTCGACGGTCCAGCCATAGCCCTCGGCCGTATGGAACTGGTGGGCGAAGTCCGAGGCCATGACCATGAATTTCTTCGGCACGCAGCCGCGGATCACGCAGGTGCCCCCGACCCGGAACTCCTCGGCGATGGCGACGCGCTTGCCGCCCAGCGCCGTCAGCCGCGCCGCGCGCACCCCGCCCGAGCCGGCGCCGATGACGAAGAGGTCGTAGTCGTACTGGCTCATTTGCTGTCCCGTGGTGGCCAGAGCGACTTAAGCAGGCCCGCTCGAAATACTAGGCTTGGCGGCTCGTCAATCGCCGGTCGCCCCGCCGCCCTCCATGCCCGGTACCCCCAGACGAAGTTAAACGCGACGCACGCCATGAACGGGAGCAGCGGCCAGCGGTACCCGACCAGGGCAAGGGGGATCGCGGAAAGCCAGGTCACGAAGTTGGCGCGCGCCAGCCACCATGGCGTGTTGAGAGCCATAAAGCACGGCAGGTCCAGCCGGACCGAGCCCCGTCTCAAGGCGCGAGAACCTCTACCCCGTCATCCCCACCGATGATCGCCTCATCGGCCAGATCGAGGAACAGGCCGTGCTCGACGACGCCCGTGATCAGCTTGAGGTCGTCGGCCAGGCGGACCGGATCATGGATGGCTCCACATTTCGCGTCATAGATCAGATTGCCGCCGTCGGTGCGGACCAGTCCGCGCTCGGCGGTGCGCACGCGCGCCGGCATGGCGATGTCGTGATCGGACAGCACGTCGGCGATGCGGTTGGCCGTGGTCTTGTGACCGAATGCGACGACCTCGATCGGCAGGGCGAAGGCGCCCAGGGTCTTCACCACCTTGGCGCTGTCGGCGATGACGATGCAGCGGGAGGACGCCTCCCAGACCAGCTTCTCGCGCAGCAGGGCCGCGCCGCCGCCCTTGATCAGGGCCAGCCCGGGACCGATCTCGTCGGCGCCGTCGACGGTCAGGTCGATGCGCGGCGTGTCCTCAAGCGTCGACAGCGTCAGTCCCAGGTCGCGCGCCAGTTCGGCCGTCGCCTCCGAGGTCGGCACGCACCGCAGGCCGGCCAGGTTCCGGGCGGCCAGCGCCTTGACGAACCAGGCGGCGGTGGAGCCGGTGCCGAGGCCGACGACCATGCCGGCCTCGACCCGGAGGGCGGCGGCCTCGCCCGACCGGCGTTTCTGATCGTCCGCGCTCATTTCGATTTCAACACCTTCTTCGCCCGCATCTTTTCCATGAAGCGCGCGGCCCAGCCGGTCTTGGCCGACTGCTCGCCCCGCGCCAGCGCCAGATCGCCCGGCGCCACGTCCCGGGTGATCACCGAGCCCGACCCGACCATGGCGCCCGCGCCGATGGTCACCGGGGCCACCAGCGAACTGTTGGAGCCGACGAAGGCCCCCTCGCCCACCGTCGTGCGGTGTTTGAAGAAGCCGTCGTAGTTGCAGAAGATCACGCCCGCGCCGATGTTGGCCTTCGCCCCCACCTCGCCGTCGCCCAGATAGGCCAGGTGGTTGGCCTTGGCGCCCTTGCCCATACGGACGTTCTTCACCTCGACGAAGTTTCCGACCTTCGCGCCCTCGCCCAGATCCGCGCCGGGCCGCAGGCGGGCGTAGGGGCCGACCTCGGCGCCCGTGGCGATCGTCGCGCCCTCGATATGGCTGAAGCTGCGGATGCGGGCGCCGGAGGCGATCTTTGCGCCCGGACCGAACACGACATAGGGCTCGATGGTGGTTCCGCCGCCCACCTCGGTGTCGAACGAGAAATGCACCGTCTCGGGCGCCGGCATGGTGACCCCGGCGGCGAGGAAGGTCTCGCGCTGGACCTTCTGGAACAGGGCCTCGGCCACGGCCAGCTCGCCCTGGGCGTTGACGCCCATGACGGCGTCCTCGTCGGCGAAGACGGCGCGCGTCGGGGCGCCGCGCCTGCGGGCCAGTTCGACCACGTCGGTGAGATAGAATTCGCCCTTGGCGTTGTCGTTCTTCACCTCGGCCAGCAGTTCGAACAGCAGGCCGACCGGCGCGGCCATGACGCCCGAGTTGCAGGCGGTCAGCGCCAGCACTTCCGCCGAGGCCTCCTTGGCCTCGGTGATGGCGGCGAGCGTGTCGCCCTCCATGACCAGCCGGCCGTAGGCGCCCGGGTCGCGGGCCTCGAAACCGATCACCGTGACGCCCTCATGGGCGGCGAAGACGGGCTCGATGTCGGCGGCGCGCAGCAGGGGTACGTCGCCATAGGTGATGACGACCTGGCCAACGAAGTCGCCGAGCACGGCCTCGGCGGCGCGGACCGCGTGGCCGGTGCCCAGCGGCGGGTCCTGGACGGCGATGGCGTCCTCGCCCAGCCGCTTGACCACATGGTCGCGCACCTCGGGCGAATGGGCGCCGACCACCACCACGATCCGCTCGCAGCCAAGGGCCTCGGCGGCGTCGATGGCGTGGTCCAGCATGGCGCGGCCGCCGACCGGGTGCAGCACCTTGGGCAGGGCCGATTTCATCCGCGTTCCCTGGCCGGCGGCGAGGATGATGGCGGCTCTCGGATGGGCGGTGCTGGTCATGAATCGGTCCGGCGGCTAGTCGTCGCCAGCGGTCTAGCCCATCACGGCGGCCGGCGGGAGACGCCAATGACGACGCGCGACCTCGAAGGCTGGACCCTGGCCTTCGATCTGGACGGGACGCTGGTGGAGACGGCCCCTGACCTGGTGGGGACGCTGAACCGGCTGCTGGCGCAGCAGGATCTGCCGCCCGTCCCGCTCGAGGCGGCCCGCAACCTGATCGGCCACGGCGCCGTCGCCCTGCTGAAGCGCGGGTTCGAGGCGGCGGGCGCCCATTGGGATGAAGCCGCCTCCCCGGCCCTGCTCAAGGCCTTCCTCGCGGACTATCTCGAACATATCGCCGACCACAGCACGGCCTATCCGGGATCGGTCGAGGCGCTGGACCATCTGGCGGCGCGGGGCGCCATCCTGTGTGTGGCGACGAACAAGCCCACAGATCTGGCCGTCGCCCTGTTCGACGCCATCGGCCTGTCCGACCGGTTCGCCGTCATCTGCGGGCCGCAGTCGGTGTCGGCGAAGAAGCCGCACGCGGCCCATATCCGCGAGACGGTGCTCCTGGCCGGCGGCGACCCCGTCCGGGCCATCATGGTTGGCGACAGCATCACCGATCTGGACGCCGCCCGCGCGACCGGCGTGCCCTGCATCCTGACGACCTTCGGCTATACCGACATCCCGGCCGCCGAGCTGGGCGCGGACGCCGTGATCGCCCATTTCGACGAGCTTCACGCCACGATCAGCCGATTGATCGCCTGATCTGACGTCTTGCGTGGCGCCAAAGCCCGGGCTATGTCGCCGCCTCCGCGATTGATGGATGCGTAGCTCAGCGGGAGAGCACCTCGTTCACACCGAGGGGGTCACAGGTTCAATCCCTGTCGCATCCACCATCACCCTTCCAGATTATTGAGCCCCAGCCGCCGCCGCCGGCAGCCGCACGATCACGTCGTCGATCTGCACCCCGCCCCGGTCGACGACGAGGTTCTGGTAGTTGCGCTGGCCGTCCTGGGTCTCGGATTCGACGTTCTCGACCTGTTCCCGGAACTGGCGGCGCAGATAGGTGGTGAGCTCGCCGGCGGTCACCAGCCGGTCGCCGTCTCCGTCGGCCTCGCCGCCCATGCCCGCGCGCAGGAAGTGGGACAGATAGCCCCCGGCCTGGAATTTGTCGGCCACGGCGCTGGTCAGGTCCTCTTCCGAGCTGAACAGCCCCATCACGCCGGGCCGATCGACGACGTTGCGGGCGAAGCCGCCCGAGAAGCAGGAATCGATCACCAGCAGCGACAGCCGGGTGCGCAGGGAGCCGAACAGCCGGGCCATTTCGGTGTCGCTGATCTGGCCGTCGCGCAGCACGATGGATTCGGACTTGCCATCCGGCTCCAGCCCGCTGACCGCTGCGTCCGACTGGTCGCCGTGGCCCGAGAAGAAGAACAGGAAGGTGTCCTGCGGTCCCGCCTGGGCGGCGACGCTGGCGAAGGCGCGGCGCACGCCGGCGACCGTGGCCTCGGCGTTTGTCAGCACCAGGCTGGCGTCGTTCAGCGACCCGTCCGCGCGCAGGGTTTCGGCCAGTTTGCGGGCGTCCTCGTCGGTGAACTCAAGGGGACTTTGCGCCCCGCCGTAGTCGGACACCCCGACCATGACCGCGAACACCCGCGCCCCGCCCTGCACGGAGGCCTGCCGCGGCGAGCCGAGGCTGGGGCTGACGCTGAAGCGGTATGAGCCGGTCTCGCCGGGGGCGTAGGAGGTGACCATGACCTCGTATTCGCCGTCCTCGGCCAGGACGGTGTCGAGCCGGCTGTCGTGTCCGCCGTCGCGGGCGTCGTCATTCTCCTGCTGGTCCCCCGACGGGGTCCTGAGGATGGTGTAGGCGTCGAAGGCCGAGGAGGTCAGCTCCACCGCCACGCGCTGGCCGCGACGGCCCGTGAAGCGGAAACTGTCGACGTATTCGCCCGAATCCAGAGTGTCGTCGCCCGCGTCGAGGGAGCCGCTGACGGTCTGGCCAATGGTGATCCCGCCGTTGGCCGAAGCGCGTTCGGACGGGCGCACTGCGGCCGGGGGCGGCGTCGCGGCCCCGGCTCCGTCCAGCACCGCCAGCCGGTAGCTCCCCTGTTCGCCCGAGGCGTAGCTGGTGGCGGTGATGCGATAGTCGCCATCGGCAGGAAGGGTCACGACCAGACGGCTGTTGCGCCCGTCGGTCACGGCGGGGTCGTCGTCGTTGAAGGCCGAGAAGCCGCCGGGGCCGCTGATGCCGACATAGGGATCGAAGGCCGTCGAGGTCAGCCGAAGGTCCAGCGTTTGTCCGCGGCGCCCGCGCAGCACATAGCTGTTGATGTACTCGCCGCTGTCGAGCTGGCGGTCGCCCGCGGCGAGCCGGCCATCCAGCGTCTGGCCGAGGCGAACGGGGCGGTCCGGGGTCGTGGCGGCGGCCTGTGACGACGCGGCCGGCGCCGCGGCGCCGCCCAGCGTCAGGGTGTAGGCCCCCGTCTCGCCGGGCTCATAGCTGGTCGCCGAGACCTCGACCTGGCCATTGGCCGGGGCGGTGAAGCGAATCCGGCTGTCGTGCGAGCCGCGCGCGGCCGGATCGTCATCATTGTCTTCGCTGAGCCCGCCGGGCCCCCGCACCAGCAGATAGGGATCGAAGGCCGAAGACGAGAGCGTGAGCTCATAGGTCTGGCCGCGTCGAACCGTGAATGTGAATTCGTCGGCGTATTCGCCGCTCTGCAGGGTGTCGTCGCCCCGCGCCAGCTGGCCGCGAACGGGCCGCCCGCTGGTCAGTGCGACCGCGCCCTGTGCGCCCGGCCCCGGCGTCTGTTGCGAGGCCGGCCGGCTCCCGACCGGCCTCTGCGGCGGGGTCAACTCCTGCGCCCAGGCGACGCCGGTCATGGAGGCGAGCGTCAGGGCGGTGGTGGCGGCGAGTATGGTTTTCAACATGAGATCCCCCGAAAGGGCACTCTGCCCGCGAAACGACGGTCTGTCAGCGGTCATTCGCTGAGGTCCGAAACAGGCAGGGCCACCCTTCGGCCTTGTTCCGGGCGCACACACCCCGCCCTTCGCCGGTCGCCCCTTCCCCGGGGCGAGACTGGCGCGCGCCGCGTTGGCGCCTTACGGACTGCCCATGCCTTTCCCCGCCAGTCATCCCGCGCTTGATCGCGCCCTTTCCGAACGCGGCTATGCCGAGCCGACGCCGGTCCAGTCCGCCGTTCTGGACGCCGCACCGAACGAGGACGGCTCGGGCCGCGACCTGCTGGTCAGCGCCCAGACCGGTTCGGGCAAGACCGTCGCCTTCGGCCTGGCCCTGGCCCCCACCCTGCTGGGCGAGGCCGAGAAATTCGCCGAGTACGGCGCGCCGGTGGCCCTGGTCATCGCCCCGACCCGTGAATTGGCGCTGCAGGTCTCGAACGAGCTTCAGTGGCTGTACGCACAGACCGGCGCGCGAATCGTCTCCTGCGTCGGCGGCATGGACCCCAAGGTCGAGCGTCAGGCCCTGAACCGCGGCTGTCACATCGTCGTCGGCACCCCGGGCCGTTTGCGCGACCACGTCGAGCGCGGCTCGCTGGACCTGTCGACCCTGAAGGCCGTGGTGCTGGATGAGGCCGACGAGATGCTGGACATGGGCTTCCAGGAAGACCTGACCTTCATCCTCGACGCCGCCCCGGCCGAGCGCCGGACCCTGCTGTTCTCGGCGACGCTGGCGCGCGACATCGTGCAGTTGGCCAAGACCTATCAGAAGAACGCGCTGCGCATCGACACCGTGGCCGGCAACGCCTCGCACGCCGACATCGAATACAAGGCAATCCGCGTCGCACCGAACGAGGTCGAACTGGCCGTCGTCAACGTGCTTCGCTATTTCGAGGCCCCCGGCGCCCTGGTGTTCGCCAATACGCGCGAGCGGGTGAAGCATCTGACGTCGAGCTTGCGCGAGCGCGGCTTCTCGGTCGTCGGCCTGTCGGGCGAACTGACCCAGAGCCAGCGCTCGGAAGCGCTGCAGGCCCTGCGCGACGGACACGCCCGGGTCTGCGTGGCCACGGACGTGGCCGCCCGCGGCCTCGACCTGCCCGATCTGGGCCTGGTCATCCACGCCGAGATCCCGGTCAACAAGGCCGGCCTGCTGCACCGTTCGGGCCGTACGGGCCGCGCGGGCAAGAAGGGCGTCTCGGTCCTGCTGGTCAGCTATACGCGCCGCCGCAAGGTCGAGCTGATGCTGCAATCCGCCTCGATCAAGGCCGAATGGTCGGGCCCGCCCTCGGCGGACATGATCCTCGAGAACGACCGCAAGCGCATGCTGGCCGATCCCGTCCTGACCGCGCCGGTCGAGGACGAGGACACGCTGGCCCTGGGCCGGCAGCTGCTGGAGAAGAGCACGCCGGAGCAGATCGCGGCCGCCCTGATCCGCCTGTACCAGCAGAAGCTGCCGGCGCCGGAAGACGTCTATGACGACGACCGCATGAAGCGCCAGCAGGAGACCGGCAAGAACGACAAGGGCCAGCCCGATGTTCCGTACACGGACTTCGCCCGCGGCGGCGACATGGTCTGGTACCGGATCAACATCGGCCGCGACAAGAACGCCGACCCGAAATGGCTGATGCCGACCATCTGCCGTCTGGGCCACGTCACCAAGCGCGACATCGGCTCGATCAAGATCTTCGAACGCGAGACCAAGTTCGAGATCACCCAGGAGATGCAGGCCAAGTTCGAGGCCGCCATCGCCCTGGGCCTCGAGGAAGGCGTCAAGATCGATCCGGCCGTGAAGCCGGGTCCGCAGGAGAAGCCCGTCAGCCGCTGGGACAAGAAGCCCGCCGGCGGCGACCGCCCCGACAGGAAGCCGTGGGCCAAGCGCGAGGAAGGCGGCGACAAGCCGGCCTGGAAGCCGCGCGAGGACCGTTCCGAGGGCGCCAAGAAGCCGTGGGTCAAACGCGACGACGCCGCGCCTGCCGCTGAAGGCAAGAAGCCCTGGGTCAAGCGCGAGGACACCGGCGACAAGCCGGCCTGGAAGGCCCGCGAGGACCGCCCGCAGCCCGACAAGAAGCCGTGGGTGAAGCGCGACGAGGCCCCTGCTCCGGCCGCCGAGGGCAAGAAGCCCTGGGTCAAGCGCACCCCGAACGATCCGACGCCCGAGGGCAAGAAGCCGTGGGTGAAGAAGCCCCCGGTCGAGGGCAAGACGCCCTGGACGCCGCGCTCCGACGCCGAGGCTGCTCCGGCCGCCGCCGGCGACAAGCCGTGGAAGGGCAAGCCCAAGGGCGGCGACCGTCCGTGGGCGGCCAGGGACGCGCGCGGCAAGCCTGCCGAGGCCAGGGCGCCTTACAAGGGCAAGACACCCCGCTGACCCCTGCCCTTCGGCTCCCCGAGCCGAGGATTGATCCGCTCCTGTAACCGTTTACGGTGACTGCAAAACAAGAAGCTGCGGGCAGGAAACATATGGCGGACGTCAGGCTGACCGGCGTGACCAAGAGCTTCGGGACCACCGAGGTTCTCAAGGGCATCGATCTGCAGATCACGGACGGCGAGTTCGTGGTCTTCGTCGGGCCGTCGGGCTGCGGCAAGTCCACGCTTCTGCGCACCATCGCCGGTCTGGAGGAGGCGACCGGGGGCGACATCGCCATCGGCGGCAAGGTCGTCAACGACCTGGGCCCGTCCGACCGGGGCATCGCCATGGTGTTCCAGTCCTACGCCCTCTATCCGCACATGAGCGTCTACGAGAACATGGCGTTCGGAGCGAAGGCCGACAAGGCCGAGATCGACCGGCGCGTGCGCGGCGCGGCCGARACGCTGAACATCACCGACTATCTGGACCGCAAGCCCAAGGCCCTGTCMGGCGGSCAGMGKCARCGSGTCGCCATCGGCCGGGCCATCGTGCGCGARCCGCAGGTSTTCCTGTTCGACGAGCCSCTGTCCAACCTCGACGCCGCCCTGCGGGTGCGGATGCGCTAYGAGTTCGCCAGCCTCCACGAGCGGCTGAAAACGACCATGGTCTATGTCACCCACGACCAGGTCGAGGCCATGACCCTGGCCGATCGCATCGTGGTGCTGAACGCCGGGCGGATCGAACAGGTCGGCAAGCCGATGGATCTGTACGAACGGCCGCGCAACCTCTTCGTCGCCGAGTTCATCGGCAGCCCGAAGATGAACCTGCTGCCCGCCGAGATCGTCAGCGCCACGGCGAAAGGTGCGACGGTGCGGACCGCGGCGGGCGAAACGCTGAAGGTGGCGGTCAACGCGGCCCGGGCCAGGGCCGGCGACACGGTCACGCTCGGCGTACGGCCCGAGCATCTGACGACGGCGGGCAAGGGCGATGCGATCCGGGCCGCCGTGACCTTCGTCGAGACCCTGGGCCACGCCACCTACGCCTATCTGACGGCGGGGGAGGCGCCGGTGACAGTGCTGTTGCCGGGCGATGTGCGGCCCGCGGCGGGCGAGACCCTGAGCCTGAAGGTCCCCGCGGACCAGGCGCATCTGTTCGACGCCGAGGGCGAGGCCTTCGCCCGGCTTTAGGCGCCGCTTGTTGCATCGCACAAGCGGGTCGCCATAGATGGCGGGATGCCGGCGCCCGCCACCCTGACCATCGACCTGAATGCACTCGCCGCGAACTTCCATACCCTGGAGGCGGCCGGGCGCGCGCCCGTGCATCCGGTGGTCAAGGCCGACAGCTATGGACTGGGCGCCGCGGCCTGCGCCGCGCGGCTGACAGCCGAGGGGGCGCGGACCTTTTTCGTGGCGCGGACCAGCGAGGGGGAGCGGTTGCGCGCCGCGCTCGGTCCCGATGTCGCCATCTATGTGCTGGACGGATGCCTGACCGGACGGGCGGCGCGGTTGCGGGCGGCCGGGCTGAAGCCGGTCTTGAACACCGGCGCGCAGCTGGCCGAATGGCGGGACTCCGGCGGCGGCCCCTCCGGGCTGCAGATCGACACCGGGATGAACCGGCTGGGCTTCCGCGTCGAGGACGCGCCGGACGCCTTCGAGGGGCTGGATCTGGTGCTGAGCCATCTGGCCTGCGCCGACGATCCGGCCGAGCCGATGAACGCGCGGCAGCGGGCCGCCTTCGCGGCGGCGGCCGCGCGCTATCCGGGAACGGTGCGGTCGTTCGCCAATTCGGGCGGGGCCTTCCTGGGCCCCGACTATGCCTTCGACGCCCTGCGGCCCGGCATCTGCCTGTACGGCGGCGGGCCCGAGGGACGGCCGGACGCGCGGATCAGGCCGGTGGCGACCTTGGCCGCCGAGGTGCTGCAGGTGCGCGAGGTTCCGGCGGGCGAGAGCGTCGGCTATTCGCGCGGCTTCGTGGCGAGCGGGCCGACGCGGATCGCCACCTGCGCCGCGGGTTACGCCGACGGCGTGCTGCGGGCTTACAGCCCCAGGGGTCTGGTCTTTGTCGCGGGCGAACTGCGACCGATCCTGGGACGGGTGTCGATGGATGTCTGCGCCGTCGACGTCACCGGTCTGGATGTCGTGGTGGGCGACCGGGTCGAGCTGTTCGGCCCCAACCGGGCGCTGGACGACGCGGCCGGCGCGGCGGGGACCATCGCCTATGAGCTGCTGACCTCGGTCACGGCGCGGGTTCCCCGCGTCTGCGTCTGAAACTCAGCGCGCGTCCCGGACCACCGCTCCGCCCTTGATCACCACGGGCACGGTTTCCAGCATCCGCACGTCCGCCAGCGGGTCGCCGGAGACGGCGATCAGGTCGCCGTAGCGGCCCGTGACGATGGCGCCGACATCCCCTTCCCGGCCCAGGGCCTGGGCGGCGTTCCAGGTGGCGGCGCGGATCGCTTCGGCGGGGGTCATGCCGTATTCGACCATGACGGCGAACTGCCGGGCGTTCTGGCCGTGCGGATAGATGGCGGCGTCGCTGCCGAACACCATCCGGGCCCCGGCGCGGTGGGCGGCGCGGAAATTGTCGCGCTGCAACTGGCCGATCTCGCGGTCCTTGCGCAGATTGTCCTCGGTGACCCCGAACTCCGTGCCCGTCGCCTGGGTGAAGTCGGTGTTGTAGATGTCCATCGACAGCCAGGTCCCGCGCTGGACCGCCAGACGGATGCCCTCGGCGTCGATCAGCGAGGCGTGTTCGATGGTGTCGATGCCGGCGCGGATGGCGTCGGCGATGCCCGAGGCGCCGTGGGCATGGGCGGCGACCTTCAGCCCCCACATATGCGCCTCGTCGGCCACGGCGGTCAGTTCGGCCAGGGTCATCTGCTGCTGGCCSGGCTCGGTGTTGCGCGAGAAGACGCCGCCGGTGGCGCAGACCTTGATCACCTGGGCCCCGTATTTGCGCACCTCGCGCACGCTGTGGCGGGCGGCGTCGACGCTGTCGGCGTTGTAGTCATTGGCCCGGGCCAGCGAGCGCGGCAGGCCGGTCTCGTCGCAATGGCCGCCGGTGGCGCCGAACGAGACGCCCGCCGGGATGACGCGCGGCCCCTCGACGAAGCCGGCGTCGATGGCCTGACGCAGGGCGACGTCGGCGAAGTCGGGGCCGCCGAGATTCCGCACCGTGGTGAAGCCCGCCATCAGATTGGCTGCGGCTCGGGCTGATCGACGAACTGCATGCCCTCGATGAAGCGCCCTCGATGAAGCCCGCGTCGATGGCCTGACGCAGGGCGACGTCGGCGAAGTCGGGGCCGCCGAGATTCCGCACCGTGGTGAAGCCSGCCATCAGATTGGCGCGGGCGTTGGGGACCTGRAGSACCGTCTCGAAATCGTCGGCGTACTCCAGMACCKTGAAGCCSGAGACATAGGGSGTGCCGGCCAGATGGACGTGCATGTCGATCAGGCCGGGCAGCAGGGTCAGGCCCGGCAGGTCGAGACGGCGGGCGTCGGCGGGCAGGTTCGCCGGGACGGCGGTCCCGACCGCGGTGATGCGTCCGTCGACGACCACGACGACGGGATTGTCGACATAGCGGCCGCGCTCGACATCGACCATGCGGGCGGCGGTGACCACCAGGGTGTCGGCGCGGGCGGGCGCCGCGAGGCCCAGCGTGAGAGCGAGGGCGGCGGCGGCCAGACGGTGCAGCATGGTGTTCTCCCCAGGGTCGGCGAAGCTTGCATGGAGCAGTCGCCCGGGCAACCGGAGAGCCTACGTCAATTCCGGACGCACCCCCTCGCCTGCCCCCTGCCCCGCCGCGCGCGACTCCTGTAAGCCGGAGGCATGGCGAGAGACGGTGCGATCTATGTTTGTCAGTCCTGCGGGGCGGTCCACGGCAAGTGGTCCGGCCAGTGCGGGGCGTGCGGTCAGTGGAACTCGATCGTCGAGGAGAGCCGCGCGGCGCCGCCGGGGGCGATGAAGCCGGCGACCAGCGCGGCCGGGCGCGGGCGGGGCGTGCAGTTCGAGGGGCTGCAGTCCGAGACGCCCGAGCCGCCGCGCATCATCACCGGCGTGGCCGAATTCGACCGGGTCTGCGGCGGCGGGGTGGTGCCGGGGTCGGCGATCCTGCTGAGCGGCGATCCCGGCGTCGGCAAGTCGACCCTGCTGCTGGACGTGGCCGGGCGCGCGGCCCTGTCGGGGCGGCGCGTGGCCTATATTTCGGGCGAGGAAGCCGTCGAACAGATCCGCGCCCGGGCCAGACGGATGGGGCTGGAGACGGCGCCCGTGGAACTGGCCTCGGCCACGGCGCTGCGGGACATCCTGGGGACGCTGAAGCGCGAGAAATTCGACATCGTCATCGTCGATTCCATCCAGACCCTGTGGTCCGACGCCCATGAGGCCGGACCGGGCTCCGTGACCCAGGTGCGGGCCTGCGCCGGCGAGATGGTGCGGCTGGCCAAGTCGCAGGGCGTGGCGGTGGTCCTGGTCGGCCATGTGACCAAGGACGGCCAGGTCGCGGGACCGCGCGTGGTCGAGCATATGGTCGACGCCGTGCTGAGCTTCGAGGGCGAGCGCGGCTATCCGTTCCGCATCCTGAGGGCCGGCAAGAACCGCTTCGGGGCCACCGACGAGATCGGCGTGTTCGAGATGGGCGACGCGGGTCTGCGCGAGGTCGCCAATCCGTCGGCCCTGTTCCTCGGCGAGGGCCGGGACCGAGCCCCGGGGGCGGCGGTGTTCGCCGGCATCGAGGGCTCGCGGCCCGTGCTGGTGGAGATGCAGGCGCTGGTGTCGAAATCGGCCTACGGCACGCCGCGCCGGGCGGTGGTCGGCTGGGACACCGGGCGGCTGGCCATGGTGCTGGCCGTGCTGGAGGCGCGCTGCGGCTTCGGGTTCGGAGACCAGGACGTCTATCTGAACGTCGCCGGGGGCCTGCGCATCAATGAGCCGGCGGCGGATCTGGCGGCCGCCGCGGCCCTGATCAGTTCGGCGACCGACACCCCCCTGCCCCAGGGCTGCGTCGTGTTCGGCGAGATCAGCCTGTCCGGCGAGGTGCGGGCGGTGGGCCGGGCCGAGGCGCGGCTGCGCGAGGCCCAGAAGCTGGGCTTCGACCAGGCCCTGACGCCGCCGCTGACGGTGAAGGACAAGGGGGTCAAGGTGACCTCCGTCACGCGATTGACCGAAGCGGTCGAACGAATCTCGCAAAACCGCTATTGAGGTCGGACCGACTTCAGTTCGAGCGCGCATGACCGGTTTCGACGTTATCGCCATTCTGGTCATCCTCGCCTCCGCCGCGGCCGGCTGGGTGCGCGGGGGCACGCGCGAGCTGATCACCCTGCTGAGCTTCGTGCTGGCGGCCTTCATCGCCCTGGTCGCCCTGCCGCTGACGGCGCCGCTGGGACGCGCCCTGGTCAATCCGGACTGGATGGGGACCATGGCGGCGGCCGTGGTTTCCTTCCTGGCGATCTATTTCGGCATCCGGCTGTTCGGCTCGATCCTGTCGAAGCGGGCGCAGGCGCATCCGCAGCTGGGCGGAGTCGACCGCATCCTCGGCATCTTCATCGGCGCGGCCCGCTCCCTGGTGCTGCTGGGGGCCATCCATCTGGTCATCGTCGCGGCCATGCCGGGCGAGAAGATGCCGCGCTGGCTCAGCGAGGCGGCCCTGCGGCCGGTGACGGCGGGCGCCGCGCGGCTGATCCAGATCGTGCTTCCGGGCATCGGCCGGGGCGCCGACGCCCTGACCCCGGTCGTGACTTCGTCCGTGAGCAAAGGGTTTTCCGAAGACAAAGCCTTGCCCCCGCCCCAAAGAGACAATACTTCGCCGCCGTCCGCCGCACGCTAGCGTTCCCCGCTTCATCGGAGCCCCACGATGAGCCGCCCTGAGCATTCCATCGCCGACCCGGTCGTCCACCGGGCGCATCACCGCGATGCGGACGACGACCGTCCGCGCCTCGAATGCGGCGTCTGCGGCGTCTGGGGGACCGAAAAGAATGCGGCCTCGGCCGTCGTCGCCCTGGGCCTGCACGCCCTGCAGCACCGCGGCCAGGAAGCCTGCGGCATCGCCAGCGTCCACGACACCCGGTTCCACACCGAGCGCCACATGGGTCTCGTCGGAGAGGCCTTCGGCGGCGCGGACCTGCCCGAGCGTCTGCCGGGCACGGCGGCCGTGGGACACACCCGCTATTCGACGGCCGGCGGCAGCTTCCTGCGCAACATCCAGCCGATGTTCGCCGATCTGGACCAGGGCGGCATCGCCATCGCCCACAACGGCAACCTGACCAATTTCCTCTATCTGCGGAACCAGCTGGTCGGCGAAGGGGCCATCTTCCAGTCGACCTCGGACTCGGAAGTCATCCTTCACCTGATCGCGCGGAGCCGTAAGGCCAAGATCGTCGACCGCTTCATCGACGCCATCGGCCGGATCGAGGGCGGCTACGCCCTGGTCTGCGCCACCCGCTCCAAGCTGATCGGCGCCCGCGACCCGCTGGGCATCCGCCCGCTGGTCCTCGGCCGTCTGGGCGAGGCCTGGGTGCTGGCGTCGGAAACCTGCGCCCTCGACACCATAGGCGCGACCTTCGAGCGCGACGTCGAGCATGGCGAGGTGGTCGTGATCGACCACGAGGGGCTGAAGTCGCTGAAGCCCTTCCCCACCCGCGGGGCCCGGCCCTGCCTGTTCGAATACGTCTATTTCTCGCGCCCTGACAGCGTCGTGAACGGCCGTTCGGTCTATGGCGTGCGCAAGCGGATGGGCATGAAGCTGGCCCGCGAGCATGCGGTCGAGGCCGATGTGGTCGTGCCGGTGCCGGACTCCGGCGTGCCGGCGGCGCTGGGCTATGCCCAGGAGAGCGGCATTCCCTATGAGATGGGGATCATCCGCAGCCACTATCTGGGCCGCACCTTCATCCAGCCCAGCCAGGGCGCCCGGCAGAAGGGGGTGCGGATGAAGCACAGCCCCAACGCCTCGGTGCTCAAGGGCAAGCGGGTCGTGCTGATCGACGATTCCATTGTGCGCGGCACGACGTCGGTGAAGCTGGTGCGCGCCGTCCGCGCGGCGGGCGCGACCGAGGTGCATCTGCGCTCGGCCAGTCCGCCGATCCTGTGGCCGGACTTCTACGGCATTGACATGCCCGAGCGGGACCAGCTGATCGCCGCCAACAAGACGCTGGAGGAGATGAAGGCCTTCCTCGAGGTCGACTCCCTCGGCTTCCTGTCGGTCGACGGCCTGTATGACGCCATGGAGGCGGGTCCGCGCGACCCACACAATCCGCAGTTCACGGACCACTATTTCACCGGCGAATACCCGACCCGCCTGCTGGATCGCGAGATCGAGGAAGGCGGGCGCGAGGTGGCGGCGCGGCAACTTTCCCTGCTGGTCAGCGCTTAAGGTTCACACGATCACCGGAGGCGTCGCATGGTCCAGCTCGGCTATTTCACCATCGACACCCACGATGTCGCCAAGGCGCGCGCCTTCTATTCGGCCCTGTTCGGCTGGACGTTCAACGAGACCGAGTCGGGCCCGACCTACGCCCATGTCGCCGGCAGCAAGCCGGCGTTCGGCTTCACCAAGGCCGAGCGGCCCGGCCAGTTTCCCCATCTGTATTTCCGCGTCGATGACCTCGACGCCCTGTGCGCGCGGGTGATCGAGCTGGGCGGCAAGGCGGCGGTTCCGGCGGAGAGCTCGACCGGACGCTCGGTCGTGATCAGCGACGACCAGGGCGTCAGCCTCAGCCTGTGGCAACCCGCGCCGGGCTTCTGACTTTCGCCGGGCCGACGGGCGGGCTATCAGGCCCGGCATGACCGACCTTCCCCTCAAAGACCGCATCGCCCTCGTCGTGGGGGCCTCGCGCGGCATCGGCTATGAGACCGCCCTGGCGCTGGCCCGGGCCGGCGCGCACGTCATCGCCACGGCGCGGACCCAGGGCGGGCTGGAGGAGCTGGACGACGCCATTTTCGCGGCGACCGGCAAGCACGCGACCCTGATCCCGTTCGATCTGGTGGACGGCGGCGCGATCGACCGGCTGGGCGGGGCCATCTTCGAGCGGTTCGGGCGGCTGGACGTCTGGGTGCAGGCGGCCGCGACCATGGGGGCCGCAGGCCTGACGCCGGTCAGCCATGCCGACCCGCGCGTATGGGCCAAGGTCGAGAAGACCAATTTCACCGCCGTCTATCGCCTGATCCGCTCGCTGGAGCCGCTGCTGAAGGTGTCGGAAGCCGGGCGGGCGATCTATGTGACCACCAGCGTGGCCAGCGCACCCAAGGCCTTCTGGGGCGCCTATGCGGCGACCAAGGCGGGCGCGGAGGCGCTGGTCAAATGCTGGGCCGACGAGATCGAGTCGACGCCGGTGCGCGTGGCCATCGTCGATCCGGGCCGGATGCGCACCGCCATGCGGGCCCAGGCCTATCCGGGCGAGGACCCGGAGGAGGTTCCGCATCCGTCTGCCATCGGCCCGCTGATGGTCGAGCTGGCGCGCGGCGATCTGGAGCCGGCGCTTGAGGTGAAGTTCAGGGACTGGAGCGGCGGGCCGCCGGTGGCGGCGCTGATCTAGCCAGCGCGCAGGAAGCCGGTCGAACCCGCCTTGGCGCCGATCCAGCCGGCGGCCACGACCAGCACGACGCCCGCGATCGCCATCCACGTCGGATGGGGGATCAGGAACAGGTTGGCGGCGGTGGCGCACAGGAACAGACCCGCGGCGACCCAGCCCGCCCAGGCGCCGCGCCGCGCGAAGCGGGCCGCGAAGGCGGCGGCGGCGAAGGCGGCCACGGTCCATGTCGCCAGCATGGTGATGAACACCGCTGTCGGCAGACCGGCCATATAGGCCTCCATCGCCGCGCGGTCGGTCATTTCGGTCGGAGCCGGCCCGGCCGACGCGGCCATGGACTGGGACAGGATGTCGCCAGCCATGACGATGACGAAGGCGATGGCCACCCCGACGACGATAGACAATATGAGCCTGAGCATCCGGAACCCTCCCGAGGTTGAGGCAGGGTAACGGCGTTTCCGGCGGCGCGTCAAAGACAGGCCGCCGGGACCGGTGGGCCTACTTCTTCGGCAGGTGCTTCTGGCCCGTGCGGACGCGACCCGAACGCGAGACCTGGCGGGCGCCGCCGCGCGCGCCCTTCTGGACGGCGACCGAGGAGCCGGCCTTCTTGTTGGCGCTGGCCTTCAGCCCGGCCAGCGGCTTGAGCTTGGTCTTGCCGGCCTTCTTCTGCTCCAGCGCCTTGCCGGGCAGGTTGGACAGCATCTCGGCCCGCTCGGCCTTCTTGATGACCTTGCGCGGCGCGGTCTTGGCGTCGCCCTTGTAGCGCTCCGGCCCCGATTTTGAGCCGCCCGGCGCATAGGGGTTCTCGCTGCCCGACTTGACCAGCAGCCGGATCGGCGTGCCCGGCAGATCGAAGGATTCGCGCAGGTTGTTGACCAGATAGCGCTTGTACTGCTCCGGCATGGACTCGGCGCGGCTGGCCATCAGAACGAAGGTCGGCGGCCGGGCCTTGGTCTGGGCCATGTATTTGGGCTTGATCCGCTTGCCGTCGACGGCGGGGGGCGGATGCCTCTGGGTGGCCAGGGCCAGCCAGGTGTTGAGGTCCTTGGTCTTGACCTTGACCGACCAGGTGGCGTGAGCCTGAAGCACGGCCGGCATCAGGCGCTCGACGCCGCGGCCGCTGTGCGACGACAGGGCCACAAAGGGCGAACCCTTCAGCTGGGGCAGCTTGTCCTCGGCCATCTGGGTCAGCTTGGCCAGCTTCGACTGGGGCTCTGTCTCGAGGTCCCATTTGGCGGCGACATAGACCAGGGCCCGGCCCTCGCGCTCGACCAGATCGGCCAGC
>NZ_LMFL01000048.1:0-18765 GCF_001426805.1 Brevundimonas sp. Root1423
GCCGGCGTCATCGACCCCGCCAAGGTCGTGCGCACGGCCCTGCAGGACGCCGCCTCGGTGGCCGGCATCCTGATCACSACSGAAGCGGCCGTGGCCGAYGCGCCGAAGAAGGCCTCGKCCGGCGGCGCCGGCGGCGGCATGGGCGGCGGCATGGGCGGCATGGGCGACATGGACTTCTGATCCGGTCGTTCAGCGGTTCAAGCTGATACAGAAGAGGGCGGGTCCGGTGACGGGCCCGCCCTTTTTTGGTGGCCGTTGATGTTCGTTGCCAGCGGCAGGTGTTGGCTGAAGGCACGATGCAGTCGGCCTGAGTTGCGATCGTTGTTCCCGGTTGTATGGCCAGTATGCTACCGGCGCGCAGCGCGCGTCGGGCGGCTCTGGACGATCAAGCCTGACTGCGGGGGGTCTACGATGAAATTCGCCTATGAGGATTTGAGTGAGGATCAGTTTGAGCGACTGATTGTCCTACTTTGTCAGCGGTTGTTGGGCGTCTCTGTGAAGGGCTTCGCCAAGGGGCCTGACGGCGGCCGGGATGCCAAATTCGTGGGTACGGCGGAGTTGCATCCGAGCAAAGCTGCGCCATGGGTCGGAACGACCGTTGTCCAAGCCAAACACACCAATGGGTATAACCGCCATTTCGGCGAGGCCGATTTTTACAGCCCGACCGCCAAAGACACGGTGATTGGAAAGGAGGTCCCGCGGATCATTAAGCTCCGCGAGGCGAAGCAGCTCGACCACTATATGCTGTTTGCCAACCGCCGGCTCGCGGGCAATGCCGACCAGAACATCACCAAGTATATCGCTGAGACGTGCGGCCTTCCCGAAGGGTCGATTTATCTCTGCGGCGTGGAGCAGCTGGAGCTCTATCTGAAGCAGTTTCCTGAGGTGGCGGCTCTCGCCGACTTGGATCCCGTCGACTCCCCATTGATTGTGTCGCCCGACGAACTCGCCATCGTTGTCGAAGCGATTGCGAGTCATGACGCCGATCTGTCGGCTGTGCTCGATGCGCCGCCGAGTGAGCGGACCTCGTACGAGGAAAAGAACGACTTGAACAACATGACCGCCGACTATGCGGCGGCTTTGCGCAGGCGATATCTGAAGGACACCGCGCAAATCCGGGCGTTCCTGGCCGCGCCCGAGAATCTTGAAATTCTCAAGTCCTACGAGGCGACTGCCGAGGAGTTCCAGATGAAGATCATCTCGAAGCGGAAAGCCTTCCAAAATTTCGACGCGGTCATGGAGTATCTGCTTGATCTTCTCTTCCAGCGGGACCCAATCTTGCGGCAGCGTCAGCACAAGCGTCTGACCCGCGCGGTGCTTTTTTACATGTACTGGAACTGCGACATCGGGGAGGTGGCGAATGTTGAGGCCTAGCAAACACGCCCACCCCGACCGCACCGTCGTCAATGTCGCCTTGGTTCTCTTGGCCCGCCTACGTTCGCAGCGACTCTGTGATTATGGGATGCTGTTTAAGTACGCGCGCAAATCAGTAACTGGTGGTGACGTGTTGTTCCTGCCCTCACTAAATTTCCTGTTCCTACTTGGTCTAATCGAATACCATCCCAAGACAGACGCCGTCGAATATGTGGGCCAGAATGAAGCCGTCTAAGCTTTATTCCGATCAGCCGACGGTTTTCGTTCCGGTGGAATTCGAGCCCGAATTCAACGTGGTGCTCGCCGAAATCCGCGTGCCGGAGAACCGTGACCGCGACACACACAATTTGGGCAAGACGACCCTGGGCCGGCTTCTCGATTTCGGCTTTCTGGCCGGGCGCGACGCCAAATTCTTCCTGTTCAAACATCTCGATCGCTTTGAAGATTTCACATTCTTCCTTGAGATCGAGCTGCCCGACGGAAGCTATGTAACCGTGCGTCGCAGCGTCGCCGAAGCCTCAAAGATCGCCTTCAAGAAGCACACGGGTCGGCATCAAGATTTCACGACTCTGCCTGACCGAGACTGGGATCACATTGACGTTCCCTTCGATCGCGCCAAGGAATTGCTCGACAGTCTTCTCGACTGGCGGGCGCTAAAACCGTGGCGCTACCGAAAAGGACTCGGTTATTTCATTCGATCGCAGGAGGACTTCCGCGACGTTTTCCACCTGCGCAAGTTTGCGAATTCCCACGCCGACTGGAAGCCTTTCCTTGCTCATATTCTCGGCTTCAACGCCGATCTGATCACCCAACACTATGCCAAGGAGGACGAGCTTAGGGAGAAGGAGCACAAGGCCACGACCATCCGCCAGGAGCTTGGCGGCGAGATCGAGGACGCCGGAAAGATTGATGGCCTTCTACTTCTGAAGCGACAGGAGGTCAGCAGGAAGCAGGAATTGCTCGATGCTTTCGATTTCCGAACCCAAGACAAGGCGGACACCAAGCAGCTTGTGGATCAGGTCGACGAACGTATCGCGGACCTTAATCAGCGCCGGTACTCCCTCACTCAAAATCGAAAAAAGGTTATCAGCTCTCTCGAAGAGGATCAGATACTTTTCGACCCGGAAGATGCGCGGGTTCTTTTCCGCGAAGCCGGAGTTCTCTTTGATGGGCAGATCAAACGCGATTTTCAGCAGTTGATCGCATTCAACAAGGCGATCACTGAGGAACGCCGGGTCTATCTCGTCGAAGAGCGCGAGGAGATCGAGGCGGAACTCAAGGTAATAAATGCTGAGCTGAACGCGCTGGGTAAGCGTCGATCCGAGATGCTGGCTTTCCTCAGCAGCACGGACTCCTTCGCCAAATACAAGCACCTATCGGGTGAGATGGTGACGTTGCGAGCTGATATCGAAGGCCTCGAACGTCAGCGGGAGTTCGTGCATCGGCTTCAGCAATTGCGGGCTGATATTCGTACTTTGGCCGAGGAGAAAAGCCACCTACAGGCCGCAATCGAGGCCGACGTTGAGGCAAAGAACGCGGATAGCGACAGCCTGTTCTCGCGCATCCGTTTGTTCTTCAACGAAATCGTTGAGGACGTAATCGATCACAAGGCGCTCCTGAGCGTCGTGGTCAATCAGCAGGGACACCTCGATTTCCGGGCGGAATTGCTTGATGATGCCGGGGTGGCGACGAGCGCTGATCGTGGGTTCAGCTACAAGAAGTTGTTGTGCGTCGCATTCGATCTGTCGCTGCTTCGCGCGCATCTGGATGACGCATTTCCTCGCTTCGCGTTCCACGACGGGGTGCTGGAATCGCTCGATGACCGAAAGAAGGAAAACCTCTTGGGGGTCATCCGAAGCTACACCGCGCTGGGCCTGCAATCGATCATAACTCTGATCGACTCAGACCTTCCCCCGCGCAGTGATGAGGATCCGGTGTTTGAACCGTCCGATATCGTCGTGCGTCTCCATGACGTGGGGGACGACGGTCGACTATTCAGGATGAAAGCTTGGTAGTCCAAACGCGAGCTTATGGCGCGTGAGAAGAACCTCCGGTGCGGGGCTTTGGCCACGGGGCCAAGGCCTCCTTTTCTCACCGCGCTGCACGTGGTCCCTGAACTAATCTGCACCCGCCGAGGCGGCGGATGAGCCGCAGATTGCAGCCTTCGCCGTCCCGCCCGCTCCCCGAACCGCCGACCGCATGAACCGCAACGGCCCGACCGCGCTCCGCGCCGTCGCCGCCATCCCGGCTGAAATGCTGACAGTTCGCCGCCAGCCAGACGATTGCGGCGGCGCAAGCCGCTGATCCGGCGGGGCTTCCCGGCGCGGGCAGCGTCATCTTCAAGCCGCAGGAGCGGATGGCGCCAGACTCTCCGGTCCATGAAACGGATCAGGGGCGCAGGGTGGCGGACGAAATCAGGGGCGAAATCGGAAACGGGGCGGACGGCGCGGTCGTGCGGCGGCCGCGCGTGCGGGGGCATGTGAAGCTGGGGACGCGGATGTGGGCGCGCATCCAGCGGGAGTTCGCGGCGGGGGCCTCGGTCCCCTGGCTGTCGGCGCGGTACGGGGCGGGCGAGCGGACCATCGGCTTCCGGGCGAAGAAGGAGGGCTGGCGACGCAAGGACCTGGCCGAGGCGGCCGACGCCGAGCTGGAGGCGGCCGAGGTGCGCGGGGATGCGGACCCGGTCGCGGGGCCGGCGATCGGGGCGGGGCTGGGGCTGGACGGCTCGGCGCGGAAGGCGACCGAGGCGTTCGCAGCGGCGCTGGCCGCAGTGGACGATGAGGCGCGGGACGGGGCGGCGCGCGAGGCGATGAACCGGGCGGTGGCCTGCATGCGGCGCGAGGATGCGCCGGCGGCGATGGGCTGGGCGAAGCTGGCGGCGGCGCTGGACGGGATGGGGCGGACCGGCGGCGAGGCGGGGGAGGAGATGGATCCGACCCATCCGGGACGGGTGGCGGCGCTGGAGTTTCTGCGGCGGCGGGCGGCGGACCGGGAGGCGGCGAGGGAGGGGGCCGGGGATGGGGCGTACCCCTCCACCCCTTCGGGGTCCCCCTCCCCATTGCATGGGGAGGAGACGGGTGGGTGAGGCTCCGCCGACCCTTCCTCCACCCCATGAAGGGGAGGGAGAGGATGTGTACCGGTGGCTGACGGAGGACGAGTTCGCGCGCGAGCTCTGGCGGGAGGACGCGCACGAGGGGCAGCTGCCGGAGACGGACCCGTGGCGCACCTGGGTCTTCCTCGGCGGGCGCGGGGCGGGGAAGACGCGGGCGGGGGCGGAGTGGGTGTGGGAGACGGCGCAGAGGCTGGGAAAGGGCGGGCGGATCGCGCTGGTGGGGCCGACGATAAGGGATGCGCGGACGGTGATGGTCGAGGGGCCGTCGGGGGTGATGAACCTGCCGTTCCGGACGGGGGCGGCGTTCGCCTCGTCGCTGAGGCAGGTGAGCTTTCCGGGCGGGGCCGTGGGGCTGCTGTTCTCGGCCGAGGAGCCGGAGCGGCTGCGCGGGCCGCAGTTCCATGCGGCCTGGGGGGACGAGTTCTGCGCCTGGTCCTATGGCGCGGAGACGCTGGCGATGCTGCGGCTGGGGCTGAGGCTGGGGGAGGGTCCGAGGCTGGTTCTGACGTCCACGCCGAAGCCGGGGCGGGTGTTGCGCGGGGTGCTGGCGGAGGACGGCTGCGCGCGGACGGATGCGCCGACGCGCGCCAATGCGGGGAACCTCGCGCCGGGATTCCTGGCGGCGATGGAGGGGCTGTACGGCGGGACGCGGCGGGCGGCGCAGGAGCTGGACGGGCGGGTGCTGGAGGATGAGGGGGCGCTTTTCACGCTCGCGGAGATCGAGAGGGCGCGGGCGGGGTGGGGGCTGCTTTCGCATTCTCCCTCCCCCGAAGTGGGGAGGGACGGCGGAGCGAAGCGAAGCCCGGGTGGGGAAGTTCAGACGTACCCCACCCTGTCGTCGCTGCGCGCCGACATCCCTCCCCATGAAGGGGAGGGAGAACGCGTTTCTCCTGTCTTTGACAAGGTCGTGGTGGCCGTCGATCCGCCGGCGGGGACGCTGTCGGGGCGGGCGCGGGATGCGTGCGGGATCGTGGTGGCCGGGCGGCGCGGGGACCGGGTCGGGGTGCTGGCGGACTGGACGGCGCAGGGGCTGTCGCCCGAGGGCTGGGCCGAGCGGGTGCGGCGGGCGGTGGAGGCGTACGGGGCGCGGCGGGTGGTGGTCGAGAGCAACAACGGCGGGGCGATGGCGGAGGCGGTGCTGAAGGCCTCGGGGCTGTCGGTCGCGGTGAAGCGGGTGCATGCGTCGGTGGGCAAGGTCGCGCGGGCCGAGCCGGTGGCGGCGCTGTACGAGCAGGGGCGGGTGGCGCACGCGCCGGGGCTGGAGGCGCTGGAGGAGGAGCTGATGGGGCTGGGCGGCGAGGACGCGGGCGGGGCCAGTCCCGACCGGGCCGACGCCCTGGTCTGGGCGGTGACCGATCTGCTGCCGGCGCCGGGGGCGAGGGGACCGTCGCTGCGGGTGCTTTAGGCGGGCGAAAAGGGCGGGCAACCGTTTGACGGGCGCGGCGTTCCAGCCGATTACAATGGCTGCGCTTCAGGGGGCGAGGGGCTTTGGCGGTATTGAGTGCGACCAGCGGGGCGGCCCTGTTGTCGGCCCTGTCGATGACGGCGGCGGCGGATCCGGCGGCGATTCCCCAGGGCGCGGGGCCGACGGAGCAGGACCTGTCGCGGCTGTCGCTGGAAGAGCTGGCCCTGGTCGAGGTGACCTCGGTGTCGCGGCGGCCCGAGGCCCTGGCCGACGCGGCGGCGGCGATCTTCGTCATCACGGGCGACGACATCCGCCGCTCGGGCGCGACCAGCCTGCCCGAGGTGCTGCGGCTGGCCCCCAATCTGAACGTGCAGCGGGTCAATGCGGTCGACTATGCGATCAGCGCGCGCGGCTTCAACGGCTATGAGATGTCCAACAAGCTGCAGGTGCTGCTGGACGGGCGCAGCCTGTATTCGACGCTGAGCTCGGGGGTGTTCTGGGACGCCCGCGACGTGATGCTGGAGGACGTCGAGCGGATCGAGGTCGTCAGCGGGCCGGGCGGGACCCTGTACGGGGCCAACGCCGTCAACGGCGTCATCAACATCATCACCCGGTCGGCGGCGGAGACGACCGGGACCCTGGTCAGCGCGGGGGTCGGCAACGAGGACGCGACCTTCGCCCTGAGGCATGGCGGGCGGCTGGGCGAGGCCGGGGCGTGGCGGGCCTATATCAAGGGCTTTGCGCGGGACGACAGCGATCGCCTGACCGGCGGGGACGCGACGGACGCGGCGTCGGGGCTGCGCGGCGGGGCGCGGGCGGACTGGACCGTGGGCGACAACCGGCTGACGCTGCAGGGCGACGTGTTCGACAATGAGGTGGCCGTCAACGAGGGCTTCAGCGGCGAGGAGACCCGGGTCAGCGGGCGCAATGTCGTGGGGCGGTGGTCGCGGCCGCTGGCGGGCGGCGAACTGCAGGTCCAGGCCTATTACGACCGGTTCGAGCGGACGGAATCGGGCGGGGTCGAGGATTCGGACACCTGGGACGTCTCGGCCCAGCACGCCTTCGGCCGGGGCCGGCACCGGCTGGTGCTGGGGGCGGGCTACCGGACGGTGCAGTCGCGCTTCGCCGCCGCGCCGGGCGGGGCCTTCCTCGACCCGGCCGAGCGGACCCTGTCGCTGACCAACCTGTTCGCTCAGGACCAGATCGCCCTGACGGACGCCTTGACCCTGACGCTGGGGATGAAGGTCGAGGACAACAGCTTCTCGGGCCAGGAATTCCTGCCGAACGTCCGCCTCGGCTGGGAACGGCCGGGCGGGGACCTGGTGTGGGGCGCGATCAGCCGGGCCAGCCGCACGCCGAACCGGATCGAGCGCGACCTGACCCTGCCGGGCTTCCTGGTCGGCGGCGACTTCCAGTCCGAGACGCTGACGGCCTGGGAGGCCGGCTGGCGCGCCCGGCCGCGCGAGCATGTCTCGTTCTCGATCTCGGCCTTCTACAACGTCTATGACGACCTGCGGACGGCGTCCTTCCATCCGGTGACGGTGTTCCCGCTCAGCCTGACCAATTTCGGCGCGGGCGAGACCTGGGGCGTGGAGGCCTGGGGCAGCTATGACGTCACGGACCGGTGGCGGCTCAGCGCGGGCCTCAGCACCCTGGACAAGGATTTCGCGGTCGATCCGTCGGGCTCGGACATCACGGGCCTGATCTCGACCGGGGACGATCCGGCGTATCAGCTGCTGCTCAAGTCGCAGACGCGGATCACCGACCGGCTGGACCTGGACCTGCGCCTGCGCGCCGTCGATGCGCTGCAGACGAGCGGGACGGAAGCCTGGGTCGAGGCGGACGCGCGGCTGGGGTGGCGCTTCACCGATGCGCTGGAGCTGTCGATCAGCGGCCAGAACCTGCTGGAGGAGCGGCGCGTCGAAACCGGCGACTCCGCCCGACAGCGGGCCTTCGGCCGCAGCGTCTTCGTCGCCCTGCGGACGAGTTTCTGAGATGAGCGGAGCCCGGCGCATCCCGGCGGGCGTGGCGGCGGTCTGGGGCCTGATGCTCCTGACCGCGGCCGGGCCCGTGGCCGCCCAGAGCCGGCTCGAATATTCGGTCAAGGCCAACTACCTCGTCCGCTTCGCCGCCTTCGTCGAATGGCCGCCGCGCGCCTTCCAGACCCCCCAGTCGCCGGTCGTCATCTGTGTGGCGGGCCGCGACCCGTTCGGCCCGGCGCTCGACGCGGCGGCCCGGGCCCAGACGGCCCATGGCCGGCCGCTGGCGGTGCGCCGGCGCGCGGACGCGACGGCGCTGGCCGGCTGCCACATCGTCTATGTGGGCCAGGGCGGCGGCGCGGCCCTCGCCGCGGCGGCGGGCCAGCCGGGCCTGTTGCTGGTCACCGACAGTGCGACGGCGCCCGACCGGGGCGCGGTCCATTTCGTGCTCAGCCAGGGCCGGGTGCGGTTCCACATCGACCAGCAGTCGGCGTTGCGGAACGGGCTGCAATTCAGCTCGCGCCTGCTGAACCTCGCCCTTACCGTGCGGGGCGGCTGAGATGGCGTGGATGGAGCGACTGCGGCGGGCGCGTTTTCCCCTGATGGTGCTGGTCTCGCTGATCGTGCTGCTGATCGCGGGCGTGGCGACCACCGTGGTCAGCGAACGGGGGCTGAAACAGCAGCTGGCCCGCGAGGCCGAAGCCCAGGCCGATCTGCTGGCCTCGGCGGTCAGCGGCGCCCTGGCCTTCGACGACCGGGCGGCGGCCCAGGACTATGTCGACGCCGTCCAGATCAATCCGAACGTCCTGGCCGCCGCGGTCTATGACGAGAACAATCGGGTGGTGGCCAGTTTCGCCCGCGCGGGCGAGACCATCCCCGCGATCGCGACGCCCCGGGACCGCGCCACCGTCTTCGAGGACGGCCGGCTGTATGTGGTGCGGCCCGTCGAACAGGCGGGCCAGCGGCTGGGCACGGCGCGGCTGCGCCTGCTCGACACCCCCCCGTCGCAGCGGTTCAGCCGTTACGCCGGCCTGTTGCTGGTGCTGGGCCTGGCGGTGCTGGTCGTGGTCGTCCTGGCCGTGGCCCAGGGCGCCCTGAGGCGGGCCAACCGCGAGCTGGCGCGCCGGGCCGAGGTTCTGGTCGAGACCAATCTGCTGCTGCAGCAGCAGATGGCCGAGCGCGAAAAGGCCGAGGAGGCGCTGCGCCAGAGTCAGAAGATGGAGGCCATCGGCCGGCTGACCGGCGGCATCGCCCACGACTTCAACAATCTGCTGATGGTGGCCTCGAGCGGGATCGAGCTGCTGGACCGCACCGAGGATCCGAAGAAGCGCAAGACCCTGAGCGAGGGCGTGCGCCAGGCGGTCGAGCGGGGCGCCGCCCTGACGCGGCAGATGCTGGCCTTCTCGCGCCGTTCGCCGCTGAAGGCCGACGTGCTGGATCTGCCGACCCAGGTGGAGGGGCTGAGGTTCCTGCTGGAACGGTCGCTGCGCGAGGACATCGAAGTGGTGGTGGACCTGCCCGAGGGCCTGTGGCGGGTCGAGGCGGACGCGGGCGAGCTGGAGCTGGCCCTGCTGAACCTGGCGGTCAACGCCCGGGACGCCATGCCCAACGGCGGCACGCTGACGCTGTCGGCGCGCAATGTGACGGGATCGAACGGGGAAGGCGACACCGTCTGCCTGACCGTGTCGGACACCGGCACGGGCATGTCGCCGGCCGTGGCCTCGCGCGTGTTCGAGCCCTTCTTCACCACCAAGGAGGTCGGGCGCGGCACGGGCTTGGGTCTGTCGCAGGTCTATGGTTTCGTGCGGTCCTCGGGCGGGGATATCCGCGTCGAGTCCGTCGAGGGGAGCGGCACGACCTTCACCCTGTGCCTGCCGCGCAGCGAGAAGGAAGCCACGGCCCTGGGGCCGGCCCAGACGGGCGCGGAAACGCCGGGGCCCCGGCGCAAGCGCGGCGGCCGGCTTCTGCTGGTCGAGGACGACGACGCCGTCGCCGCGGGGGTCGGGCACATGCTGCGCGACCTGGGCTACACCTATGTGCGCGCCGCCCAGGCCGCCGACGCCCTGAACATCCTGGACGGCGACCAGGGGTTCGACCTGGTGTTCTCCGACATGGTCATGCCGGGCGAGCTGGACGGGCTGGGTCTGGGCAAGGAAATCCGCCGCCGGCGTCCCGATCTGCCCGTGGTGCTGACGACCGGATACAGCGAGGCGGCCTCGGCGGCGGCGGGGGAGAATTTCCGCCTGCTGCTGAAGCCCTACGGCATCGGCCAGATGGAGGCTGTGCTGGGCGAGGCGATGGCGGCGGGGGCCGGCTGAGGCCGCTGCCGCGACGCCCGCTTCCGTTCCCGACCCATTGCGGACATGAACTCGGGCGGCAACACTGCCGTGTAATGAGCATCACGCCCGCGATTCTGAGCCAGCTTCCACTTCCGGAGATTACCTCGGCGGTTTTCTACAAACGCGATCAGATCACCGTCGATCTCGTCTGCTGCGATGTCGAAGTAGGCGGGCAAGTCTGGACGTTTCACGAGGAGGCAGAGGGATGGGACGCGCTGCTCCGTCACATCGAGAAGCTGCCCGGCTTCCGCTCGGACTGGCAGAATGGCGTTGTCCTGCCGCCTTTTGCGTCGAGCGAAACGGTGGCGTTCCAACGCTGAGCACAACGTCCGCTTTCCACCCCTAGGCGACAGTCGGCTCCCGACCCGTTGCGGACTCCGGTTTTGGAATAGCTCTCAGCGCGCAGCAGCTCGCTCGAAGTCGCCCTGAGCGAAGCGTGGTGTGGCGCAGGCGCTCGTAGACATTCTGATGCCCTGCCTCTTGGCGAGAACGAGAACATCTCGTGATTGAACGAAGTCTATGCCGCAGGTGGCGCCCCAAGAGCCGGGCGCGTGCGTGATCCGCTGAACGTCGTGGTGAGCCCCCTTCAGTGTGCGAGAGACATTGAACTCCGTCACCACGTAACCGTCGCGCCCCGTTGTAGAGGATATCGCCTGTCCCACGAACGCGACGTCTGCGAAGCCGAGTTGATCTGAGGCACTTCTCCAGTATGGGCAGGAACATGCCCACGCCACTCCGGCGATCAGCGCCAACGCAGTTGCAAAGATCAGCATGAAGATGATGCGCATGTCGGCACGATAGCAGAGGCACAGCGTTCACCAAGGTCTGCTTTCCACCCATTCCAGACCTTCGCAGCGTCTGCGTCCGGCGCTTCGCACCACCACCACCTCGCCCCCCGCCCGTCATCCTCGGGCTTGACCCGAGGATCGGACCGTCCGGTGCTCGGTCAGGGAACCGTCTCCACCCTCGCGGGGCCGTCCCGGGGTACAGCGCGGCCCCACCTCTGATCCTCGGGTCAAGCCCGAGGATGACGGCGAAGGGGGAGGGGCGGGATACTGGCGGGACGCGGGCGCGCGTTCCAGCTCAAGCCGATAGACCGCCTGCAACCCGTTGCAGCGGTTCGGGGCGTCCGGGGTTCGGCAGATCGCCCTACCTCACCGATGAGCCTGTACCTGGCCCGCCCTGCACCGCTCGGTTCGAAAGCGGCGGAGGGCGGAAGGGACGCCTGAACTCAGTCTTCCTCGAGCGGCGGCAGGCCGGCTTCCTTGCGGGCGGCGGCGGCGGCTTTCTTTTCGGCCTTGGCGGCGGCCTTCTCGGCGGCCTTTTTGGCGTCGGCGCGATCGCGTTCCTGACGCTCGAAACTGTAGTTGGGCTTACGGGCCATCGGCGGCTCTTTCTCTTTTTGTGGCGCTACCGCGCTTCGCGCTGCCTGAGCGCAGATGATTGACGCTGCTTGAGCGCAGGAAGCGCCGCGGGAGCGCCTTGTGTTCCCCAAGGTGGGGCAAGCGGGGGGCCGGGGCAACCGTTGACCGTCAATCGACGGCGACGATCTCCACCGTCTGGCCCGCGACGACGGCCTCGTCGCCCACGCTCCTGCCGATCAGGGCGACGGCGAGGGGCGAGACATGGCTGACCGAGCCGGCGGCGGGATCGGCCTCGTCCTCGCCGGTGATGCGCCAGGTCTGGGCCCGACCGTCCTCGCGTTCGATGGTCACCGAGCCGCCGAAGCGGACGCGGCCGTCCGGCTCGGTCTCGACCAGCTGGGCCGTGGCGCGGCGGGCGGACCAGTAGCGCAGGTCGCGGGTGGCGCGGGCCATGGCGGTGCGGTCGGCCTCGATGGAGCCGTGGGCCTGGGCGGCGCTGTAGGCCGCGCGGGCCGAGGCCAGGGCGGCCTCGATCGCGGCCAGGCCCGCGGGCGTGACCAGATTGGGGTGCGGGGAGATGGGGCGGTCGGGAAGATCGGCGGCCGTGGCCTCCAGATCCTCCTCGCGGGTAAAGGCGACGCTCATGGGGGATGAGCGTATGCGCGATGCGGGTGTTCCCCGAGCCAAATTTCGCGCGACGGCGCCCTTCACCCTTTCGTCATCCTCCGGCAAGCCGCGCCTTCGCGGCGCAGACCGGGGGACCCAGCGGCGCGCGCGAGCGCGACCCTGCCGCAGACCAGCCATAAGCCCGCGTGCGTGAACAGATCGCCTTCGGCGCCGCCGGGTCCCCCGGTCTCGCTGCGCTCGCCGGAGGATGACGAAAGAAGAGAGAGCGCCGCCACCGTCTTCGCATTCGCCGGGATGCCCGGAAAAGCGTAGTGGGTCGGCATGACTGACTCATCCAAAACCGTCCATGTGATCGGGGCCGGGCCGGCCGGGCTGATGGCGGCCGAGCGGCTGGCGCAGGCCGGGCTCAAGGTGGTGGTGCACGAGGCCATGCCCTCGCCGGCGCGCAAATTCCTGATGGCCGGGCGGGGCGGGCTGAACCTGACGCATTCGGAGGGGATGGAGGGGTTCGTCGGCCGCTATGGCCCGGCGGCGGGCGCGGTGGCGGCGTGGCTGGAGCGGTTTTCGCCGACGCATCTGATCGGCTGGGCCGAGGGGCTGGGACAGGCGACGTTCACGGGGTCGTCCGGGCGGGTGTTTCCGCGGGCGATGAAGGCCTCGCCGCTGTTGCGGGCGTGGCTGGGGCGGCTGGCCGGGCTGGGGGTCGAGGTGCGGACGCGGTCGAAATGGATCGGACGGCGGGACGGAGCCTGGGTGTTTGCGACGCCGGAGGGCGAGGCGGTCGAGCGGCCCGACGCCGTGGTGCTGGCCATGGGCGGGGCCAGCTGGCCGCGGCTGGGCTCGGACGGGGCGTGGGCGACGATGCTGGAGGGCGTGGAGGTCGCGCCGTTCCGGCCCTCGAACGTCGGCTTCGGCGTGGCCTGGTCCGAGGTGTTCGCGGAACGGTTCGCGGGGCAGCCGCTGAAGCCGGTGGCCATGACGCATGACGGGCAGACGGTGCGCGGCGAGGCGATGCTGACCCGCTATGGCATCGAGGGCGGGGCGGTCTACGCCCTGTCGGCGGGGCTGAGGGACGCGATCGAACGGGACGGGACGGCGGTGCTGACCGTGGACCTGCGGCCCGACCTGTCGGTCGAGGCGCTGGCCGGGCGGCTGGCGAAACCGCGCGGCAAGGACAGCGTGACCAACTGGCTGCGCAAGGCGGGCGGGCTGTCGGCGCCGGCGGTCGGGCTGTTGCGGGAGATACCGGGCGAGCTGCCGGCGGGGTCGGACAAGCTGGCCAGGCGGATCAAGGCGGTGCGGCTGACGCTGACGGGGGTGCAGGGGCTGGCGCGGGCGATCTCGTCGGCGGGCGGGGTGCGGCTGGACCAGCTGGACGACGGGCTGATGCTGACGGCCATGCCGGGCGTGTTCGCGGCCGGAGAGATGCTGGACTGGGAGGCGCCGACGGGCGGCTATCTGCTGCAGGCGTCGATGGCGTCGGGCGTCGCGGCGGCGGACGGGGTGATGAGGTGGCTGGCGGCGCGGTGACGCTGCGGTAATCCGGGCGGTCTTTCCGTCGGCGCATGACGACTGAAATGCCTTCGAGCGGCTGCTCTGGATGGCCGGTGTGTGGACCGGCGGCGTGCGCCTTCAGCGTGGCGGGCGCCGGTGTGAGGGGGTATAGGCGATGACCTCGACACGGCGGTTCTGGCCGGCATCCTCCGGGTTCCCGGCCGGTGTTGAGGAATCAGACGCTCCGACGGTCATGCGCTGGACGCTGACGCCGTAGGCCTGGAGATGCTCGTGTACGATCGTGGCGCGGCGCTGTGAAAGATCGTCGACGTCCGCCTCGCGGCCCTCGGAGGGGTCGGCGCGCCCGCGTATGATGACATGCCTGGCGCCGAGATCGACAGCGAACCGCTGAAGCTGGCTGGTCGCCGAGTCGTCCAGTGCAATGCTCTCAGGCGCGAACATAACCCAAAGGGTTTGCGGCGACTGGGCCACGGCAGGCGTGCAGACAAGGAGGAGCGCCGCCGTCCCCGCCAAATAACGCGTCAAAGGTCCGCCTCCACTGTTCGGAAAGTTAAAGCGCGTCGCGACGGCGCTTTCAAGACGGTCACGGACCTGTGGTCGGCGCGATCTGAACGAGGAGTGACGGTCTCTGATCGAAGGCGCTAGAACGGTCGCATGACCCAGCACCGCATGATCCTCGCCGCCGCCGTCGCGGCCCTGCTCACCGCCTCCCCCGCCCTCGCCCAGCAGGCCGACGCCGCGCGGCTGAACGCGCATGTGCGGGTGCTGGCCTCGGATGAATTCGAGGGGCGCGGGGTGGCGACGCCGGGCGAGCAGAAGACAGTGGACTACGTCGTCGGCCAGTTCCAGGCGCTGGGGCTGGAGCCGGGCGGGCCGGACGGCCAATGGGTGCAGGCGGCGCAGCTCGGGCGGACGCGGCAGGACGGGCCGGCGATGATCACGGTCAGCAGCGGCGGCCGGACGCGGGCGCTGGAGCGGGGGCCGGATATTCTGGTGTCCAGCGACCGGCCGGTGAACCGCATCACCGTCCTCGACGCGCCGGTGGTCTTCGCTGGCTATGGCGTCGACGCGCCCGAGCGCAGCTGGAACGACTTCAAGGGCATGGACCTGAAGGGCAAGGTGCTGCTGGTCATCGTCAACGATCCGGACTTCGGCGCGCCCGAGGGGCATCCGGTCGCGGGCCGGTTCGACGGCAATGCGATGACCTTCTACGGCCGCTGGACCTACAAATTCCAGGAGGCGGCGCGGCAGGGGGCGGCGGCGGTGCTGGTGATCCACGACACCGCGGGCGCCGGCTATGGCTGGAGCGTGCTCGAGGGGTCGTCGACGGCGCCGAAATTCGACATCGTCCGGGCCGATCCGGACGCCGAGCGCGTGCCGGCGCAGGGGTGGATCCAGGGGCCGGTCGCGGAGCAGCTGTTCGCCGATGCGGGGCTGGACTACGCGGCCCTGCGCGAGGCGGCGCGGACGCCGGAGTTCTCGCCGGTGACGCTGGACGGGGTGACGATGTCGATCGACTTCGGCCAGACCGCCGACCGGATCGAGAGCCGCAACATACTGGCGCGGATTCCGGGGTCGGAACATCCCGAGGAGACTGTCCTGTACGGCGCCCACTGGGACGCCTACGGCCGCGCGACGCCGGTGGGGGACGACGACATCTATAACGGCGCCGTCGACAATGCGACGGGCGTGGCCGGGCTGATCGAACTGGCGCGGCTGTTCAAGGCGGGCGAGGCGCCGAAGCGGTCGGTGGTGTTCGCGGCCTGGACGGCCGAGGAGGCCGGACTGCTGGGGGCGGAATACTACGCCGCCAACCCGGTCTGGCCGCTGGAGACGACAGTGGCCAACATCAACATGGACTCCCTGCTGCCGGGGACCGAGGTCTCGCCGCAGATCGTGGTCATGGGGGCGGGCAAGAGCCAGACGGATGCGTGGCTGGAGCGGCGGGCGACGGAGCAGGGCCGGACCCTGATCCCCGACCCGGCCCCGCAGGCGGGCGGCTTCTACCGCTCGGACCATTTCCCGCTGGCGAAGAAGGGCGTGCCGGCCCTGTTCGGGGCGGCGGGCTTCACCGGGCACAACGAAGCCAGCCGGGACTATGTGGCGAACCGCTATCACAAGCCGTCGGACGCATGGACGCCGGAGTGGGTGATGGACGCGGCGGCGGTGGACGTGGACCTGCTGTACCTCGTGGGCCACGACCTAGCCGACAGCGCCGACTGGCCGGAGTGGAATCCGGGGGCGGAGTTCGAGGCGGCCAGGCAGGCGTCGGCCGGGCGGCGGCAGTAGGTGACGCGCGCCGGGCGGGCCGGTAGGACATCCCCATGACCTCCCCTCCCGACATCCACGGCGTCTGCCCGCCGCGCTTCGCCGCCGTGAAGGACGCCTTCGCCGCCAATTTCACCGAGGCGCCCGAGGGGCTGAACGAACAGGCGGCGCGGTTCAGCGTCTGCATCGGCGGCGAGACGGTGGTCGATCTGTGGGGCGGCTGGGCGGATGCGGCGAAGACGGTTCCGGGGTGACGGATCGGGCAGGCGCCGGTAGGACATGGGGCATGACCACCCTCCCCGACATCCACGGCGTCTGCCCGCCGCGCTTCGCCGCCGTGAAGGACGCCTTCGCCGCCAATTTCACCGAGGCGCCCGAGGGGCTGAACGAACAGGCGGCGCGGTTCAGCGTCTGCATCGGCGGCGAGACGGTGGTCGATCTGTGGGGCGGCTGGGCCGATGCGGCGAAGACCGTTCCCTATGACCAGAACACGCTGACGCCGGTGTTCTCGACCGGCAAGGCGGTGATGGCCCTGCTGATCGCCACGGCGGTCGAGCGGGGCAGGCTGTCCTATGACGAGACCGTCGCGACCGTCTGGCCCGCCTTCGGCCAGGCCGGCAAGGACCGGATCACCGTGGCCCAGATGATGAGCCATCAGGCCGGTCTGCCGGGCTTCTCGGAGACGGTCGATCCGGCGATCTGGTTCGACCGCGAGGCGGTGCTGGAGCGGCTGGCGGCGCAGGCGCCGATGTGGCCGCCGGGGACGGCCTCGGGCTATCACCCGATCACCATCGGCTTCCTGGCGGGCGAGCTGTTCCGGCTGGCGGACGGACGCAGCATGGGGATGGCCCTGCGCGAGGACTTCCCGGGACTGGACCTGTGGATCGGCCTGCCCGAGGCGGAGCACGGACGGGTGGCGGCGTTGCGCAAGCCGACGGCGGCGCCCGATCTGGGGACCATCGACGCGATCAAGACCTCGGCCTTCCTCGACAGGGGTTCGGCGCCGGGCGGGCGCGGCTCGGCCGAGTGGCGGATGGTGGAGATGCCCTCGGCCAATCTGCACGGCACGGCGCTGGACCTGGCGCGGATCATGGGGGTGCTGGCCAACGGCGGGACGCTGGACGGCCGGACCGTCCTGTCCCCCGGCGTGCTGGCCGAGATGCTGCGCGAGCGGATCCATGGCCGCGACAAGGTGGTGCCGTTCGACGTCAGCTGGGCGGCGGGGCTGATGCGCAACGAGGGCCTGCACATCTTCGGCCCCAATCCGACCGCGGCGGGCCACTGCGGCTGGGGCGGGAGCTGCGCCTTCGCCGATCCGGACGCGGGCGTGTCGGGAGCCTATGTGATGACCCGCCAGTCGCCGCACCTGATCGGCGACCCGCGGGCGCAACGGTTGATCGGGGCTTTGTACGCGGGGCTTTAAGGGAGTGGCTGGCCACCAGCCACCAGCCACTTCTACGCCGGTTCGGCCGACCGCTTCAGGGCCTCGCGCGCCGCGCGGACGCGGAAGAAGGCGGCGGCGGCGAAGACGGCGGCGCCGCCCCAGATGAAGGCGAAGCTGATGATGCGCAGCGGCGTCAGGGCCTCGCCGGCCCAGACGCCGACGGCGAACTGCAGCGTCGGGGCGAGGAACTGGATGAAGCCGAGGGTCGACAATGGCAGGCGCCGGGCCGACCAGGCGAACAGGGCCAGGGGCAGGACAGTGGCCGGGCCGTTGGCCAGGGCCCAGAGGGTGTTGACGGGGCTGTCGAAGGCCACGCCGGCCCCGGTGTGCTGCAGCCAGAGCACCCAGGCGAGGCCGAACGGAACCAGCAGCAGACATTCGACCAGCAGGCCGGCCTGGGCGTCGATGGGGACGCGTTTGCGGATCACGCCATAGCTGGCGAAGCTGATCGCGAGGACGATGGATATCCACGGCGGGCGGCCGAGGGCGGCGGTCTGGAAGGCCACGCCGACGGCGGCGAGGCCGATGGCGACCCAGCCCCATTTGTCGATCCTTTCGCGGAACAGCCACAGGCCCACGACCATGTTGAGCAGCGGGTTGATGTAGTAGCCGAGGCTGGCCTCGAGCGTGGCCTCATGGGTGGTGGCCCAGACATAGAGGCCCCAGTTGACGCCGATCAGCAGGGTCGAGAGGGTCAGCCAGCCGAGGGTCTTCGGGTTCGTGAGGGCGGAGCGGACCTGACCGCCCTGCCTGGCCAGCAGCACCAGCAGGCCGGCGACCGCCACGGCCCACAGGGCGCGGTGGGCGAGGATCTCGAGTGAATCGAAGCCGAGCGCGCCCTGCCCCATGAACAGCAGGGGCATGAAGCCCCACATGACATAGCAGCCGAAGGCGGAGATCAGGGCGGCGCGGGGGGTGGCGGACGGGGGTGTCATTCTTTTCGTCCGTCATCCTCGGGTTTGACCCGAGGAACAGAGGTGGGAGGCGGCGGGTCTCGGGGGCGGCCCCGCGAACGAGGGCCGTTCCATCGACCGAACGGCGGATCGTCTGGCCCTCGGGTCAAGCCCGAGGGTGACGGCGGTGTTTGGTCAGACGGTGATGCTTCGATACCCCGAGGCCGGCTTGATCATGCCGGTCTCGTCGAGCAGCTGGGCGATCTGGACGGCGTTGAGGGCGGCGCCCTTCCGCAGGTTGTCGGACACGACCCACAGCGACAGGCCGTTCTCGACGGTCGGATCCCTGCGGATGCGGCTGACGTAGACGGCGTGTTCGCCGGCGGCGTCGACGGGGGTGATGTAGCCGTCGTGCTCCTGCTTATCGATGACCATGACCCCGGGG
>NZ_LMFL01000049.1:0-19949 GCF_001426805.1 Brevundimonas sp. Root1423
GAGCCGCCGCCCACCTTCTTCGAATACATCCCCGACAACGCCCTGCTGTTCGTCGACGAGAGCCACGTCACCGTCGGCCAGATCAGCGSCATGTACCGCGGCGACTACCGCCGCAARTCGACCCTGGCCGARTACGGCTTCCGCCTGCCCAGCTGCATCGACAACCGCCCGCTGAAGTTCGACGAATGGGACGCCATGCGGCCCCAGACGGTCTTCGTCACCGCCACCCCCGGCCCGTGGGAGATGGAGCGCACCGGCGGCGTCTTCACCGAACAGGTCATCCGCCCCACCGGCCTGATCGACCCCCCGGTCGAGATCCGCCCGGTCAGCGGAACCACCCGCAACCAGGTCGACGACGTCATCGACGAGGTGAAATCCGTCGCCCGCGCCGGTTACCGCTCGCTGGTCACCGTCCTGACCAAGAAGATGGCCGAGGACCTGACGGAATACATGCACGARCAGGGCGTCCGCGTCCGCTACATGCACTCCGACGTCGACACSMTSGAGCGGATCGAGATCCTGCGCGACCTGCGCATGGGCKCMTTCGACGTCCTGATCGGCATCAACCTKYTGCGCGAGGGCCTCGACATCCCCGAGTGCGGCCTGGTCGCCATCCTCGACGCSGACAAGGAGGGYTTCCTGCGCTCCGAGACSTCGCTGATCCAGACCNGCCGCCCGCAACGTCGACGGCCGCGTCATCCTCTACGCCGACCGCATGACCGGCTCGATGGAGCGCGCCATCGCCGAGACCAACCGCCGCCGCGCCAAGCAGGARGMGTACAACGCCGAACACGGCATCACCCCGGAATCGGTCAAGCGCGACATCCGCGAGATCATGGCCAGCCCCTATGAGTCCCGCGCCCTCGACARGCTGACCGCCCCCGGCGTGGCCGAGGCGTCCAAGCCCTTCACCGGCTCCAACTTCCAGGCCGCCCTSAAGGACMTCGAAGGCCGCATGCGCAACGCCGCCGCCAACCTCGAGTTCGAGGAGGCCGCCCGCCTGCGCGACGAGATCAAGCGCATGAAGCTGATGGACCTGGAGTTCGCCAACGAGGTCCTGACCGCCGAGGGCGARGMGGTCGACAAGTCSGCGCCGAAACGCTGGCGGGCCGATGCGGCGGCGGAGAAGGCGGAGGCGTTCCGGAAGAGCAGGCTGTAGGGGGCGGACCATCAGGGTGCGATAGGATCAGGCTACGACCAAAGTCGGCTTAGCTTCACTATTGCAAGCTGGTCCGTTTTGCAGTCACTGGTTGTCATCGCAATGTCGATCAATCGAGGGGGAAGATGCGCCAGCACCAAACGCTTTTTGCAAATTTCATTTGCAAGTTCGGCGATCGGAACATGATCGACCTGCTTCGAGAGGTTGTCCTGCCTGCTTTCACTGACGACAAGCTGTATCGTGAAGCCCGTGGATCGACATTCCACCTGTTGGACGTTTGCCTATTCGACTCACTAACTAATGACGTAAGCGAACCGGCAATTGCTGGCCAGTTCGTTCAGGACACCACGCTAGTTCGTGATCAGGTTTTCGATCCCGCAACTTCTCAACTTATAAGCGATGAGGCTAAGCTAGACACCTCTCCGTCAGCCTTCTTCGTTCTTCTACTGAAAGATCATAGGTTGATATATTTTGCTGAGACCCGGTTTGCACCGAGCCTAGCATCATTCCAGTCCACGATGCAGCGTTTTCTTATCAGAAAGCATCGCGACTATATCGATAAACTTCATGATGAGGGAGCAGAGCGCGGAGAACGAGTTTACAAGCGAGTTTTGAAAGAAGGGATTCCAGTTCCGACGCTAGAGATCGTTCAGATTACGAACGGCGAACGTCTTTCAGAGTTCGTTCAACGCTTCGCGAAGCTTCAACGCGTAGATTTGATTATTCATCGGAAAAACGATGAGCCTACCGCAGCTTCACTTATCGCAAGCGCCGAGGCATTCAATGAAATGCTGAAAGGCAAGCAAACGCGGGTGACAACCACGGACAATGAGGGCCTAGACAAGGAGGGCACAATCGCCGCGCTCCAAGAGACGACTGACGGCGCAAATGAAACCGTGCGCTTCTCAGGCCTTGACCATAACGGCGATCGACTAAAGGGCGAGAACGAAGATTTCTCTGTGACGACTATTATCGAAAATCTCGTCGGAACCGTCAAACAAAAGGCGAACGCATTGCTTGACCGTTTCAACGCCATCATAGCCCGTGGAGAGCTCAAGCGTCCCGATGTGCCCCAACAGGCCGCTGCGAGAGCAGCGGCGGCAGTGAGAGAAGATGACCAGCAAGCCTAAAATCGAGCCCATCGATGGCTGGCGCGCTGATGCCACCAACGATCAGAACCTCCTTGGCGTAGCCAAGGCGGCTTGGGGCACGGTCGGAAACAAATCGGACATCATTTTATCGGTCGCTATATGTGTCGCGCTCTTAATCGGTTTCGCATTTGCTCAACACAATGACCTGGTGGCCGACGCGCCAATTATCGCTGCCTCTCTTAACTCATGGGCAGGTCTAGTTTCAAATGTTGCAGTTTCTATACTGGGTTTTTTGATCGCGGGATTCTCGATTTTTGCGACAATGACGAAACCTAGTATATTCCGGCTGCTTGCAATGTACAAATCGGGTGGTCGTTCTATATCGGAGTTTAAGTTCGTATTCTATAACTTCTTGTACATATTCGTACACTACATGATATTGCTTGCTTTCGGCATATTCGTTGTGTTTTCCACCACGAAGCAGTCGCCGATTTGGTTTATAGCAGACAAGCTAGATCCCAATCCGGTGGTGGACATCGACATGATTGCCGGCTTCTTTGCCTCTGCCTTCGTGTCATATGTATTCTTTTGTATTCTTCTATTAAAAAGTTTTGTCTGGAACCTGTATCAAGCTATCGTTTTCGCCATTTTCTTTGATCCACAGAACAGTTCTGGACCTTAGAATCTCCAGTTGGTAGCCGCTGACGTTTGGCTCCGGCATGCTCCTTCGAAAGGAGCGCGCCATGCCGAAGTTCACCATCCTCTCCCGCGTCGATGCCTACGTCGACTACACCACCGAAGTCGAAGCCGACTCCCTCGAGGAGGCCGTCGACCTGGCCTATGACGGCGACCCATCCATCAAATGGAAGGAGCAGGGCGTGGTCGAATTCGACGCCCGCCATGTCGTGGCGCTCGACGCGAACGGCGACGAGATCGAGAGCTACTCGCGCGGCAAGGGCTGACCTCTGACGATCCACCCGCTACGGTGGGTGGATGGGGAGCGTTACCAACCACAAGTGGGAGTCGTCGCATCGCGCGCGGTCCGCCATCCGGCGGGTGGTTTAGCCGGTGCCGATACGACCCGAACATATTGTCGAGGCTTTGTCCCAGCTGGGAGGAGAAGCGCACCTCGATCAGCTCGTGCCAAAGGTCGTGGAGATCGTCCCGGACCATAAGGCCGCGAGTCCCGCAGCCCGCGTCCGCGCGCGTCTCCAAGAGAACTGGGCTGGTTCGGCACACTTCAAGGGCAACGACCTGTTCGAGAACGTCTATGGCCCCGCCGCCCGGGCGGGCGTCTGGCGCCTCAAGTCTGATCTTCTCGCGCCCGGAAACCCGGATAGCGTTCTGGACGGAGCCGAGGCCGATATCGAGGCTCAGGAAGGCCGCGCCACCCTCCGTGTTCATATGAGGCGCGAGCGGTCGCGAAAGCTCATCAATGACTTCAAAGCCTCTCTGACCAGCTTCGCCTGCGAGGCCTGCGGCGATGATATGGAAGCCATCTACGGCGAGTTGGGTCTCGGCTATGTCGAGGCCCACCACAAGGTGCCGGTCGCCTTGATCGAAGAGGGCGAGGCGACCAAGCTCTCCGACTTGGCGGCGCTCTGCGCCAACTGTCATCGCATGATCCATCGAAATGGCCTCATGTCGGTTGAAGCATTGGCGGCGCACATGCGTGCGCGGCGGCCACCATTCGCCATCGCGGCTGAGGCTCGCAACGGCGAATGGCTGCACGACCCACCGGTTCAGGACGACTAACCCCCTCTTTCGTCATCCTCCGGCAAGCCGCGCCTTCGCGGCGCAGACCGGGGGACCCAGTGGCGCGCGAGAGCGCGAAGCTGTCGCGGACTCCGCCGCCAACATCGTGCGTGAAAAGGTCGCCTTCGGCGTCGCTGGGTCCCCCGGTCTCGCTACGCTCGCCGGAGGATGACGAAAGGTAGGGGGCGCTCATCGGGGCAAGACTCCCACACCTCCCCCCTCCACCCCTCCCGCTCCCACAACCCGCCCCTTCCGCCCCCGATACGTCCGTTCCTGACGCACCACGCCCCCATAATCCGCGCTCACGCACGGAAGGGGGACTGCAACATCATGCGAACACCGCCGACGCCCGACACCCGCTACGTCACCGTCAGCCCCGACACCTGGAGCCTGATCCGCGGCGCCTACCTGTCCGGCCTGTCGGCGCGGACGGTCGCCGGGCGGTTCGGCGTGTCCGAGGGGGCGTTGCGCAAGCGGGCCGCGCGCGAGGGCTGGACCAAGCGCGCCTTCGCCGCCCGCGCCACGCCCTGGCCCGGCGCGCCCGAACGGCCCCGRACGGCGGCCWTSGCCGGATCGGCCGGSWCGGCTGCGCCKTCYGCSGCGACGGCGGSMGAGGCCGACGCSCCCCTGACCGAGGACGACATCGTCGCCGCATGGACCGCGCCGATCCAGATCCGGCCCGGCGACCTCGCGCGGCGGGCGCTGGCCTCGGCCGCCGAGGCGGTGCGGGCSGGGCGCGGCCTGACGGCCCTGCGGCTGGCCCGGGCGGCGTCCGAGATCGCCCGTCTCGACGCCCTGTTCGAATGGGTCGAACTGGACCCCGCCGAGGCGGAAGCGCGCAGCGCGCAGGGTCAGGAGAGCTCGAGCAGCTCGAACAAATCTGGTGCCGTCCCAGGGGCTGGGAGTGGATCACCGCGATCAACAACAATTTTGTCGGCGTCTACTATGTCACAGTGCTCGCCCATATAGTCGCNCGGGCGCGGCCTGACGGCCCTGCGGCTGGCCCGGGCGGCGTCCGAGATCGCCCGTCTCGACGCCCTGTTCGAATGGGTCGAACTGGACCCCGCCGAGGAGGAGGCCCGCAGCGCCGAGGGCCAGCTGATGGCCCGCCGCTTCCTGCGCGAACGCGCGCTGGGACTGGCCCGCGACCTCGCCCTCGGCCGCCCCCTGCCGCCCGAATACGACGAATTCGACACGGCGCCGGAGGACCCGGCATGAGGGTCGAATGTCTCCACATGGGCGGAATTCGCATTTTTGCGCGGGCCGGGGACATTCGCCCCGTCCGGCCGCGCGCCGCCGATCCGCAACTCTTCCGGCGACGGAAACCCGGCTCTCTCGCGTTCAACCTGCGAGAGAGGACAGCCCATGACCGAAGTGAAACCCACCGGCCGCCCGCGCGGCTTCGCGGCCATGTCGCCGGAGCAGCGGCGCGCCATTGCCTCCAAGGGCGGGACCAGCGTCAGTCCCGAGCAGCGCACCTTCTCGAAGAACGCCGACCTCGCCCGCGCCGCGGGCCAGAAGGGCGGCCTGCGCCGGGTGGAGAAGAGCAGGGGCGACTGACGCCCCCGTTCTCCCTCCCCTTCATGGGGAGGGATGTCGGCGCGAAGCGACGACAGGGTGGGGCATGTCAGGGCCGCGCAGGACCGTGCGGCGGTTCCCCACCCGTCCTCGCCTTCGGCTCGGCCACCCTCCCCACAAGGGGGAGGGAGACCGCGAATCCGCTATACCCCTTCCATGCCCGCCTCCCGCGCCTCCGCCCTGATGGTCCTGATCGCCTCGGCCTGCGTGCTGGCGTTCGCGCCCATCCTCGTGCGGCTGACCGAGACGGGGCCCGCCGCCGCCGGCTTCTGGCGCTTCGCCTTCGCCCTGCCGCTGCTGCTGTTGCTCACCGCCCGGCCTGGCGCGGAGGGCGTCGGCCGGCCGTCGAAATGGATGGCGCTGGCGGCGCTGTTCTTCGTGCTGGACCTGTCGTTCTGGCACTACGGCATCGTCATGACCTCGGTCGCCAACGCCACCGTGCTGTGCAACCTGACGCCGGTCGTGGTCACCCTGTTCGGCTGGATCGTGTTCCGGGACCGGCCGCGGCGGCTGTTCGTGGCGGCGATCGGCCTGGCCATGGGCGGGGCCTTGGCCATGTCGGCGGGGGCGGACGGGCGGCAGGGGACCAATCCGCCGCTGGGGGACCTGTTCTCCCTGTCGGTGGCGCTCTGGTACGCGGGCTATTTCCTCGCCGTGAAGGCGGCGCGGGCGACGGCGGGGGCGATGCGGATCATGCTGTGGTCGACGGCCCTGGGGACGCCGCTGCTGCTCGGCGTGGCCGTGGGGTTGGGCGAGGACCTGTGGCCGGCGACGGCGGCGGGCTGGGCCGCCTGCGCCGCCATGGGGGTGATGCATGTGCTGGGGCAGGGGGGCGTGGCCTGGTCGCTGGGCCGGCTGCCGGCCTCGCTGACGGCGGTGACCATATTGATCCAGCCGGTGGTGGCCTCGGGCCTCGGCTGGCTGATCTTCCACGAGACCATGACGCCGGTGCAGATGATCGGCGGCGCCGTGGTGCTGGTCGCCATCGTGCTGGCGCAGTGGTCGAGCGCGCAAAAGAAAGGCGCGGAGGCCGAAGCCGCCGCGCCCGTCCCGTGATGSTGTCAGTCSKGGATCAGAGGATTTTCAGATCGATCGCYGACGTCTTGCCGCGCTGGGATTCCAGCTCGTATTCGACCTTGGCGTTCTCATCCAGGCCTTGCAGGCCCGCCTTCTGGACCGCGGTGATGTGGACGAAAACGTCCTGTCCGCCGCCRTCAGGCTGGATGAAGCCGAAACCCTTGGTCGGGTTGAACCACTTGACCGTACCGGTCGCCATRWTGCGTCTCCGTGAACGCGCTTGCCAGGCAGACGCCCCCGGGGGAGCGCCCGTCAGCCCATCTGGACGAGCTCATTCAGCGAAGGAGCGGGCACGGGTGTGGAGGCCGCGCGAAATCCGGACTGCGGCGACTTTTTCTCSCGCAAAACCGGGCCGGTCAACCGCCTGTTTCGCGAACGCGGTTCGGCGGATCAGGCGCAAAGACTGCGCGGGGCCCCGTCCAGATGCAGGTGGTTGCGGTGCGCCTCGTTGTAGTCCGGCGTCAGGACCGTCGAGAAGGCCCGGCAGGCGCCGTCCCGGATGCGCTTCAGGAATCCCTTGCCCTCCGCCCCCCGCGGACCGGTTCCGTCCCAGTCGGCCAGGACGGAGACCTTGCGCCCGTCCTCCAGCGTCATGCTCCCGATATCCAGCGCATTGGCCCGCGCGTGCTCGCTGGGCCGGGCGTCGACATCGGTCTGACCATAGATGCGGCGGCAGGCGTAGGTGCCGACCTCGTTCATCCGCGCCACCCGGCTGCCGAACGCCGCCTCGGCCGCGGGCTGCAGCACCTGGCGGTCCCAGATGACGTAGCGCACCGCCAGCGGGCACTGCATCACCGGGCGGCCGTCCAGCGGGGTGACGTCGCCGCCGGTGATCCTGACGGCCCCGCGCACGACGCAGAAGCCGCCGTCGTCGCGGTCCTCGGCCCGTTCGACGGTCACGCCGGCCTCGCGCAGCACCTGGATGCAGGCGTCGGTGACGGCGGCGGTCTCTTCCGGGGCGGCGGTGCGGGCCAGCTCGAAATCCGCCACCTTGGCGCCGGTCGCCTGGCCAATCGGATGGTTCAGATCCAGCGGCTTCCACGGCAGGTCCTGGCCCGGGACAAAGGCGTTCAGCAGGGCGAACGCGGCGCACAGGCCCAGCGTCAGCTCCCACAACAGGTTCCAGAAATCGGCGAAGTCGCGCTTCATTGCCGGACCAGCCTTAGCGGTCCCCCGCGGGGAGCGGAAGCGGAACCGCTCAGGCCGGGGCGTAAAGGGCGGCCAGGGCCTCGACCATGGCGTGGTTCGCCGGCTGGCCGCGGCCGTGATGGTTGGCGACCGACAGGACGGCGACGCCCCGCGCCGGCAGGACCCGCGCCGTCACATGCCACAGGGTGTTGGAGCCGTCGTGACCCAGCCGCGGGCCCGGCTGCACGCCCCAGCCGTAGCCATAGGCCGGCGGCGCGCCCTCGGGCGGTGTCATCAGCCGCGCCATGGTTTCGGGCCGCAGCAGGCCGGCGCCCTCCGTCAGATACAGGCGCAGGAACCGACCGTAGTCCGCCACCGTCATATGGATCCGTCCCGCGGGGCCGAGGAAGGGCGGGTTGTCGGCCACGCCGGCGGGATCGACCGGGATCAGCTGATCGCCGACGGACCGGTGCCCCCACGGATTGTCGCCCTTCGGCGCGCCGTGCCCGACCGAGGTCATGCCCAGGGGATCGAAGACCTCGGCCTGGATCGTCTCCTCCCACGACCGGTCGGCCAGCCGTTCGACGGCGGCCCCGGCCAGGATGTAGTTGCCGTTGCCATAGGCGAAGGTCCCGCGGGTTCCGGTCGGGGTCTGGCCCAGGACCATGGCGGCGAAGTCCACCCGCTGGTCGCGGGTCGACCGGGTGTCGGCATGGCCGGCCATCATGACCTCGCGCGTCAGCAGGTCGCGGTCCGACAGGCCGGAGCGGTGACACAGCAGATCGTCGATGGTCACGGCCCGCAGCGCGGGATCGATGGCGACGCCGGGGAACAGCTCGGGCAGGGTCGCGCCCCACCGCGCCCGGCCTTGCTCGACCAGGCGGGCATAGAGGACGGCCGTCATCGCCTTGCCGTTGGAGCCGAGGTGCCAGAGCTGATCCAGCGTCGCCGGCTCGTCAGAGCCCGCGCGCCGGACGCCGCGCGCGCCCGACCAGATCAGCCCGTCGCGGCCGACCGCGGCCGAGGCCATGGCGGGCGGCGCGTGCTGCGCGAACTGCGCGTCGAGGGCGGCGGCGGCCCTGCTGTCGCGTTCATCCGCCGCCAGGGCGGGAAAGGCGCCGGCCAGCGGCAGGACGGAGAAGCCGCCCAACAGGGCGCGGCGCGTGGCGATCATGGTCGTGTCCCCGGATCTTGCGGACGGATAGCCGGATCGGCGGCTCACGGCACGTTAGAAGGGAGTAATGATTGCGCGGCGATCGGGCTTGAGCGGGGACCCGCGCGCAGCGCGAGCTTGCTGAAGGCGCGCCGAAAGGTTCACGGTGGCGGCATGGGAAAATCAAAAGACTACGACGCCGAACTCCTGAAGCTTCAGACCCTGCTTGTCGAAACCCAGGCGTGGACCATCCAGGAAGGGCGCAAGACCCTCATCGTCTTCGAAGGCCGCGACGCGGCGGGCAAGGACGGGGCGATCAAGCGCATCACGGAGTACGCCTCTCCCCGCCAGACGCGGGTCGTCGCCCTGCCCAAACCCACGGATCGCGAACTGACCCAGTGGTATTTCCAGCGCTATGTCGCCCACCTGCCCGCCGATGGCGAGACCGTCCTGTTCAATCGATCCTGGTACAATCGGGCCGGCGTCGAGTCGGTCATGGGCTTCTGCAAACCCGAGCAGTACGCCCAGTTCCTGAAGGACGCCCCGCGGTTCGAGCGGACGCTCGTCGACGACGGCGTCACCCTGATCAAGATCTGGCTGGACATCAGCAAGGAAGAACAGGCCCGTCGTCTGGCCGAGCGTCTTCAGGACCCGTTGAAGCGGTTCAAGGTCTCGGCGCTCGACGCCGAAGCCCAGATCCGATGGGACGCCTACAGCGCCGCGCGCGACCGGATGCTGGAAGAGACCGACAGCCGCGGCGCGCCCTGGACCGTGGTCGCCACCGACGACAAGAAGACGGCGCGCCTGAACGTCATCCGCCACATCCTGCATACGATAGGCGGGCCAGGCTCCAAGACGCGGCCTGACGCCGATGTGGCCTTCCACCCCGCACGGGCCAAGGGACGGCTGGCGTCCTGATCAGAAGCCCAGTTGGGCCCTCAAGGTTTCGGGACTGAGGCCTTGGGCCCGCAGTTCGCCCAGCGTCACGGACCGGTCGCGTTTGGCGTAGCGCCGTCCATCCCCGCCGACCAGCAGGGGGTGGTGGCGATAGACGGGCGTGGGCCAGCCCATCAGATTCTGGATAAGCACCTGGATATGGGCCGCCTCGAACAGGTCCTCGCCGCGGATGACATGGGTCACGCCCTGCAGGGCGTCGTCGTGCGTGACCGCGACGTGATAGGCGGCGCCGGCGTCCTTGCGAGCGAGGACGACATCGCCGGCGGTCTCGGGCCGTGCCCGGATCAGGCCGCGTTCGCCGTCCGGTCCGCGCCCCTCCTCGACGAAGGTCAGGGCGTCCCAAGCGCGCCGACCCAGCAGGTCGCGGGCGCGGTCCAGCGAAAGACGCCAGGCGAAGGGTCGCCCCCCGGCGAGGAAGGCGGCTTCCTCATCGGCCGGGTGCGGCCCGGGCCGCGCCGCCTCGACCGGTCCGTGCGGCGCGTCGCCGATGGAGTCGAGTATGTCCCTGCGGGTGCGGAAGCAGCGGTACAGCAGGCCGCGCCGGTCCAGCACGTCCACGACCCCGGCATAGTCGGTCAGGTGATCGGACTGCCGCCGGACCGGCTGCTCCCAAACCAGACCCAGCCAGGCCAGATCGTCCAGGATGGCGGCCTCGAATTCGGGCCGACACCGCGTCGGGTCGATGTCCTCGATGCGCAGCAGGAACCGTCCGCCGGCCGCGCGCGCCGCCGTCCAGGCGTTCAGGGCGGAGAAGGCGTGGCCCCGGTGCAGCCGGCCGGTGGGCGACGGGGCGAAGCGGGTGACGAAGGCCACGCTCAGACCCTCTGGATAGCGCCGGCTTGCTCCGCCGCCTCCAGAGCGAGCCGGATCTCGGCTTCGGAAAGATAGTCGAACTGGACGGCCATTTCCTCGGCCGCGAACTCCCGCGCCGTCGTGGCCCAGTCGTAGGCCAGTCGCTGGTCGAAACCGGCGTCCGGGAAAGCCCGCCCGGTCGTGCGATACAGGGTCATGGCCTGCAGTTGCGGCAGGGCGAACTCGCGGGGCCGCTCGATCTGTCGTCGCTGAAGGCGACCGATTTCCTCGGCCAGCAGCGGAGACTTGGCCAGATGGGCCAGCAGGTCGCCCAGTTCATGGAGACGATCCTTGAGCGCGCCGTCCTCCGTATGCGCCGATGGCAGCCAGTCCCGGAACAGGGACGCCTTTCCGGCCATGAGACCGAGCAGGGACATGATCGTCGCGCCGGTCAGGGGATTGACGCCGAAGGTAGCGTGCAGGGACGGACCGGTGGTCGCCAGGGCGTCATGATAACAGCCCCTCGGGATGTACAGTACGTCGCCGGGCCTCATTCGGACTTCCTGCATCAGGTTGCCGCGCGTCTGTTCGAGCCAGCGCCGCGTCTCCATGTTGTCGGGCATGGCGTCGACGGGATTGTCAGCTCGGGCCTCGTAGATGTTCCAGACCTTCTCGCCCTCGGTCTGGATCGCGAACACCTCGTGGTTGTCGTAGTGGGTGCCGAAAGCCCGGACGCCCTTCGACGAATAATACACATTGCAACCGACGCCGGCGGCGAAGGCCTCGCCCAGCATGGCGGCCAGCCGGGTGAGGGGCGGGTGCAGGTGATGCACCTCATTGGCCACCAGGCTTGCGCCGGAAGCCAGAAAGATCTCGAGACGGGGCATCGACGGGCGATGCACCTGCCCGTTCGCCGTCTGGACCGTGTCGCAATACAGATCCTTCCGAACCGGAATGTGATCGCGCATGGGACGCAGGGTCTGGGAGGTCCAGATTCCCGGCTGACCCAGCAGGGCGTTCCACCCGTCCCAGGTGAGGATGTCGCGTTTGCGCCCGCCCTCCGCCGCCGGAATATGCAGCGGTTTCCGGCCGTAGTAGTCGGCCCTGAACCGGGCGGGGGTGATCGGGTGGAGCAGTTCGTCCAGACTGAGCATTCCGCGAGGCTAGATCCCCCGCCCAGTCCTGTCGATGAGATGTAATGGCTGTTGCGCCTTCCCTGGAATGGATCGCCGCCGCGCGCGAACGCCTGGCCTCGCTGGATCCGGCGCTGGAGCGCGCCCATGCGCAGACCCCGGCGTTCGAATGGCGGCTGCGCACCGGCGGCTTCGAGGGCCTGTTCCGCATGATCGTGGAACAGCAGGTCTCGGTCGCCTCGGCCGCCGCCATATGGGCGCGTGTCGTCGCCGGGCTGGAGGGCGAGGTCACGCCTGACAGGGTGCTGGCCACCGGGATCGAGACCCTGCGCGGCTTCGGCCTGTCGATCCAGAAGGCGACCTATGGCCACGAGATCGCCCGGGCCCACGCAGACGGCCGCATCGATTTCGATCACCTGGAGCGGCTGTCGGACGAAGAGGCGGTGGCCCGGCTGGTCGCCATCAAGGGCGTCGGCAAATGGACGGCCGAGACCTTTCTGATGTTCTGCGAGGGACGGCAGGACGTCTTCCCCGCCGGCGACATCGCCCTGCAGGAGGCGATGCGCTGGGCCGACCGGGCGCCGCTCCGCCCGCGCGAAAAGGACGCCTACGCCCGCGCCGCGATGTGGACGCCGCATCGCAGCGTGGCGGCGCATCTGCTCTGGGGATGGTATGGGACGGTCAAGCGCGGCGAGGTCGCGCTGGAGGACCAACCCGCGTGAGCCCCATCGTCGACCCGAACCTGACCGACCCCGAGACCGTGCTCGGCGCGCTCGACTTCGCGGGCGTGGCGGTCTTCGCGGCCACGGGGGCGCTGGCGGCGGCGCGGCAGCGGCACGACCTGGTCACCTTCGCCTTCTTCGGCGCCATCACCGGCGTGGGCGGCGGAACACTGCGCGACCTGCTGATCGGCGCGCCGGTCTTCTGGGTGCAGGACTGGCGCTATATCGCCGTCTGTCTGGCGGCCTCGATGGTGGTCTGGATGCTGGGGGCGCGGACGTGGCGCTTCCGCGCCCTGCTGTGGCTCGACGCCCTGGGCCTCGCCGCCTATGGCGTCATGGGCGCCGCCAAGGCCGAGGCCTTCGATGTCGCGCCGCTCATCTGCGTCGTCATGGGGGCGCTGACGGCCTGTTTCGGCGGTGTGGTGCGCGATCTGCTGGCCGGCGAGCCGTCGATCCTGCTGAGACGCGAGATCACGGTGTCCGCCGCGCTTCTGGCCTCGACCGTCTTCGTTGTCGCGCGCGTGGCCGGGATGGACGTCTGGCCCGCCGCCCTGATCGCCGCGCCCTGCGGTTTCGCCCTGCGCGCCGGGGCCCTGATCTGGGGCTGGAGCCTGCCCGCCTTCCCGGGGACCGCGTCGCGGGGCTGAGCGTTACGGAACCGTCGCGGGCCGGTCATCGCCAAGCCGTCGAATCGGGACTAGGCTTGGATCAGAGCCAGGGAAGGAGACACGTCTTCAGTCCGTTCGCGTCCATGATCCTCTCCCCGACGGCGAGGCCCTGATGCAGGTCCTGAGCCGTCCCCCGTCCGGCTGGCCCGCGCTGGTGCTGAACGCCGATTTTCGCCCGCTGTCCTACTATCCGCTGTCGATCTGGCCGTGGGAGGAGGTGGTCAAGGCGGTGTATCAGGACCGCGTCGACGTGGTCTCGACCTATGACAAGGTCGTGCGCAGCCCGTCGATGGAGTTCGTCCTGCCCAGCGTGATCGCGCTGAAGAACTATGTCGACCAGGACCGGCAGCCCGCCTTCACCCGTTTCAACGTCTTCCTGCGCGACGGCTTCACCTGCCAGTATTGCCACGCGACCGAGCAGTTGACCTTCGATCATGTCGTGCCGCGGTCCCGGGGCGGCCGCACGACCTGGGAGAACATCGTCGCCGCCTGTTCGCCCTGCAATCTGCGCAAGGGCGGCCGCACGCCGCAGCAGGCCGGCATGCCGCTGCGCCGCGTCCCGCACCGGCCGAACGCCTGGCAGTTGCAGGAATTCGGGCGCCGCTTTCCGCCCCACTATCTGCACCAGAGCTGGCTCGACTATCTGTACTGGGACATCGAGCTGGAGCCGTGACGGCAAGCAAAAGCCCGCGCCGATGGCGCGGGCTTCCTGTCTTCCGGCGGATTTAGCGGCGGCGACGGTTGAACTGTCTCTCGGTCCAGCCGGTCACCAGCACATTGCCGTCGGCGGACACGCTGCCGGCCGGAACGGTGCGCGTGGCGCCGTCCGCCGAGCGGACGACGAAGGCGGTGGCGCGGCCTGCCGCGTTGCGCGTCACGTCCACGACGGAGCCGAGCATGGCCCCATCCGAACTATGGACCATGGCGCCGGTCTGGATGGCGGCGTCGACCGCGGCTCCATCGCGATTGGCGCGGGCGTCGGCGCGAGCATTGGCGTTGGCGTTCACCCGGGCGTTGGGCCGGGCGTCACGGGCGCTGTCGCGCGCCTCCCGCACGGTTTCGCGGGTCATGCCGACGCCGTCGCGGGCGATGGAGCCGACCCCATGGGTGATCGATCCGGTGTGGGGAACGCCAACGCCGACCGATCCGCCGACCTGTCCGCCGAGGCCGCCGGCGATCTGGGCGGAAGCGCCGCCCGCGACAAGCAGGGCGGCGGTGAACACGGTGGTTGATACAAGCGTTTTCATTGTGTTGGTCCTCACGTAATCAGGCCCCTGCCCATCCGGGAGAACGATCGGTCGCGCGGGGGGTTCCTGTCGTGGGGCCGCGCGCCTCCACCGTCGCTCCGATCCCCGAGGCTCCATGAAAATCCGTGTCCGCGCCGATCTGGTCTACCGTTTCGACCCGCCGACGGACGCCATCTACAAGATTCAGGTGGCCCATTGGCCGGGCCAGACCGTGCTCGAGGAAAGCCTGACGACGACGCCCGCCATCGACTTCATCCAGGACGAGGATGAGGAATTCGGAGCCCGCACCCTGCGCGCGCATCTGTCGGGCGAAGTGGCCCTCAGCTATTCGGCGGTGGTCGACAACGGCGTGCTCAAGGGGCTGCCGCCAGTGACGGTGCAGCACGACTGGAACGACCTGCCGGCCGAGGTGCTGACCTACCTCAATCCCAGCCGCTACTGCCCCTCGGACCAGTTCGGCCGCTTCGCCGAGCGCACCTTCGGCGGCACGGTCGGCGGCGACCGGGTGCTGAAGATCCTCGAATGGATCAGGGCCGAGATCGACTATGAGCCGGGCGCCTCGGACAGCGAGACCACGGCGGCGCGCACCTTCATCGACCGGGCGGGGGTGTGCCGCGACTTCACCCACATGGGCATCACCCTGTGCCGGGCGTCCGGCATTCCGGCGCGGGCCGTCAGCGCCTTCGCCCACCAGCTGAACCCGCCCGACTTCCACGCCATCTTCGAGGTGTTTCTGTCGAACGGCTGGTGGCTGGTCGATCCGACGGGCCTGGCCCCGGTCGAGGGGCTGGTGCGCATCGCCTGCGGGCGGGACGCGGCCGACATCGCCTTCCTGACCACCCAGGGCTCGTGCCAGCTGGTGCGGCAGTCGGTGACGGCGGAGGCGATCTAGTCGGGGGAGCCCGCCGCCTGCCAGGCCTCGATGAAGTCGAGCCGCCGCAGGACCTTGTTGTCCGGGTCGATCAGCACATGGGCGCCCGTCGGCGCGGCGATGCGGCCGCGGCCGCCGGTCATGGCCACGGTCTGGCGGCGGCCGTCGATCTCGATCTCGACCGGCATGGGGAAGATCCCGCCGTCGCCGGTGACCCATTCCAGCATCAGGTCGCCGCCGTCGCGGGTCTGCGTCAGGTCGGGCAGGGCGGCGTTGTAGAGATAGCCGCGGAAGAACCAGGTCAGGTCGCGCCCGGCCTCCTCATTGACGATGGCCAGCAGTTCGTCGGTCGTGCCGTAGCGGGGCTCGAAGGCGCCGGGCCGCGGGGTCGCCGTGCCGTAGACGATGCGCGTCACCGAGCGGAAGAAGGCTTCGTCGCCGATCAGCATCCGCAGCGAATGGGCGATCAGCGAGCCCTTGTTGTAGATGTCCAGGCCGGGGCCGACGTCGCCCTTGTAGACCTCGTCCTCGGACTTCTCCGTGCCCGAGACGACGGGGAATTTGTTCTTCAGGTCGCGGCGCTGCTCCAGCAGGCTGGCCTGCAAGAAACGCTCGCCGTTCAGCCAGCGGTCGTAGAGCGGCTGCATATAGCTGCCGAACCCCTCGTGCAGCCACATGTCGTCGGCGTTGCGGTTGGTCAGCTGGTTGCCGAACCACTCGTGCGACAGCTCATGATGCAGCAGCCAGTCGAAGCCGCGGCCGTCGAGCTTGTATTCATTGCCATAGGCGTTGATCGTCTGGTGCTCCATGCCCAGGTGCGGGGTCTCGACCACGCCCATCTTCTCGTCGCCGAAGGGGTAGGGGCCGACGGTGGCCTCGTAGAAGTCCATCATCGGCGCGAACTGGTCGAACAGGGCCTGGGCCTTGACCGGGTCGTCGGAGCGCAGGTGCCAGTACGACAGGGGCACGGTGTTGCCGAAGCGGCTGCGGTAGTCGGCCTTCAGCTCGACATAGGGCCCGATGTTCAGGGCGATGGCGTAGGTGTTGGGGTTGGCGGCCGACCAGTTCCAGGTCGTCCAGCCGTCGCCGTGATCGACCGTGCCGAGGAAGCGTCCGTTCGACGGCGCCGACAGGTTCGACGGCACGGTGATGTGCAGATCGACGCGCTTCGGCTCGGCCAGGGGGCTGTCGATGCAGGGCCAGAACAGGTCGCAGCCCTCGGGCTGGACGGCGGTGGCGATCCACGGCGTGCCGTCCGCCGTATTGGCCCAGACGAAGCCGCCGTCCCACGGGGCGTGCGGCGCGACGCGCGGCTGGCCGGCATAGGCGATGCGGACGGAGACCTTTTCGCCGGCAGCCAGCGGCCGGGGCAAGGGGATGGTCATCCGGCCCTCGGGATTGGTCCAGTCGCCCGCCGGAACCTCGCGCCCGTCGACCTGCACCGACGAGACGGTCAGCAGGGTGTCCAGTTCGACCACCACGGCGGCCAGCGGCGCGGCGGCGGTGAAGTCCAGCACGGCGATGGCGTCGATGGCCTTGTCGTCGGGGATGACCTTGATCGACAGGTCCGCCCTGTCGAACACCATGGCCAGCTGTTCGGGCGTGCGCGGCTGGTCGGTGCCGAGGGTGAAGGCGGTCGATTCGCGCGCCGGCGTGACGACGGCGGCGGGCTCGTTCGAAGCCGGAACGCTCTCTGTCGCAGCCGGCGCGGTGGCGCAGGCGGAGAGGGCGAGCAGGGATGCGCCGGTCAGGGCGGCGCGGCAGGCGATGAAGGACACGAACGGCTCCCGAGGACTGGGCCGCCAGCCTAGACAGGCGCGTCCGCCGCGCAACCCGAAAGCCCTATATGCCGCGCGCCTTGCGTTGCGCCTTCGTCGCGCGCCGGACCCAGGCCTTGTCGATCTGCTCGCGCAGGCGATCGTCGTCGGCGGTCTCATAGCGCACCAGCACCGCCGGCCAGCCGTCGAAATGCGGCGTCTTGAAATAGGTCTGCGGCTCGGTCTCCATCAGAAGGTCGATGTCGCCATGGTCGAGCGACAGGGAGACGGCCTCGGGCCGGCGGGTGTCGTTGATCAGCAGCTTGCCCCGCAGGCGCACGCAGCGGACCCCGTGCACCGTCGACTCCTCGACCTCGGGCAGGGACAGGGCGTAGGCGTACATCTCGTCGCGGGTCATGGCGGCAGTGTGCCACCTCGCGGGCAAAGAAAAAGGCCGGCGTCTCCGCCGGCCTCTTCAGATCTTCAGCAGCGTCGCCGGATCAGGCGGCGGCTTGCTCGGCCAGCTTGGCCTTCACCTGGCGCTTGATGCGCTGGGCGGCGGTCGASAGCTGCTCGTCCTTGGCCTTGACGATGAACGGGTCGAGMCCGCCCTTGAAGTCSAGGGTGCGCAGGGCGGCGTTSGAGATGCGCAGGCTGAACGACTGGCCCAGRGCTTCCGAGGCRACCTTGACCGTCTTCAGCGACGGCAGGAAGCGGCGCTTGGTCTTGACGTTCGAGTGGCTCACGCTGTGGCCGACCATGGGGCCGATACCGGTGAGTTCGCAGCGACGCGACATCTGACTATCCTTGACGGAGCGGTCCACGAAAACGGCGCGGACGCATGAACTCGACCGTCTGTTTGCGGTCCTTGCCGTTGGAGACGCCCTTCAGCACCGCCATGTGGTCCAGCATGTCGTAGGTCGGCGCGGGCCTGACGCTGGCCCCAGGGCTGCACGATCGACTGCGCCCAGACGATCAGCCAGCCCTATATCGTCGGCCTGATGACCCAGGCGCTGGACGTCCNTGGTCTTGACGTTCGAGTGGCTCACGCTGTGGCCGACCATGGGGCCGATACCGGTGAGTTCGCAGCGACGCGACATCTGACTATCCTTGACGGAGCGGCCCACGAACGATGCGGGCGCATGAAACAATGGCGCGCAGGGACGGGGTCCCCGCGCGAGAGGGGGCCGTATAGTGGAAGTCACCGCGCCGCGTCAAGGCTTGTGGCGGCGCGTGATCCGTTCAGCCGCCGTTCAAATCCCGCCATATATCGGCTCTATCCATGCAGCGAAGCCCTGCGCCCGAGGTCCGTCCATGAAGATGTCCGTCCTGATCCGCACCGCCCCCGTCCTGATCGGCGCCCTGCTGATGGCCAGCGCGCCCATGGCCGGCCCGGCCGCACCGGTGCAGTCGGCGTCGCAGCCCGTGCTGCCGGGCTACTGGCAGTACACCACCCGGGCGCTGGGGCAGGGCGACACCGAAACCAAATGCGTGCGCCCCAGCGAGATCAATCGTTTCTTCGGCGGCCTGTCGACGCGCCACTACCGCTGCACCTATCCGACGCGCGAGGTGGGCGCCGGCAACGCCCGGTTCGAGGGCAACTGCGTTTCGCGCAGCGGCCGTCAGGTGCGCGTGCGCCTGAACGGCACCTATCAGCCCGAGCAGTTCAGCTTCCGCGGCGGCGCCTCGATCAAGGCCGCCGGCGTCTGGAGCCCCTTTATTCCGGCCACGATCACGGCGCGCCGTCTGGCCGCCCAGTGCCCGGCGAACGCCGAGTATTTCTAGACCGGGGCCACCCGCGCCACGACATAGGTATGCTGTTCGCCCGAGGGCAGGGTCAGGCTGACGTATTCCCCCGCGACGAACCGTTCCTCGCCGAAGCGGAAGCCGCGGGCGTCCGCCGTGTCGCCCCCGTCGAGGTCGAGGGTCCAATGGCCGCCGGGACCATGCTTCAGATGGCCGGTTCCGACCGTCTGGCCGTCGGTAAAACGCCGCACATGGCCGCGCTCCGGCTCGGCGCGCAGGGCCTCCCCGTCCAACCGGCCGTCGGCGTCCAGAGGCGCGACGATGTCATAGCCTTCCGTGGGGTCGCCCGCCGGATGGCCGGGCTCGCGCGCGAGTTCAAGGCGGACATGGTGGAATTGGGTCATGGGGGCGCTCTCGCTGGAACCGGATGTCGATATCCGCAGGATAGCGCGAGATCGCGCCTTCCGTCTTGCTATGGATCAAGCCCGGCGCGGGGCCCTGTGCTAAGGGAAAACCGGCCGTTGTGGCGGCGATACGGGAGGATCGAGAGATGGCGGGTCTACCTTGGATCTTGCTGGGGGCGCTGGCGCTCGCGGGCTGCGCGGGCGAGGCCGTCCGCCAGAATGGAACCGAGCCGGTGGTCATGGGCTCCGCGGATCGGGGCGCGATCCTCGTGCGACAGCAATGCGCCGGCTGCCATGCGGTCGAACACTCGGGGGACAGTCCCCTGGCCGCCGCGCCGCCGTTCCGGGACATGGGCGTGCTGTATCCTGTGCGGGACCTGCAGGAGGCCTTCGCCGAGGGGCTGGTCACCGCCCATCCGGCCATGCCGGCCTTCGAGCTTCAGCCGACCGAGATCGCCGACGTCATCGCCTATCTCGAAAGCGTGTCCGGGACCGGTCCGGGCCGCTGAATGGCAGAAGGCCCGGGATTGCTCCCGGGCCTTCGCGTCGTTCGGCGATGCGTCCTGATCAGGCCGCTTCGGCTTCCTCGGCGGCTTCTTCCGCGGCYTCGGCRGCGGCGATGACGGCCTTCTTGGCGCTCAGCGACTTGGCCAGCAGCTGGACGGCGGCGTCCTTGTCGATGCGGTTGGCGGCGGCGACCTCGCGGGCCAT
>NZ_LMFL01000050.1:0-16365 GCF_001426805.1 Brevundimonas sp. Root1423
ATCCGCTCCAGCGACCATCATCCGCTCCAGCGACCATCGCGCGAGGTCTTCCGGCGACGGATCATGACCACCAACGCCGGGGCCGCSGACAACGCCCGCGCCTCSATCGGCTTCGGCCGGGGCAAGGTCGAGGGCGAGGACGACAAGGCCATCCAGCGCCTGTTCGCGCCSGAGTTCCGCAACCGTCTSGACGCCATCGTSGCSTTCAAGGCGCTGGACKCCGAGACSATCAAGTCGGTGGTGACSAAGTTCATCATCCAGCTGGAGGCYCAGCTGGCGGACCGGAACATCACCATCGAACTGACCGACGAGGCGGCCGACTGGCTGGCCAAGAACGGCTTCGACGAACTGTATGGCGCGCGGCCWCTGGCCCGGGTCATCCAGGAGCAYATCAAGAAGCCGCTGGCCGACGACATMCTGTTCGGACGCCTGACGCGCGGCGGCCATGTGAAGGTSACCCTGACYGACGGCAAGATCGCCTTCGACGTCAGCGGACCCAGCGCGGCCCAGACCAAGGCGGTCGAGGCCCAGGCCGCGGACTGACCGGCGTCGTCCGCCGCAACGATCGAGGCCCCGGCGGCGACGCCGGGGCCTTTTTCTTTGTCGCGGGCGGGGGCAAGGTCCCGGCGGAGCGGAGGAGCGGACCATGAAGAGCGGCGCGGGGCTGACCGAACGGCAGCGGAAATGGTTCGCCACGGTCGAGGCCAATTTCGAAACCGCCACCGGACGGCCGGTGGCGGTCTGGGTCGACATCCTCAAGGGCTGTCCGGAGACCCGGCCCAAGGCCCAGGCGGCTTGGCTGAAGGCGACGCACGGCCTCGGCGCCAACCACGCGGCCCATATCCTCAGCGCCGCGCGGCCGGCGGACGCCATGGGCTGGGACGACGCCGAGGGCCTGCGCGCCGCCCTGTGGGCGGAGCCGCGCTCGCTGGCCATCCTGGAAGCGCTGGAGCGCGCGGCGGCGGGGGTCGAGGGCGTCATCTCCGGCCAGCGGAAGGGCTACACCTCATTCTCGCGGGCGGTGCAGTTTGCGGCGATCCGGCCGCTGAAGGGCGGACGGGCCCTGCTCGGGCTGAAGCTGGATCCCGCCCTGTCGCCGCGGCTGGCTGAGGCTGTCCGCAGGGAGAGCTGGTCGGAGCGCCTGTCGGCCGTCGTCGAGCTGGATGGGCCGGGCGCGGTCGATGCCGAGATCGGCCGCCTGTTCGCACAGGCGGCCGACAACGGTTAGTCGGCGGTCTAGCGGCGGCGGCCGATGCCGCCCAGCAGGATGGCCAGACCGGCGACGATGCCGGTGGTCAGCAGCGGCTTGCGGCGGGCGAAGTCGAGGCCCTGGCGGGCCTTGTCCTGGTACTGGACCGGGGCCTTGGCGACGAGGCCGTCGAGGCCGTCGATGACGCGGCCATAGGCGTCGCGGGCCTGGCCCTTGACCTCGTTGAACTTGCCCTCGAGCTGCAGCTTGCTGTCGCCGGTCATGCGGCCGAGCCCGGACTGGGCCTTGCCTTCGAGTTCGGTGGCGGCTCCGTCGATGCGTTGGTCGGTCATGCGAGAATTCCTTGCTGTGAACAGGGCGGGGAGGCCTGCAACCGAAGCGTACGTCGGGGCCCGCGGTTCCTGCGGCAAGAGGTCCGGCGCGGATGTTTTCTGCGGCGGTCCAGGTCTGGCGTTCCTTCGCCGGCGGGGAGAGGAGGAATGGGTTACCCCACCTTCACCCGCGTCGCCGCCTCGGGCAGGTCCTCTCCGAACGCCCGCTGGTAGAACTCTGCGATCGTCGGCCGTTCCAGCTCGTCGCATTTGTTCAGGAACGTCAGCCGGAAGGCCAGGCCCACGTCGCCGGCGAAGATGATGGCGTTCTGGGCCCAGGTGATCACGGTGCGCGGGCTCATCACCGTGGAGATGTCGCCGTTCATGAAGGCGTTGCGGGTCATGTCGGCGACGCGGACCATGGCGGCGATGCGGCGGCGGCCCTCGGCGTCCTGCCATTCGGGGACCTTGGCGGCGACGATCTCGGCCTCGACGTCATGGTCGAGGTAGTTGAGCGTGGTGACGATGTTCCAGCGGTCCATCTGGCCCTGATTGATCTGCTGGGTGCCGTGGTACAGGCCCGAGGTGTCGCCGAGACCGATGGTGTTGGTGGTCGAGAACAGGCGGAACCACTTGTTCGGGCGGATGACGCGGTTCTGGTCCAGCAGGGTCAGGCGGCCCTGGGCCTCGAGCACGCGCTGGATGACGAACATCACGTCGGGACGGCCGGCGTCGTATTCGTCGAAGCACAGGGCGATCGGGCGCTGGATGGCCCAGGGCAGCATGCCCTCGCGGAATTCCGTGATCTGTTTCCCGTCCTTGAGGACGATGGCGTCCTTGCCGACCAGGTCGATGCGGCTGACGTGGCTGTCGAGGTTCACCCGCACCATCGGCCAGTTCAGGCGCGCGGCGACCTGTTCGATATGGGTCGACTTTCCGGTGCCGTGATAGCCCTGGACCATGACGCGGCGGTCGAAGGCGAAGCCGGCGCAGATGGCCGTCGTCGTCTGCGGGTCGAAGCGATAGGCCGGGTCGATCTCGGGCACATGGCTGTCGCGCTCGGTGAAGACCGGCACGACCATGTCGGAGTCGACGCCGAAGATCTCGCGCACCGTGGCGCGGCGATGCGGTTCAAGCGTCAGCAGGGGATCGGGGGTGGCGTCGAGCGGGGAGGTCATGAGGGTGCGATTACCGCACCGTCACCGGGTGGTCGAGGCCCATGCCGACACGAAGGCCCGCATTGAGCGCGAACGGCAGGTGCGAGAGCAGGGGCGGGACCACGCCCTTGAGCCAGTCGGCCAGCGGCGAGGTGTTGCGGATCAGGTTGGTCAGGCCGCGCACGCGCTCGACGACGGCGGCGTCGACGGGGTGGCGGATGCGGTTGTAGTCCTCGAGCCGGCCGGCCTCTCCGTTCAGGAAGTCGGCGGCGCAGGCGGCGTAGACGAAGGCGTCCTCGATGCCCAGGTTCATGCCCCGCGCGCCCATCGGCGAATGGATGTGGGCGGCGTCGCCGGCCAGGCAGATGCGGCCGACGGTCATGCGCTCGACCATGCGGTGCGAGATGCGGAAATCGCTTTCCCAGTGGATGGTCCCGACGGTCCATTCGGACGGCAGGTTCTCCAGCAGCGGGCGGCCGAAGCCGATCAGGCGGAAGGTCTTGCCCGAAAAGGGCAGGGCCAGCAGGACGCCCTCGTCGTGCAGGTCGACCCAGCCCTGGTCGGGCTGCAGCCCGTCGATGTCGACGTCCATCAGCTGCCATGGCTCGTCCCAGCCGTCGCCGGGGAAGTCGAGGTCCAGCGCCTTGCGGACGGTGGAATGCGCGCCGTCTGCGGCGAGAAGCAGGGGCGCGGTGATGGTCTCGCCGTGGGCGAGAGTCGCGGTGACGACGTCACCGGTCTGCGACACGGCGGTCAACGCACTGCCGCGCTCCGGGGCGACGCCGAACGGGGCGAGGGCTTCCGTCAGCAGGGCCTCGGTGCGGGCCTGGGGCAGGATGACCATCGGATGGGTCGCGCCCAGCGCCTTCCAGTCCGGCCTGACGGTCGTCAGCGGCTTGCCGTTGTGATGCACGAACAGGGTCCGCAATTCCTGCGCCTCGGCGAGGATGCGGGCGGTCACGCCCGTTTCCTCCAGCAGGACGTGGGTGCGCGGATTGACGCCCAGCGCCTTGGAGGTCCGGATCGGCTCAAGGGCCGCCTCGATGATGCGGACGGGCACGTCGCGCCGGCTGAGGAACAGCGCCGCGGCCAGTCCCGCGGGACCGGCGCCGACGATCAGGACCTGGGGCTGGGCCGCCATGACACGAGCCTAGATCGGAGCCGCGGACGGCTCAATCGGGAACGGCGCGTCAGGCCTTGTCGGCGGCGCGGCGAACGGTGCGGGCCCGCAGGAGCGCCGAAACCAGGGCGCCGAGCCTTGAGCCGAGGTCGTGGAGGTCGAAGGTGTGCAGGTCGCTGCCCCGTTCGCTGGCGAACCAGCGGGAAATCCGGGCCTTGCGGTTATTGCGGCGCGGGAATTTGCCGAACATGCGGGGGTAGCGCCTCCAAGCGCCGCGGATACCTCAAACCGTTCCGAAGAACGTTGGTTGCATCCGGGGCGTCAGCTCGCCAGCCCCGCCTTTTTCAGCGTCTTGTAGGCCTTGATGACGCTCTGCAGCTTGGCCTCGGCGCCGCGATCGCCCTGGTTCAGGTCGGGATGGAAGCGTTTCAGCATCTCGTGATAGCGCGCCTTGACCCCGGCCTTGTCCGTGCGGGCGTCGAGGTCGAGCACCGTCAGGGCCGCGCGCTCCAGCTTGCCGAGGCGAAGCGTGTCCTCGCCCGCGGGCCCGGCCTGCTCCTTCATGCGGCGGCCGAACAGCCCGAAGCTGTCCTGCCAGCTGCCGGTCCCCTTGTTATTGGCCGTGCCCATCTTCGAGGCGAAGGCGGCGGCCTCGCGGCTGAACTTTCCAGCTTTCATTTCCCAGGTCGGGCGACCGCCGGTCATGGCCTCGTTTTCCTTGGCCGCGCGGACCTCGCCGTCGCTCATGCCGGCGTAGAAATTCCAGCCCTTGTTGTACTCGCCCGCGTGGCGCTGGCAGAAATCATAGAAGTCGTTGAGCCGTTCGCGCGACTTGGGCGCCCGGGCCGTGGCGGGGGCGCGGCAATCGGGCCAGTTGCAGGCCTTCTCGCCGGGCTTCAGATGCAGGACGTCGGCCTCCGCCGCCTCCTCCTCGGGGCGCGGCGGCTTGATTCGCATGTCCTTGAAGCGGGGCTTGTATTCAAACTCGGATGACATCGGCGCCAGTGTAAGGTCGAATTGGTCACCAACAAGGACACAGCCATGCCGGAAGGCCCGATTGCGACGATTATCCGGGAAAAACTGACGGCGGGCCTGTCTCCCGCGCGTCTGGTGATCGAGGACGACAGCGGTCGGCACGCCGGACACCACCACGAGGGCGGACTGGATGGCCGGCCCGGGGGCGAAAGTCACTTCAACCTGACCGTGGTGTCGGCGGTGTTCGAGGGGCTGGGACGGGTGCAGCGTCAGCGGGCGGTCAACGACCTGTTGCGGGCCGAACTGGCGGGGCCGGTGCACGCCCTGTCGATCCGGGCGCTGACGCCGGCGGAAGCGGACGCGTGACGTTCGTCGAACCTCGACCTTGCAGAAATGTAATCGTTCATCTCGTCTTAGAGACTTCCCCATAGCGTTCGGCCCCGGGACCTAAAGGGGGCTGGGCGCGCGCATGGTGGAATCCGACGGCATCGGCAAGTCCATGAACGGCGAGCCGGGCGCTGGCGAAGCCGCGCAGGCGCTCCGTGCGATCCTGCAGACCCAATACCTGCGCTATATGATCATCGGCACATGGGCGCTCGGCCTGCTTGCCACGGTCGGCCTGGGCACCGCCGCACTCTGGTTCCTGGGGACAGTCGCCGCCGGCGCCGTCCGGGGCGCGGTCGAGAAACGCATCAGCGACCGGGTGGGCGCGGGCTGGGGCCTGGTGTTCCCCGCCGTGGCGACGGCGACCACCGCCGCATGGGCCACGGCGCCCTTGCTGGCCTGGTTCTCGGGCGCAGAGTTCGGCCACTCGCTGGCGATGGCCCTGCTGGTCTCGGGCTATGTGCTGGTGTTCGCCCAGCTGCGCAGTTCGCCGCGCCAGGCCATCGTGATTTCCTCGCCTTACGGCGTCGCCGCCCTCGTCATCGCCGCCAGCCTGTGGGGCACGCCGATCTTCTGGCAGTTCCTGGCCGTGGTGCCGTTCACCGGCGCGGGTCTGGTCGTCCTGGTCATGATGACCATGCTGCGGGAAGAACGCATCCGCGCCTTCCAGGAGCATCAGGCGCATCTGATCGAGGAGCTTGAAACGGCCCGCGACCGGGCGAACGCCGCCAACGAAGCCAAGTCCAGCTTCCTGGGCGTCATCTCCCACGAGTTGCGCACGCCCATGAACGGCGTCCTCGGCGCCGCCCAGCTGCTGGGCGCCACGCGTCTGGAGCAGACGCAGCGGGAGTATCTGTCGATCATCCGCAACTCCGGCGACAATCTGCTGAGCCTGCTGAACGACATCCTGGACATGACCAAGATCGAAGCGGGCAAGATGACCTTCGAGATCATCGACGTGTCCATCGACGACCTGCACAAGCGCGTCACGGGACCGTTCCAGGCCCAGGCCGAGGCCAAGGGCCTGACCTTCGCGACCCGTTTCGAGGGCGATATTCCCTCCGTGGTTCGCGGCGACCCGCTGCGGGTCTGTCAGGTCATCCACAATCTGCTGTCAAACGCCGTGAAATTTACCGACCGCGGCGACGTCACCTATGTCGTCCGCGGCGAACGTCTGGCCGAGGACCGGATCCGGTTCGACTTCGCCGTGACCGATTCCGGCGCCGGCATTTCACCGGAAGACCTGGCGCGGCTGTTCCAGCCGTTCACCCAGGTCGACGGCTCCTCGACGCGGCGTTTCGGCGGCACGGGCCTGGGCCTGACGATCGCCCGCCGCATGGCCAACATCATGGGCGGCGACATCACCGTGACGTCTGCGGTGGGCGCCGGCTCCACCTTCACCTTCTCGGTCGAGTCCGAGGTCGTCGAATGGGCGCGTCAGGAGGCGGCGGAACCGATCCACGCCGAGGTGGCCGACGGCCAGGCGCTGAACGTCCTGGTGGTCGAGGACCACCCCGTCAACCGAATGATCTTGGAGGCCTGGCTGGGCTCGGCCGGACACGCCTCGACCAGCGCCGAGAACGGCCAGGTCGCCGTCGCCATCGCGGCGGATCAGACCTTCGACCTGATCATCATGGATGTGAACATGCCGGTGATGGACGGCCTGACCGCCACCCGGGCCATTCGCGCGGGGGACGGAGCCAACCGCGAGACGCCGATCGTCGTTCTGTCCGCCTCGGCGCGGAGCGAGGACCACGCCGCCGGCCTGGACGCGGGGGCCGACGCCTATCTGAACAAGCCGATCGACTTCTCGGCCCTCGCCCATCTGATGAACCGCGTCGGCGCGGGCCGGGCCGGCCTCCGCAGCTGCGTCGAGAACCCCCAGGCCGCCGCGGCCTGAGCGCCAGTCGCTCCCGATAGCGTTCCAAAGGCGACCGCCGTCTGAACGACGGATGACCACGGGCGTTCACATCCGGCTCAAGGGCGGGGGACCAGAGTGCGGCCAAGTCGAAATCCTTCGGCCGCATCTGGAGACATCGGATGAAGAAGATTCTCACCGCCGCCATCGCCGCCACGCTCGCCCTGAGCTCGCTCGGCGTGGCCTCCGCGGCCGAAGCCCAATCGCGCGGCCATCACGAACACCGCCAGAACGGTCACGATGATCGCCGTGATGACCGCGGCGACCGCCGGGATGACCGCAGCGACCGCCGCGAATGGCGTCAGGACGCCCGCGAGGACCGTCGTGAGGCCCGTCAACAACAGCGCGCCTACGCTCGCTGGCAGCGGGCCGAGCGCCGCTACAACGCCGGCCGCTACCAGGCGCCGCGCGGATACCAGACCCGTCAGTGGGCCTATGGCCAGAGCATGCCGTCCTCCTACCGCTCGGACCAGTATGTCGTGGACGACTACGCCCGCTACGGCTTGCAAGCCCCGCCCCGCGGTTATCAGTACGTCCGCAGCGGCAATGACGCGGTCCTGTCCAACACGAACAGCGGCCTGATCGCCGCGGTGATCGCGAGCCTGTTCAACTAGACGGCTCCACGCCGGTGGACATGACGCCCCGGAGGGAAACCTCCGGGGCGTTTTCCGTTTGGGTCGGAGACACTTACATGAGGTCCGATGCGCGCCTTCGCCGAACTGCTGGACCGACTGTCGCTGACGGCGTCGCGTAACGCGAAGCTGGTGCTGCTGCGGGACTATCTGAGAGCGACCCCCGATCCGGACCGGGGCTGGGCGCTGGCGTCCCTGACAGGCGAGCTGAGCTTCGACGCGGCCAAGCCGGCGATGATCCGCAAGGCGGTCGAGGCCCGCGTCGATCCGGTGCTGTTCAGGTGGTCCCACGACTATGTCGGCGACCTGGCCGAGACGGTGGCGCTGATCTGGCCCCGCTATCCTGACTACCGGCCCAACCGGGAGCCGGACCTGGGGGAGGTGGTGGAGGCCCTGCGCACCGCCGGTCGGGGCGAGGTCAAGGATTTGCTGGAAGGCTGGCTGGACGCTCTCGAGCCCAAGGGACGGTGGGCCTTGCTGAAACTGATGACGGGCGGGCTGCGCGTCGGACTGTCAGCCCGCCTGGCCAAGACGGCGGCGGCGATGATGCGCCCCGCCGCCGTCAGCGAACCGCCGGATCCCGAAGGCGCGGAGGCCGTGACCGCGCTTGAGCCCGTAGACGCCTCGGACATCGAGGAAATCTGGCACGCGCTGGAGCCGCCCTACGCGGACCTGTTCGCCTGGCTGGAGGGAAGGTCCGAGCGCCCGAGCGGCGACGCCCCCGGCCGGTTCCGGCCGGTCATGCTGGCGGTGGCCATCGACGAGGCGGTCGACTTCCCCCGCCTGTCGCCCGCCGATTTCGCCGCCGAGTGGAAATGGGACGGCATCCGCGTTCAGGCGGTGCGCGAGGCCGGGGTGCAGAAGCTGTATTCGCGGACCGGCGACGAGATTTCCGGGGCCTTCCCCGATGTCATGGCGGGGCTGGCGTTCGAAGGCGCGCTGGATGGAGAGCTGGTGGTCTGGCGGGAGGGAGGGGTGGCGCCGTTCGGCGACCTGCAGCAGCGGCTGAACCGCAAGACGGTCGACGCTAAGACGATGGCGGCCTTTCCGGCGGCGATCGTGGCCTATGACATCCTGGCGGATCAGGGAGAGGACCTGCGGGCCCTGCCGCTTCGGGATCGGCGGGCGCGGCTCGAGGCCGTCGCCGGGCAGGGCGGGGACCGCCTGCACCTCTCGCCGGTGGTGACATACGCAAGCTGGGAGGACCTCGCGGTCCTGCGCGCCGATCCGCCCGTGGGGGCGGCGGCCGAGGGGCTGATGCTGAAACGCTGGGACAGTCCGTATGTGGCCGGCCGTCCCAAGGGGCCGTGGTTCAAGTGGAAGCGCGATCCGCACGTCATCGACGCGGTCCTGATGTACGCCCAGCGGGGTCACGGAAAGCGGTCCAGCTTCTATTCGGACTACACCTTCGGCGTCTGGACGGAGGAGGGGCCGCTGACCCCCGTCGGCAAGGCCTATTTCGGCTTCACCGACGAGGAGTTGAAGCAGCTCGACAAATTCGTGCGGGACCACACGGTCGAGCGGTTCGGCCCGGTGCGCTCGGTCCGGGCCGAGCGGGACTTCGGCCTTGTGCTGGAGATCGCCTTCGAGGGGCTGAACCGGTCGACGCGGCACAAGTCCGGGGTGGCGATGCGCTTTCCGCGGGTCAGCCGCATCCGCTGGGACAAGCCGGCGCGCGAGGCGAACACCATCGCCGACGTCATGGATCTGCTGGACGCGATCGAGAGCGGCGGCGGACGGATCGCTCAGCCGGCGGCGGGCTGACTCCGGCTCCGCCATGACGGGTCGCGCTGGTCGGTCAGGCCGCACAGTTGCAGGAAGCCGATCACGGGAACCTCGCGGCGCGGCTCGGCTCTGGCCAGAAACAGCTGCGGCGGCGCTTCGGCCCGCACCGTCAGGGGCAGCACAACCCACGACCGGGGGAAGGGGCGCACGTCGATGTTCGGATCGGCCTTCAGATGCGGGCAGTACCGCAGCGACCGGGTCGAACAGGCCTTGTGCAGGGGGGCGATGGCGCCGGCGTCGACGAGGACCCGGTCGTCCTCGATGTCGGCCGGAAGGGCGCCCCCGCGTCCGGTCGCGCGCAGGGCTCCCGCCGTGAACGGGTGCGCGACCTGGGTGTAGCGGTCTTCCGGCGACGTCGGCTTTCCGCACATCGGGCACAGCATGTCGCGAACCGACAGCCGCTGCCGCACCGCATGGTTCTGCGAATACAGCGGCTTTCCGTGGCCGGCGTGGTCGGCCTGGACGATGGCCAGCGCGCCGTTCACCGAAGGGCAGGGCCGCACGCCCAGCACCGGCTCGCCGGTCCAGCTGGTGACCCAGGGCACGTCGACGCCGACCTTGAGAGCCGAAAGTTTCGCGGAGTCGGTCATGGTCATGGTCTAGAATGGCGGCGGTCCGGCCAGAAGCGGAAATGCAGGGGCCGGGGTTCCAAATCAGGGCCAAGGCGTTAGACCCGGCTCATGTCCTCCCCCGTCGCTCCCCTGAACGAGGCGGTTTCCGCCGGCCAGAAGGCCGCCGCGGTGGACGCCGTCATGATCGCCAAGCTGACCGACATGGCCGGCGATTTCGCGGTCAATCTGACCGTGGCCCTGATCATCCTGATCGCGACGGTCTTCATCTCGCGCTGGGCCTGCGGCCTGACGCGCCGGGCCCTGTCCCGCGTGCGGGGGTTCCGGCACGATCCGACGGTGCTCAGCTTCGCCGTGCAGGTGGTGCGGGTGCTGGTCTACATCATCGGCCTGATCGCCGTGCTGCAGCGGCTGGGCGTGCAGACGACCTCGATCATAGCGGTTCTGGGCGCCGCCTCCCTGGCGGTCGGCCTGGCCCTGCAGGGGACGCTGTCGAACGTGGCGGCGGGCGTGATGCTGCTGATCCTGCGGCCGTATCGCGTCGGCGACCTGATCGACGTGGGCGGACGGGTCGGCACGGTCCAGCGCCTGGACCTGTTCCTGACCCAGATGTCGGACGCCAACAACGTCAAGATCGTCGTCCCCAACGCCAAGGTGTTCAGCGACACCATCCTGAACCTGTCCGGCCAGAAGACCCGGCGGATGGAGCTGAAGATCAGCGTCGGCTACGGCGACAATCTGAACACCGCGCGGGAGGCGCTGATCGGCGCCGCCTCGGCGCATGAACACGTCCTGGCCGATCCCGCGCCCTGGGCCGGGGTGACGCTGCTGAAGGACAGTGCGGTCGAGATGACGCTGCAGGCGTGGACGAAGTCCGACGACTACTGGCAGGCCAAGGCCGACGTGTTTCAGGCCGCCAAGGAGGCGCTGGACGCCGCCGGGATCGAAATCCCGTTTCCCCATCAGGTCGCCGTGCCCTATGGCGGGAACATCCCGGCCGAGGCGTCTCCGGCGCGCAAGGCGGGGCGGGGTACGTCCAGCGATCCGTCGCCGGGCGACGCCCATCAGGACAGCGGCAGCGAGGGCTGAGGCGTGCGCTACGATTTCGGATCCGACAATACGGCGGGCATGGCGCCGGCGGCGATGCAGTCGCTCATCGAGGCCAACGACGGCTTCGCCCGGGCCTATGGCTCTGACGACGTCACGGCGCGCGCCGCCGACCTGATCCGCCGCCGGCTGGACGCGGACGCGGACATCCGCTTCGTCTTTTCGGGCACGGCGGCCAACGCCATCGCCCTGTCCATGCTGGCCTGGCCGCACGAGGCGGTGCTGGCCCATCACGCCGCCCATGTGTGCACGGACGAGACCGGCGCGCCGGGCTTCTTCGGCTCGGGCGTGGGCCTGATCGGCCTGCCGGGCTTTTCGGGCAAGATCGATCCGCTGGCGCTGCACGCCGCCCTCGACGAGCCGGAGGTCGGCCATCGCCAGCCACCGGCGGCGCTGAGCCTGACCCAGTCGACCGAATACGGCACGGTCTACACCGAGGAAGAACTGCGCCACCTGATCGAACCGGTGAAGCTTAAGGGCTTCGGCGTGCATATGGACGGCGCCCGGCTGGCCAATGCGGCGGCGGCGGGCTTCGACCTGACCCAGATCGCGCGGCTGGGCGTGGACGTGCTGGTGTTCGGCGGGGCCAAGGCCGGAGCCAATTGCGCCGAGGACCTGACSCAGATCGCGCGGCTGGGCGTGGACGTGCTGGTGTTCGGCGGGGCCAAGGCCGGMGCCAAYTGCGCCGAGGCCATCGTCATGTTCGACAAGAGCCTGTCGCGRCGSATCGACAATCGGCTGAAACAGGCGGGGCAGACGGCGTCCAAGGCGCGCTTCCTGTCCGCGCCCTTCCTCGGTCTGCTGGAGACCAACGCCTGGGAGGACGGCGCCGCCCACGCCAATCTGATGGCCCAGCGGCTGGCGGCCGGCGTCGCCGCCCGCTCGCCCTTCACCCTCGCCCATCCCGTCGAGGCCAATGCGGTGTTCGTGCGCATGCCCCCCGCGGCGCACCAGCGGCTGAACGACATGGGCTGGGCCTGCTACCGCTTCGACGACGGTTCGGTCCGGTTCGTCTGCTCCTGGGCGACCGAAGAAGCGGCCGTCGACGAGGTCATCGAGGCCATCTCCACGCTTTAGGCGCCGCCGGGCGCTTGAAGCGTCACCGGGAGTTCCTAACTTGGAACAAACCGGGACCCCGGGCCGTTCGAAGCCCGAGCGCCGGTCCGGCGTCAACTGCCAGGGGCGGACCAGATGAACGCGCCATCGCCCATCCCCGACGGGATCGCCGGGGACCTGACGCGCTATCGCGAGGTCCGGGCGGCCATGCCCGCGCTGGCGACCGGTCTCGGCGCCGAGGATCTCTCGGCCCAGTCCATGCCCGACTGCAGCCCGGGCAAATGGCATCTGGCGCACAGCAGCTGGTTCTTCGAGGCCCTGATCCTGGCCGGGGAGCCCGGCTACCAGCCTGTCGATCCGCGGTTCCAGACCCTGTTCAACAGCTATTACGAAGCCCTCGGCCCGCGTGTGGAGCGCGGCGAGCGCGGCCTGATGACCCGGCCGTCGCTGGAGGAGGTCCTCGCCTATCGCCGCGAGATCGACCGGCGCATGACGGCCTGGCTGGGGCAGGGGGATGCGGACCCCCTGCGCCGCTATCTGTTCACCCTGGGCCTGCATCACGACCAGCAGCATCAGGAGCTGTTCCTGATGGACCTGCTGAACCTGATGTCGCGCTCGCCGCTGGATCCCGCGGCCTATGACCGGACGCCGCGTTCGAGCCCGCTGGAACCGCCGCGCGGCGGCTGGACGCGCTGCGACGGCGGCCTGGTGGAAATCGGCCACGGCGGCGCGGCCTTCGCCTTCGACAACGAGGGGCCGGCCCATCGCGTCTGGCTCGAGCCCTATGCGCTGGCCAACGATCTGGTCACCAACGGCGACTGGATCGCCTTCATCGAGGATGGCGGCTACGCCCGTCCGGAGCTGTGGCTGGCGGACGGCTGGGCGATGGTGAAGGCCGAGGGCTGGACCGCGCCCCTGTACTGGCGCGACGAGGCGGACCGCCGGACGCGGATGACCCTGACCGGCCGCGTGGACGTCGATCCGGCCGAGCCGGTCGCGCATGTGAGCTTTTACGAGGCCGACGCCTACGCCCGCTGGGCCGGCAAGCGGCTGCCGAGCGAGGCCGAGTGGGAGCATGCGGTGCGATGCCGCCCCGACGCCTTCGCCTTCGCCAACGCCTTCGGCGAGGCCTGGCAATGGACCGCCAGCGCCTACGCCCCCTACGCCGGTTTCCGGCCGACCGAGGGCACGGCCTCGGAATACAACGGCAAGTTCATGGCCAACCAGATGGTGCTGCGGGGTTCGTCCTTCGCCACGCCGCCGGGCCACGCGCGGGTCACGTACCGCAACTTCTTCTATCCGCATCAAAGGTGGGCGTTCATGGGACTGCGACTGGCCGAGGACGCCCCGGCGCCGCTGAAACGGGAAAACGAACCCGGCGAAACCGCCCGTTTCCGCAGGGACCTGATCGCCGGGCTCTCCCGCTCGCCCAAGGTCGCCTCGCCGAAATGGTTCTATGACGCCGAAGGGTCGCATCTGTTCGAGGAAATCACCCGGCTGCCCGAATACTATCCGACCCGGCAGGAAGCGGCGCTGTTGCGTCGCGTGGTGTCGGAATGGGCGGGCCGGTTCGGCCCGGACGCGGTGCTGGTCGAGTTCGGCTCGGGCGCCAGCGAGAAGACGCGGATCGTGCTCGATGCGGCCCCGGACCTGTCCGCCTATGTGCCGATCGATATCAGCGCCGACGCCCTGGACGCGGCCGCCCGGCGGATCGCCGAGACCTATCCGACGCTGAAGGTCGCCCCCCTGGTCGGCGATTTCCTGCATCTGGGAACCCTGCCGGCGGGGATCGGCCAGGGCCGGCGGGTCGGCTTCTTCCCAGGTTCGACCATCGGCAATCTCGAGCCGGAAGAGGCTGTCGCCTTCCTGAAGGCCGCGCGCTCGCTCCTGGGCGACGACGCCCTGTTCATTCTCGGCGTCGATCTGGTCAAGGCGCCGGAGACGCTGATCGCCGCCTATGACGACGCCGCCGGCGTGACCGCGGCCTTCAACCGGAACCTGCTCGTCCGGGCCAATCGTGAACTCGGGGCCAATTTCGACGTCGACGCCTTCGCGCACAGGGCCGTCTGGAATCCATCGCAGTCACGGATGGAGATGCATCTGGAGGCGACGCGCGACATGACGGTCGACCTCGACGGCCAGGTCATCCGGTTTGTCCGGGGTGAAACGATCCACACCGAGAACTCACGGAAATTCAGCGAGCAATCCGTGCGCGACCTTACGGGGGCGGCGGGTTGGTCCGTGGCTGCGTTCGAAAAGGGCGAGGAGCCCGCCGTGGCGCTGGCGCTCCTGGAGGCCTGACGCCACAAGGGACGGCGCCCTTGCGGACGCCGTCCCTCTGTTGGTCTGGATCGCGCGTCAGTCCGTCGCGCCGGGCTCGCGAACGCGAGAGCCGTGGGAGGCTTCACCCCCCTTGCGGCCGGCCTGTGCGGCGAGGCTGCGGTCCTGGGAGAAGCTGCGTTTCTCGCTGGGCACGCTGGCCCCGCCCTTGCGGGCGATCTCGCGCTGACGTTCCGGGTCCATCGAGGCGAAGCCCCGTTTGGACACGCCCGAGGCACGTGTGGGCTGACCTTGAGCCATCTGGGTTTCCTTTCGTGGCGGCGGTGGCGGTTGCTGGACTGAACCCTCCCGTCCGCGTCCGGTTCCGGCGTCCCGGTCACGGAATTGCGAACGAATCACAGGGTTTGCGTCATCACCCGCCATAGGGACGGGCGTCACCCGGCTCGCCGCCGGGAACATCCTGTTGCGGCATTTCCTCCGGAGCGGCGCCCGGATCCATGTCCGGCCCCGGCGTTTCCGGCGGCATGATCTCGGGCTGGCCGCCCGGGCTGTCTGGCTCGATATAGGTCATCGGGGTCTCCTTGCTGGAGAGGAAACGTCCCGCGGCAGGAAGCTGTTCAATCACGTTTCGGGAGGGCCGCGTTTTGCCCGGAACCCGGTCCCCTGGCGGCGGTTTGACCGGCTTACCCCCCACAGCCCGCAGGAGCCCTTCCATGACCGAGACCTACACCGGCCAGACCAACGTCGAGGACATCGAGGACGCCGCCGAAACCACGGCCGCGCTGGAGCGTCAGGCCGACGCCATTCTGGCGGAGGACGAGGCCCGGAGTTTCGGCGCGCGGCCGCTGCACCGGGCGATCCCCGAGGATGCACGGCATGCGCGCGACTGGGGCCGGGCCCGGGCCGAACGTTTGCGCGGGGCGGTCGAGGCGGAGCCGGTCAAGGCGACCCTCTACGCCCTCGGCATCGGCGTGGTGATCGGCCTTCTGGCCGCACGCTAGCCGCCCGCGCGCCAGGACAGGCGCATCAGGACGGGCCGGACGCCGGGCGCGCGATCGGCGCCCGGCGCATCGCCTCGTCCGAGACGAACGGATTGGTCCGGCGCTCGGCCCCGAAGGTCGAGGTCGGGCCGTGCCCCGGAACGAAGGCGACATCGTCGCCCAGCGGCCAGAGCTTCGTCGTGATCGCGTTCAGCAGGCTGGCGTGGTCGCTGCGCGGGAAGTCGGTGCGGCCGATGGAGCCCTTGAACAGGACATCTCCGACCTGGGCGAACCGGGCGGCGCGGTTGAAGAAGATGACATGGCCCGGCGTATGCCCCGGGCAGTGCCAGACCTCCCAGGTCGTCTCCCCCAGGGTCAGCACGTCGCCGTCGGCCAGCCAGCGGGTCGGGGTGAAGCTGCGGGCGTCCGGCAGGCCGTACATCTGGCCCTGGGCGGGGATGCCGTCGATCCAGAACTGGTCGTCCGGGTGGGGGCCGATGATGTCGAGGCCGGTCTTCTCCTGCATCTCCGCCGCGCCGCCGGCGTGATCGAGGTGGCCGTGGGTGATCCAGATGGCGTCCAGCGTCAGTCCCTGGCTGGCCACCGCGGCCAGCAGGGCGTCGACCGAGGCCCCCGGATCGATGACCGCGGCCTTCATCGTCTTGCGGCACCAGACAAGGGTGCAGTTCTGCTGCAGCGGCGTGACCGGGAAGACGGCGACGCCGATGGGGGCGGGGGAGGGGCTCATGGGGTCTGGATAGCGCGCCTTCGCCTCAATCGAAACCGTCCCTTGCCCCGCGTCTCACGTTGACCTTTGGGACCGTCCTCGACATAAGGGCGGGCTTCAAAGGCGCCGCCTCCAAAGGGCGGCCCTTGTTGCT
>NZ_LMFL01000051.1:0-16151 GCF_001426805.1 Brevundimonas sp. Root1423
CCGATGTCGATCTACGACGCCGCCATGCGCTACCAGTCCGAGGGCCGGCCGCTGGTCGTGTTCGCGGGCAAGGAATACGGCACSGGCTCGTCGCGCGACTGGGCGGCCAAGGGCACSCGCCTGCTGGGCGTGCGCGCGGTGATCGGCGAGAGCTATGAACGCATCCACCGCTCCAACCTGGTCGGAATGGGCGTCGTGCCGCTGCAGTTCAAGATGGAGGGCTGGCTGCGTCTGGGCCTGACCGGCGAGGAGATCGTCACCATCCGCGGCCTGTCGGACGTGAATGTCGGCAAGCTGCGTCCGCGTCAGGACCTGTGGGTCGAGCTGTTCCGCCCGTCGGACGGCAAGATGGCCCGCTTCCCGGTCCGCTGCCGCATCGATAACCAGACCGAGMTGGACTACTTCAAGGCCGGSGGSGTSATGCCCTATGTGCTGCGCAAYCTSGCGCGCGGCTCCGAATAGCGTCCTGCGGTCTCCTCCCTGTCGCGAAGCGACGGGGAGGGGGCGCGGCGCAGGCATGCGCTGACGGAAGGGCGCGACGCCGGGGAGGCCGGCGGACCGCCGCTCCCCCTCGCTGAAGCGCCGCCTCGACCACGCCGGGGCGCCTTCCTCGACAGCCGGGGATGCACTGGGCTATGCGTCCCGCCCGTTCGGATTTCAGGACTTTTCCCCCTTGCGACTGCCCCAGGCCCGGCTCGATCAGGTGCTCGACCGCTTCCACCAGGTGGAGGCGCGGATGGGTGCGGCCAGCGACGGGCAGGAGATCGTGCGCCTGTCGAAGGAACACGCCGAGATGAAGCCGGTGGCCGAGGCGGTCATGGCCCTGGCGAAAACGCGGGCCGAGATGGCCGATCTGGAGGCCATGGCCGCCGATCCCGAGATGGCCGAAATGGCCGCGGACGAGCTGCAGACGCTGAAGGAGCGCCTGCCGGAGATGGAGCGCGACGTGGCCCTGCTGCTGGCCCCGCGCGACGCCGACGAGAACGCCTCGGCCGTGCTCGAGGTCCGCGCCGGCACCGGCGGCGACGAGGCCGCCCTGTTCGCCGGCGACCTGTTCCGCATGTATTCGCGCTACGCCGCCAACCGCGGCTGGAAGGTCGAGCTGGACTCGGCCACCGAGGGCGACGCCGGCGGCTACAAGGAGATCATCGCCACCGTCACCGGCGACGGCGTCTTCGGCCGGCTGAAGTTCGAAAGCGGCGTCCACCGTGTCCAGCGCGTGCCCTCGACCGAGGCCCAAGGGCGCATCCACACCTCGGCCGCCACGGTCGCCGTCCTGCCCGAGGTCGAGGACGTCGAGATCGACATCCAGGACAAGGACATCCGCATCGACACCTTCCGCGCCTCCGGCTCGGGCGGCCAGCACGTCAACAAGACCGATTCCGCCGTGCGCATCACCCACTTCCCGTCGGGGATCGTGGTGACCTCGTCCGAGAAGTCGCAGCACGTCAACCGCGACAAGGCGATGAAGAATCTGCGCGTCCGCCTGTACGACATGCAGCGCCAGATGAAGGACGACGCGCGCTCCGACTCGCGCAAATCCCAGGTCGGCTCGGGCGACCGCTCGGAGCGTATCCGCACCTACAACTTCCCGCAGGGCCGCGTGACCGACCACCGCATCGGCCTGACCCTGCACAGCCTGCCGCAGATCCTCGAGGGCGACATCGACCCCCTGCTGAACGCCCTGATCGCCGAGGACCAGGCGGCGCGTCTGGCCGATCTGGAGGCCGAGTTCGGCTAAAGGTTTTCCGGGTCCTTGCGGGCCCGCCGCCTCAGAAGCCGGTCTGACAAGGCCTCGGCGTGCTTCAGCGTGAACGCCAGCGCCGCCGGCGAGCCGCGCTTCGGCCCGACGGTATCCGCCACCACCGCGCCGCGCTCGCCGATCGCCAGCGGTTCGCCCGTGGTGGTGTCGATGGCCGTCTGGTGCTCGATCTCGGCGTTCAGTTCGGCGCCCATGATGATGATCTGCACGCTCAGCCACGTCCAAAGCAGGAAGCCCATCATCGCCGCCAGCGGCCCGTAGTAGGCCGTGCGCACGAAGGTCTGCAGATACCAGCTGAACACCAGCGACAGGATCAGGCTCGACAGGGCGGCGAAGATCGCGCCGGGCGTCAGCCAGCGCCAGCGCGCCTTCTGCCGGCAGGGCCCGAGGCGGTAGATCAGCGTCAGGGCCGCGCCATAGACCAGCAGCAGCGCGGGCCAGCGGAAGGGGGCCAGATAGCTCCATTCGGCCGCCCAGCCGAACAGCCCCAGCGCCAGCGGCACGCCCACGATCAGGCCCGCCGTGACCATGATCGAAGCCAGCCCCCCGACGGTGAAGGCCATGCACATCAGGTTGTATTTCACGATGTGGCGCTTCTCGACCTCGTGATAGGCGACGTTCAGCCCATAGAAGAGCACCTTGATCGCGCCGTTCGCGGTCCACAGCGACAGGGCTAGGGTCCAGATCAGGGTAAAGGTCAGCTGGGTGTTGGAGTTCTCGGCCAGCCGCTGCATCTCGCCTGACAGGAATTGCGCCACCCCCGGCGGCATCACCGAATACAGGAAGGACACGCGCGCGGCGGCGTCGGTCGGATCGGCGAACAGGCCGTAGACGGTCACGAAGGCCGCCAGGGTAGGGAACAGCGACAGCATGACGAAGAAGGTCACGCCCCCCGCGAGGAAGCCCACCCGGTCCCCGAAATAGGACATGCCCAGCCGCCAGAAGATATCGACCCAGCCCTTGTGCGGAATATGCTCGGGGCGCTGCGCCAGCCGGCCGCGGCCCGGCTCCCTGGCGTCGAACTCCTCGGGCGTCGGCGCGCGCGGCGGCAGCGGCTCGGGCCTGCGGGCCCTCAATTCCAGCCCGAATTTGTGTCCGCGCGAATAGACCAGATGCGCGGCGCCCGCTCCGGCCGCCAGACCGCCCATGATCGCCCCGATCATGCCCCACGGGCCCAGCCCGCCGCCCGGTCCGCCCTTGTGTCCCGATTGTCTTCGCATCCCGGCCTCAACGGCTCCCTCCGGCGCGCGTTCCGGCGCCGCTGCGCTTGATATCCCCGCAAAGCCGCGTCAATGCCAGCGCATGACCGACATCGCTCCCGCCCTGACCCTGGTCGCCGCCTGGAAGGCCGCCACGGCCGTGCTCAAGGCCGGCCGCATCGACAGCCCCTCGATCGACGCCCGCCTGCTGCTGGAAGCCGCCACCGGCGCGACCCGCACCGACATTCTCACCGACCCCTATCGCGCCGTGACCGCCGAGCAGCAGGCCGCCCTCGACGCCTTCGTCGAACGCCGCCTGCGCCGCGAGCCCGTGTCGCGCATCCTCGGCAGGAAGGGCTTCTGGAAGATCATGCTGAACGTCACCCCCGACGTCCTCAGCCCGCGACCGGATACCGAGGCCATCCTCGACGTCGTCATGCTGGCCTATCCGCCGCACCAGGCGTTCGAGATGATCGACCTCGGCACCGGCTCGGGCGCCATCCTGCTGGCCACCCTGGCCGAGCGGGCCGGGGCGCGCGGCGTCGGCACCGACATCTCGTCCGAGGCCCTGGCCGTGGCGAAGGAGAACGCCGCCAACCTCGAGCTCGACAACCGGGCGACCTTCCTGCGCACCGAATGGGCTGCGGGCTTCGGCGATCACAGCTTCGATCTGGTGGTGTCCAACCCGCCCTACATCCCCTCGGACGACATCCCGGGCCTCGACCCCGAGGTGCGCGACCACGACCCCCTGCTGGCGCTGGACGGCGGTCCCGACGGCCTCGTCGCCTACCGCGAACTGGCCCCCGAGATCCGCCGCATCCTGCGTCCCGACGGCATCTTCGCCGTCGAGATCGGCTGGGACCAGGGCCCGCAGGTCAAGGCCCTGTTCGAGGCGGCGGGATTCGAGGGAGTCATCGTCGTCAAGGACCTGTCGGACCGCGACCGCGTCGTCACCAACGGGCCGGACCCCAGGACAAATCCGATCCCGAAGATGTAGGCGGTCCGAAAACTAGGCCTTGGAAACCGCCCCCGCTCGCGCTAAGTCTCTGACTGTCTCCCACCCAAAACGCACGCCTTGGACCGGTTCAGGCCCATTCATGCGCGCATCAGGGCAGTGACGGTCGGGCCGGGTCGCCCGGCGGACCACGGGGCGGCGACGGATTTCCGATCACATCGTCAGCGGGGATTGGCCCCGGAACGAAGCGGAACGACCAAACGGACAGCGCCCACGGCCACCGCCGCGGACCGTCCCTCATACAAAGCACGAGCGTCCGATGAGAGATTTCAAGGGCATGAAGCGTCAGCGCGGACGCAACAGAAAGCCCGGGAGCAGCGGCGGCGGCAACAACAACGCCAACGCCACCAATCCGAACCGGTCCTGGGATTCCCAGGGCCCCGAGAACATCAAGGTCCGCGGCAACGCCCAGACCGTCTACGAACGCTACATGCAGCTGGCGCGCGACGCCTCGGCCGCCGGCGACCGGGTGCTGGCCGAGAACTACACCCAGCACGCCGAACACTATTTCCGCGTCCTGCGCGCCCTGCAGCCCTCGCGCCCCGTCTCCGAGATCGCCCAGCGCGAACTGGCCGGCCAGGGCTTCGACATCGACTTCGAGGACGAGACCGGCGCCCAGGCCGCCGCCATCATGGCCGCCGAAAAGGTCGAGGCCGACCGCATCGCCCAGATCGAGGCCCGCCAGCGCGAGAACGAGGAGCGCCAGAACGGCGGCTCCGGCGACCGTCAGGGCGAACAGCCGCGCCGCGAATGGCGCGACCGCGACGACCAGCCCCGCGCCGAGCGCGAGCCCCGTCCCGAACGCGAACCCCGCGAGCCCCGCCCCGAGGGCGAGGCGACCACCAACGCCGACGGCAGCCGCCGCGAGACCCGCCGCGAACGCTGGGAGCGCCGCCAGCTCGAACGCGGCGCCCGCTTCGACCGCGAAGGCGGCGAGCGCGCCGAAGGAGACGCCCCGGCTTCCGACGAGACCTCGGAGGCCCGCGCCGAAACCCCCGAACGCGCGGACCGTCCCGAGCCGGCCGAACGCCCGGCCCGCGCCGAACGTCCCGAACGCCGCCCGCGCCGCGACGCCGGCGTGGCGACCGACGACGGTCCCTCGGCCCTGCCCGGCTTCCTGACCCGCTCGACGGCTCCGGCCCCCTCGGCCCCCGCGCCGGTCGAAGCCGACGCCGCCGACGAGCCCGCCGCGCCCAAGCGCCGCGCCCCGCGCCGCAAGGTCGAGGCTCCCGCCGAGGACTGAGGGTCCGCCCGCGGCGCCGGCGCGCTTGACGCAGCCGCCGCGGACTGGCCCAAAGAGCGCCCGAACCTGACCGGAGCGCCCATGTCCCGCCTGTCGCGATCCCCGGCCCTGATCGCCCTCGCGACGCTGATCCTCGCCGCCTGCGCCAGCGCCCCGCCGCCTCCGCCGCCGCCAGGCGGCTCGGGCGCCGCCCTGCGCGACTGGCGCGGCGTCGTCACCGCGGCCGACCGCGACCGCTACGCGCGCCGCGACGCCGCCTGGTCCCTGGCCCTGCAGCAGGCCCGCCGCCAGGCCGGCTCGGGCGACCTGCGCGCCCTCGGCGATCTGATCGACCCCGACATCCGCCGCGCGCCCGTGGCCCCGCCGCCGGGCGACTACCGCTGCCGCACGGTCAAACTGGGCTCGCAGGGGGGCGAGCAGGGGCTCGGCTATGTCGTCTACGGCTGGTTCGCCTGCCGCATCGAACGCACGCCGCGCGGCCTGAAATTCTCCAAACTGACCGGCAGCCAGCGCCCGGGCGGACTGCTGTTCCCCGAGAACGACCGCCAGATGATCCTGCTCGGTTCCCTCGCCCTGGCCGAGGAGCCCGCCGCCAACTCCTACGGCCAGCGTCCCGACCGCGACCTGATCGCCGTGCTGGAGCGGATCGGCGACCGCCGCTGGCGGCTGGTCCTGCCCTGGCCCCGGGCCGAGTCGAACCTCGACGTGATCGAACTCGTCCCCGCGTGACGGACAGGCCGGCCCCCAAACCCCGCAAGTCGCGGGCCAGACCGGCCGCGGCGACCACGGTCCCGAAGGGCCGACGACCGCAGCTCGTCAGGGAGGCGGCGCTCGACATCCCGCCGCCGCCGCGGCGGGCGCGCGTCGCCGACATCGCCGTCGTCGGCGCCGGGCCCGCCGGCCTCGCCGTCGCCCTGATGCTGGCCCGGCAGGGACGGCGCGTCATGGTCCACGAGCGGTTCGCGACGCCCCGGCCCCTGGGCGCCGGCTTCATGCTCCAGCCCACAGGCCTGCACGTGCTGGACCGGCTGGGCCTGACCCCCGAGGTCGAAGCCTGCGGCCAGCGCATCGACCATATTTTCGGCCGCGAGGCCCGCCGCGGCCGCGTGGTCCTGGACGTCCGCTACAGCGACCTGAAGCATCCACGCCCGGCCATCGGCATCCACCGCGCCGCCATGTTCGCCATCCTGTACGAGGCCTGCGTCGAGGCCGGCGTCGACTTCGAGACGGACCGCGAGATCGTCCGCGCCGACGCGGGCCGTCTGATCGACAGCGGCGGCCGCCGCAGCGCCCCGTTCAATCTCGTCATCGATGCGTCCGGCGCCCGCTCGGCCATCGCCGCCGGCATGGGCGCGGAGCGCCGCGACCTCGCCTGGGGCGCCCTCTGGACCACCGTCCCCTGGCCCGGCGCGCCGTTCGATCCGACGGCGCTCGAACAGGTCTATCTGGGCGCCAGCCGCATGCTCGGCGTCCTGCCCTGCGGCGTCCTCCCCGGCGCGCCGGGCGCGCCGCTGGCGACCTTCTTCTGGAGCCTGAAGACCGAGATCTGGCCCGACTGGCACGCGCTCGGGCTGGAGAGCTGGAAGGACCACTGTCTGCGCCTGTGGCCCGAGCTGGCGCCCGTCATGGACGCCATCACCGATCGCGAGCAGATGACCCTGGCCTCCTATGGCCACCAGACCCTGGGCCGCCCCGTGGAGGACCGGCTGGCCGTGCTGGGCGACGCCGCCCATTCCACCAGCCCCCAGCTCGGCCAGGGGGTGAACATGGGCCTGCTGGACGCCCAGGCCCTCGCCGACGCCCTGGTCCGCCATCGCGACCTGCCGACGGCGCTCGACGCCTACGCCCGCGCCCGCCGCTGGCATGTGCGGCTGTATCAGGCGCTCAGCCTCGGCTTCACCCCCTTCTACCAGGCCGACGGCCGGCTCCTGCCCTGGGTCCGCGACCATGTGCTGGGCAAGGTCGCGCGCCTGCCCCTGGCGCCGCGCCTGCTGGCCGCCACGGTCGCCGGCGTGCTGCTGGATCCGCGATCGTCCGAAGGCGGCTGAAACTCCTTCAGGCCGCGACCGTTTCCACGGTTCAGCCGCCAAGGAATGCCTCATGCGAACCCTCGTCGCCGTCGCCTCGCTCGCAGCCCTGCTCGCCGCCTGCGGGGACGGTTCGGCGCCCGCCGGCGATCCCGCCGCACCCTCGACGGCGGCGCCTTCCCCCGCCACGGGCCGGGCGGTCCCGTCCCCGGGTGAAACGCCTGGCCCCGGCCGGCCCTCCGCGCCGCCGGCCGACGGCGAACAGGGTGGAGCCGCCGACTGGCGTCGCGTCGCTTCCGCCGCCGACGCCTCGGCCCTCGGCCGTCTCGACCAGGCCTGGCGTCTCGGCCGCGCCGAGGCCGAGGACAAGGGCTTCGCCGCCCAGGTCGAGGCGCTCGGCCCGCTGGTCGATCCCAACGCCGGACAGACCGGCCGCCTCCAGCCTGCGCCGGGACCGTACCGCTGCCGCACCATCAAGCTCGGGACCAACAACCCCGGCGGACCCGGATACCTTGAATATCCCTGGTTCCGCTGCGCCATAGAACTGACCCCCGGCGGCGATCTGGTCCTGACCAAGACCACCGGATCGCAGCGCACCCGCGGCCTGCTTTATCCGGACACGGATCGTCGCCTCGTCTTCGTCGGCGCCCAGGCCTGGGGCATGGATGAGACGACCTTCCCCCGCTACGGCGAACAGACCGTCCGCGACCAGGTCGGCGTCTTCGAGCGCATCGGCTCGAACCGCTGGCGCCTCGTCATCCCGTGGCCCAAGGTCGACTCCAAGCTCGAGATTCTCGAACTGACCCGCTGACCGCGCTTGACCCCCGGACCGCCCGCGACGACTCTCGTGCACGCGGACCGGTCCGCGGACTGTCAGGGGGTCTTCATGCGCGGTTCCAGCATCACCATCGGGGCGATCATCGCCGTCGTCATCGTCGCCGCCATCGCCCTGGTCGGCATGCCGACCTACAACGTCTATGCCAAGCAGATGCAGGGCAAGGCGGCCTATGAGCAGGCCGTGCAGGACCGGCGCATCCGCGTGCTGGAGGCCCAGGCCGCGCTCGACTCGGCCCAGCTGACCGCCCAGGCCGAGGTCGCCCGCGCCCGCGGCACCAACGAGGCCAACCGCATCATGGCGGAAAGCCTCGGCGGCCCGGACAACTACCTGCGCTGGGCCTATATCGACATGCTCAAGGAAACGGCGGGCAAGGCCGGCCGCGAGACCATCTACATCCCCACCGAGGCCGGCATGCCCGTGCTCGAGGCCGGCCGGGTCTCGCGCCGCCAGACCGAATAGCCGCGACCGGCTCCCTCAGGAGGCCGGGTCCGCCACGGCGACGGCCAGCATCAGCTGATCGACGAAGCTCGCCAGGGCGTCCTGGGTGAACGGCTTGGCCAGCCGCGGCAGGCCCAGGCTCAGCCGGCTGCCGCGATCCGCCATGTCGGCGTAGCCGGTGGCGACGCCGATGGGCAGGTCGGGCCTCGACCCGAGAATCTCGGCCGCCATCTGCGAGCCGCTCATCCTCGGCATGACCTCGTCGGTGATGACCAGATCGAGCGCCGCGTGCGCGCGGGCCGCCTCCAGGCCCTCCGTCGCCGACGCCGCCCCGATCACCGTGTGACCGAGGTCCTCCAGCATGGCGACGGTGTTGATCAGAACCAGCGGGTCGTCATCCACGGCGAGGATCAGCAGACCCCGGCGCCCTGACGCGGCTGACGGCCCGCTGTCCGGCGCCGCTCCGTCCTGGCCCGCCCCGGCGACAGGCAGCCAGATATGGGCGGTCAGGCCCTCGCCCGCGCGGCTGACCAGACCCAGGCGGCCGCCCGACTGCTCGGCCAGCCCATGAACCATCGACAGGCCCAGACCGGTGCCCTTGCCCGCGCCCTTGGTGGTGAAGAAGGGCTCGGTGGCGCGTTGCAGCGTCTCATCGTCCATCCCCCCGCCCGTATCCTGGACGCTGATCCGCACGAAGCCGGCCGCGCCCGACTCCGCCCGGGGCGCGTCGGCGCTCGCGTCAGTCCGGGCGCTGATGGTGATCTTCCCGCCTTGCGGCATCGCGTCCCGGGCGTTGACGACCAGGTTGAGGATCGCGGCTTCCAGCTGGTACGGATCGGTGTGCACCCGCGGCAGCCCCGGCGGAAACCGCACCGAGACGTCGATGCTCGGACCGATGGTGCGCGCGATGAATTCGGACATGCCCCGGACCAGCGACGGAATATCCACCGCCACGAAGGTCAGTTCCTGCTTGCGGGCGAACGACAGCATTCGTTGGGTCAGGACCGCGCCGCGCTCGGCGCCCTGGATGGCGTTCTCGAGCAGGGGGGTGATCCGCGGATCGTAGTCTAGGCGCTTGCGCACCAGCTCCAGGCTTCCCAGCACGGCCATCAGCAGATTGTTGAAGTCGTGGGCGATGCCGCCGGTCAGCTGGCCGATGGCCTCGATCTTCTGGGACTGGAACAGGGCCTCCCTGGCGCTCTCCAGCGCCCGTTGCGCCTCCAGCCGCTCCGTCACGTCGCGCGTGACCTTGGCGAACCCCAGCAGCGCGCCGTCGTCGTCGCGGATCGCGTCGATGACGACATGGGCCCGGAAGCGCGAGCCGTCCTTGCGGACCCGCCAGGCCTCGGTCTCGAACCGCCCCTCGCTCGTGGCGACGGCCAGCGCCTCGGCGGGCGCGCCGGCGCTCCGGTCCTCCTCGGTGTAGAAGGTCGAGAAATGGCTGCCGATGATCTCCTCGGGCCGATAGCCCTTGATCCTCTGCGCGCCGAGGTTCCAGGTCGTGACCCGCCCCTCGCCGTCCAGCATGTAGATGGCGTAGTCGACGACGCCCTGCACCAGCAGGCGGAATTCCTCCTCGCTCTTGCGCAGGGTCTCGGCGGCCAGTTTCCGCTCGGTCAGGTCCCGCGTGATCTTGGCGAAGCCGATCAGCGGCCCTTCGGGGGACCGGATCGGGTCGATGACGACGTGGGCCCAGAACCGGCTGCCGTCCTTGCGGACCCGCCAGCCCTCCTGCTCGAACCGCCCCTCGGTCGCGGCCTCGCCCAGCGCCCTGGCGGGCACGCCCGCGGCCTGGTCTTCCGGCGTATAGAAGCGCGAGAAATGATCGCCGATGATCTCGCCCGGGGTATAGCCCTTGAACCGCTCGGCGCCGGCGTTCCAGCTGACCACGCGGCCGTCGGGATCCAGCATGTAGATGGCGTAGTCGGTGATGGCGTTGACCAGCAGCCGGTAGCGAGCGTCGTCGTGGGTCGTCGCGGCGCCCTCCATGCCCGTCATTCACGCCCCTCCCGCCCCGGGCCCCCGCCCGGCACGCGCGGGGACAACGGTCCCCGCGCGCCGATAGTTCCGGCGCCCGCGCGCCCTCAGACCCTGGTCAGACGCAGGTCCTGGTAGTCGTACGAGAAGTCCGCGTCCGGACTGACCGCCTTCATCGTCGCCGAGACCGGCCGTCCGTTCTCGAGGGTGAAGGTGATGAAGACGTCCTCCTCGCGCCGGTCCGTGAAACGCGTTCTCAGGGTGTCGCCGTCATACGGCTCCAGCGGGCCCTGCAACGCCGGGGTGCGGCTGAAGGTCAGCCACAACACCACGTCCCGCGCCTCGATGGTGATGTCGCCGTACCAGGGATCGCGCCACGTGCCGGCATAGGCCGCCAGCGGCAGGGACGGCGGCGCGCCCGCGGCCTGTCTGGCGTCGATTTCGGCGGCGGCCGCAACGGATCTGGCATCGCCCTCGGCCCGCAGACGCACGCCGTCGGCGACCCAGTCGAAATCCGCCTTGCCCATGACGATGTCGGTGATCCCGCTGCGCAGCGCCCGGGTCAGGAAGCTCTCCTCGGCATTGGTGAAATACGAGAAGCCCGCGTTCCGTCCGGGGATCAGCACCGTGCCCGAGACATAGCCGGGCGCTCCTCCGCCGTGGGTGATCATCCGCTCGCCGCGATAGTCCTGCACCTGCCAGCCGGTCGCATAGGTCGAGGCGATGGCCCGCCCCGGCAGGGTCTCCGTCGGCCCCGCCGAGCTGGAGATGATGATGTTGGGCCGCCACATCTCGTTGGCGCGGGCTTCCGAATACAGCCGCGTCCCGTCCGGCAGGGCCCCGCGCGCCAGCTGCACCGCGATCCATTTGGCCCAGTCGACCGGGGTGGTGACGAAGCCGCCCGCGGCCCCCGCCGAGGACCAGTTCCACACCTCCTGGATCGACCGGCCGATGGTCTGCATCTCGCCCTGGTAGCGCAGCGGCGGCCCCAGCCGGCCGTGCGGCAGGGCCGACTTCGCCGGGTCGGCGGCGGTCATCAGCGGCAGGGTCTCGCTCATGCCCAGCCGGTCCAGAATCCGGGTCTGGACGAAATCCTCCCACGCCATGCCCGAGGCCGCCGCCACCACCTCGCCCGCCACCACGAACATCAGGTTGCAGTAGTGGTAGGTGGTGCGGAAGCTGTCCTCGATCGGCACATGCGGCACGGCGGCCATGATCTCGGCCCGCGTCCGGTCGCTGTTGGGCCAGAACAGCAGGTCCCCGGCGCCCAGCCCGAAGCCGATCCGGTGGCTGACCAGATCGCGCACCGTGACCATGGCGTTCAGTTCGGGCTTCGACAGGCTGAACCCTGGCAGATACGTCCGCACCGGCTCGTCCCACGCGACCTTGCCCTCGTCGATCAGCATGGCCAGGGCGGCGCAGGTCACCGCCTTGGTGTTGGAGGCGATGGCGAACAGGGTGTGTTCGTCGACCGCCGCCCCGCCGATGGCCCGCACGCCGTAGCCGCGGGTCAGCGCCGCCTCGCCGTCCTTGACCAGCGCCACCGACACCGCCGGCTGATCCGGAAAGGCCGCCATGACCCGCTTCACATAGGCGTCGACCTGGTCCGCCAGCGTCGCGCTGTCGTTGGCCGCCCGGGCCCAGCCCCGCGACGGCAGGACGGCCGCTCCGGCCACGGATGAAATCAGCGCGGCGCGGCGCGTGAGGCGGATGGACATGCAGGCGACTCCCGGGGAACCCGGCGCGGACGCTAGCCCGCCCGCGCGGACCCTGTCCATCGCCGCCTCAGCGCCGCGTCTCCCAGGCCATCCACACGGCCACGACGGCGATGCCCCCGGCCATCACGGCGCGCAGCACCGGCCCCTGCATCCGCGTCACCACCAGGCCGCCGGCGCGGGCCGCGCCCAGCACGATCAACGAATGAACCGCCGCCGCCACGAGCAGATGCAGCCCGCCGAGGGTCAGCGCCTGCGCCAGCGGCGAGCCGTGGTCCGGGCGCATGAAGGTCGGCAGCAGGGCGACATAGAAGACCGCCGCCTTGGGGTTCAGCAGATTGCCCGTCAGGCCGCGCAGGAACAGGCCGCGCACCGTCCGGTGCTCGTCCCCGTCGCCGGCCGCCGGGTCGCCGTCGCCGCGCCAGGCCTCCCACGCCAGCCACAGCAGGAAGACCACCCCGGCCCAGCGGATCAACTGGAACAGCGGCGGCCAGATCACCAGCGCCTGGGTCAGGCCGAAGGCGGCGGCCAGCATCCAGATCGCCAGCCCGACCGTCACCCCCGCCACGGCGGCGAACCCGGCCAGTCGCCCGCGCGCCAGCGACACCAGCGCCAGCCACCCCATGTTCGGCCCTGGCGTCAGCTCGATCAGGGCGACGGCCACGAGGAAGGGAAGGATGACGCCGGGATCGACCGGCCAGGCGGCGTGGGAGATCAAGAGGGTCGCTCCGGTGACCACGAAGGTCTGTCGCTCGAACTATCGCCTGCCCGGCGGGAAGACCAGAGACGGAACGCCGGTCTTCCCGGCCCGGGACGACCGGCAATCTGCGGCGGAAAGGTGGCTGGTTCTGAAGGCCACGTCATGAAGAAGATGTAACTCGCTCGAGCCCCGGCCGGACGATATGGAAAGGAAACTTGACGGGCCGCACCGCCCGACCACGCGCAGGGGGCGCACCTCATGACTTCAATCCGGTTCCTGCTGCTTGTCGGCACAGCCCTGGCGACCTCGTCGGGCGCGGCCTTCGCCCAGACGCCGGCTCCCGCGCGCCCGGCTCCGGCGCAGACTCCGCCGCCGGCCGCGGCCGCTCCGCAGGAAGAGGCTCCGGCCGAGGACGCTGAAGAGTCCGAAGACGCGGCGGCGCTCGACGACGTGGTCGTCACCGCCCAGCCGAACGAGGTCCGCACCTCGATCGACTCCGTCAGCTACAGCCTCGCGAACGACCTGCAGGCCGCGACCGGAACCCTGGCCGAAGCCCTGCGCAACGTGCCCTCGGTCGAGGTCGATCCCGACGGGAACGTCAGTCTGCGCGGCGACGCGAATGTGACCATCCTGGTCGACGGCCGGCCCTCGACCCAGTTCAACGGCCCCAGCCGCGGCCAGCTGATCCAGCAGATTCCGGCCAGCCAGTACGCCCGCATCGAGGTGATGACCAACCCCTCGGCCGCCTACAGCCCCGAGGGGTCCGGCGGCGTGATCAACCTCATCTCCAGGCCCAACGCCCCGCGCCCGGGGAATACGACCACCGGTTCGCTCAGGGCCAATATCGGCGACAACGGGCGCTACAATTTCGGCGGCAGCATCGCCCAGGTGATCGGAAAGACGACCCTGTCGGCCGACCTCGGCGTGCGCCACGACCTCTTCCTGCAGCAGGTGGAGCGCGTCCGCGAACGCTTCGACGCCGGTTCGGGCCAGTTCCTCGAGGCGCGCCAGTCCCAGAACATCGAGGGCGACAACGACAACATCTTCGTGCGGCTGGCGGTCGAGCACAATCTCGACGACAAGACCCAGCTGACCGGCGACGTCCGCCATGTCGACGTCGACAGCCTGGCCGACGCGGTCGACCTCTATGAGGCGGACGCCGCCGGCGGGGGCCTGGCCACGGCCTACACCCGCAACTCGCGCGGCGGCTTCGCCGGCCAGTTCTCGGGCGGTTCGGCGCGGCTGCTGCGCCGCTTCAACGATCAGGGCCATGAATGGTCCAACGAGGTCCGGTTCGACCGCAACCGCTTCACCTTCGGCTTCGACACCGAGGTCGATCAGCGCATCCCGGCCGCGCCCCGCGCCTTCGAGACCATCGACAACCGCAACCGCCAGAACCAGATCGGGGTCACCAGCGCCTATGTCCGCCCCCTGGCCGACGGCGGCCGGCTGCGCCTCGGCTATGAGCTGCAGGCGGTCAATCTGGAGCTCGACAATTTCGTCGCCCGCGGCCCTTCGCCGGCGGCCCTGGTCCGCGATCCCATCGTCTCCAACGAGTTCCACGTCGACCAGGCGGTGCACGCCCTCTACGCCACCTGGGAGCGGCCGTTCAGCGAGAAGCTGTCGGCCCAGTTCGGCCTGCGGCTGGAACAGGCCGATATCGACCTCGACCAGGTCACCACCGGCATCCAGTCGTCCAACGCCTATTTCCGCGCCTATCCGACCGGCCACCTGCAGTACACCCTGCGCGAGGGCGAGACCCTGCGCGGCAGCTACAGCCGCCGCATCCAGCGGCCCGGCCCCCAGGACCTGAACCCCTTCCTGACCTACCAGGACAACCTCAACTACCGCTCCGGCAACCCCGACCTGCTGCCCCAGGAGACCGACTCCTTCGAGGTGATGTGGCAGAAGCGCGTCCAGCAGACCTTCTACCAGGCCACCCTCTACTATCGCGACACCACCGACGCCTTCACCCAGGTGACCAGCGAACTGCCTGGCGGCATCTTCCTGACCCGGCCCGAAAACCTGGGCTCCAGCACCTTCACCGGCCTCGAACTGGTCGCCAACGGCGCGCTGCACCCGACCCTGCGCTACAACGCCAGCGTCAACGCCTGGCGCCAGGCGATCGACGCCTCGGGCATTCCCGGCGCCGTCGACCGCGAGGGCGAGAGCGTCGGCGGCCGCCTGACGTTGAACTGGCAGCCGACCGAGGTCGACTTCCTGCAGGTGTCCGGCATCTGGACGGGAGATCAGCTGCTGGCCCAGGGCGTGCGCGAGCAGGCCACCCTGGTCAACCTCGGCTACCGGCGGAAGCTCAACAAGGACTGGTCCTTCCAGGCCACCGTGCGCGACCTCTTCGACCAGTTCGGCTCGACCACCACCCTCGAGACGCCGACCTTCAGCGACCGCACCAGCCAGACCTTCGGCGGGCGCGCGGCCTATGTCGGCCTGACCTGGACCTTCGGCTCGGGCCAGCGGCGGCCGCCGGAACAGTTCGACTTCACGGCCCCGACCACCGGCAACTGACGGCGTCGGGGAGGCGGTCCCGTCCTGGCCCCTTGTGTGGCGGGATCGCCACACCCAGATTTGCGCCATCTCAAGGCGTCGCTTCCTGAAAGGGCGTGCTTGAGCGCACAGTCCGCCTGATCAGGGGAGCCGCCGTGAATCTCGACCTCTACTCCGACCGCGCCAAACAGGCGGTCCAGTCCGCCCAGTCGCTGGCCCTGGCCCGCCGCCACCAGCAGTTCGCCCCCGAACATCTGCTCAAGGTGCTGCTGGAAGAGCGCGACGGCCTCGCCCGCAACCTGATCACCGCCGCCGGCGGCGACGCGGCCAGGGCCGAGGCCGCGACCGAAACGGCGCTCAAGAAGCGGGCCCAGGTCACCGGCGGCTCGGGCCAGATCTATCTCGACGGCGACACCGCCCGGGTCTTCTCCAGCGCCGAGGAAGCCTCGAAAAAGGCCGGCGACGCCTTCGTCACCACCGAACGTCTGCTGTCCGCCATCGCCCGCGAGGGCGGCGTCGCCGCCGAGGTGCTCAAATCCGTCGGCGCGACCCCCGACAAGCTCGACGCCGCCATCGCCGACGTCCGCAAGGGCAAGACCGCCGACAGCGCCGGGGCCGAGGACGCCTATGACGCCCTCAAACGCTACGCCCGCGACCTGACCCTGGCCGCCCGCGACGGCAAGATCGATCCGGTCATCGGCCGCGACGAGGAGATCCGCCGCACCATCCAGG
>NZ_LMFL01000052.1:0-15526 GCF_001426805.1 Brevundimonas sp. Root1423
ATGGCGCCCTTGTGCGGCTCATAGTGGCTGAACACGCGGTTCAGCACGCCCGAACCGCGTGTGTCGGTCAGGAACTCGCCCTGGTAGCCGATCAGCGAACGCGACGGCGACTTCAGCGTCAGGCGGGTCTATGGCGCCCTTGTGCGGCTCATAGTGGCTGAACACGCGGTTCAGCACGCCCGAACCGCGGGTGTCGGTCAGGAATTCGCCCTGGTAGCCGATCAGCGAACGCGACGGCGACTTCAGCGTCAGGCGGGTCTTGCCGGCGCCCGAGGGGCCCATGTCCTTGAGCTCGGCCTTGCGGGCCGACAGCTTCTCGATGACCACGCCGGTGTATTCGTCGTCCACGTCGATGACGACGTCCTCGATCGGCTCCAGCCGCTCGCCGTTCTCGCCGGTCTGATAGACCACGCGCGGACGGCTGATCGACAGTTCAAAGCCTTCGCGGCGCATGTTCTCGATCAGCACGCCCAGCTGCAGTTCGCCGCGGCCGGCGACCTCGAAGGCGTCCTTGCCGCCGGTCTCGGTGACGCGGATGGCGACATTGGCCTCGGCCTCCTTCAGCAGGCGGTCACGGATGACACGCGACTGGACCTTGTCGCCCTCGCGGCCGGCCAGCGGGCTGTCGTTGACCGAGACGGTCATGGAGATGGTCGGGGGATCGATCGGCTGGGCCGGCAGGGCCTCGGTCACTTCCAGGGCGCACAGGGTGTCGGCCACGGTGGCCTTGGACATGCCGGCGATGGCGACGATGTCGCCCGCCTCGGCCTCGTCGACCGGCTGGCGCTTCAGGCCGCGGAAGGCCAGCACCTTGGTGATCCGGCCCTGTTCGATGGTCTTGCCGTCGCGCGACAGGGCCTTGATCGACATGCCCGGAACGGCCTTGCCGCTCTCGATGCGGCCGGTCAGCAGGCGGCCGAGGAAGGGGTCGCTCTCGATCAGCACGTTCAGGATCTGGAACGGCTTGTCCTTATTCTCGACGACCTTGGGCTCCGGCACGTGCTTGACGATCAGTTCGAACAGGGCGTTCAGATTGTCGCTGGGCTGGTTCAGATCCATCGTCGCCCAGCCGGCCCGGCCGGAGGCGTAGATGTGCGGGAAGTCCAGCTGCTCGTCGGTGGCGCCGATGGCGGCGAACAGGTCGAAGGCGGCGTTGTGAACCTTGTCGGGATCAGCGTGGGGCCGGTCGACCTTGTTGATGCACAGGATCGGCTTGAGGCCCATCTTCAGCGCCTTGGTCAGCACAAATTTGGTCTGGGGCATGACGCCCTCTTCAGCATCGACCAGCAGGACGCAGCCGTCCACCATGCCCAGAATGCGCTCGACCTCGCCGCCGAAGTCGGCGTGGCCGGGGGTGTCGATGATGTTGATGCGGGTGTCGCCCGTCTCGCCGTGCCACAGCACCGAGGTGCATTTGGCCAGGATGGTGATCCCGCGTTCCTTTTCCTGGTCGTTGGAGTCCATCGCCCGCTCGGACTGGGCCTCATTGGCTCGGAACACGCCCGACTGGGCCAGAAGCTGGTCCACCAGCGTGGTCTTGCCGTGGTCGACGTGGGCGATGATGGCGACGTTGCGCAGATTCATTTGACTATCAGACGTGCAAGGCGGCCGGCCCGGTCGAAACGTTGGGGCGGCCGCTGGGTTCAGGCGACGGTGCGGGGAGCGCGCGCCTCTTACAGGGACGCACGCGGAAACGCCAGTGCATGACGAACACGCACCGGCGTAACGGCGGCTCTATGCCTCAGGAAAAGGGCGGCGCGAAGGCGATCAGACCTTCGCCGACTGACTCCGCACCCAGCCGTACAGCATCACCGTCAGCACTCCGAAGGCCGCGATCCCTGCCAGCATGGCCGGCCAGGCCGAGCCTTCGGGCAGCATGGCGAAGGGCGCGTCGTTGCCGGTCGAGACGATCACCCCCGCCGTCATGACCAGGAACAGGCTCTCGCCCACGATCAGGCCGGACGCCAGCAGCACGCCCATGCGGCGGCCGACATCGGCGAACCGGGTGTTCTTGATCGCCTTGTCGTAGATCCAGCCGCAGACCGCGCCGATCACCAGCATGGTGGTCACGGCGGCCGGCAGATAGAAGCCGATCCCCACGGCCAGCGGCGGCAGTTTCATCTTCCCTTTCGTCGCACCGCTGAGCACGGCGTCCAGCACGATGATGACCACGCCGATGACGGCGCCGAGGCCGATCAGGTCCCAGCGCAGGTCGCCGCCGATCACCCCGCGCGCCAGCGCCGAGATCAGCGTCGCCTGAGGAGCCGCCAGCGGTTCGTCGGCGATCCCGACCGGTCCGCCCTCGAAACCGAAGGCCTTGTTCAGCAGGTTCAGGATCAGCGGGATGACGATAGCGCCGGCGATCACGCCGACGATCAGGGCCGTCTGCTGCCGCCATGGCGTGGCGTGGACGAGTTGGCCGGTCTTGAGGTCCTGCAGGTTGTCGTTGGCGATGACGGCCACGGCGAAGACAACCGCCGTGACGATCAGGGCGAAGGCCACCACCGACGGGTCGGCCGGCAGACCGGCCAGCGCCAGCACGCCCAGCATCAACACCGAGGCGATCACCACGGCGAGGATGCCCACGCCCGACACCGGACTGTTCGACGAGCCGATCAGCCCGGCCATGTAGCCGCAGATGGCGGCCACGGCGAAGCCGATGAAGACCACATAGATCAGGCCGCCGCCGACCAGCAGGGCGGTCGAGCCCGCCAGCGTCGGATTGCCCTGGGCGAACCAGGCGAGGATGAAGCCGATCCCGATCAGGCAGGCCACCGACAGGCCGGCGACGATGTTGATCGGGATATCCTGCTCGGTCCGGTCCAGCACCTCGCCGCCCTGGCGGCGGCGATTGGCGGCGAGGGCGGAGGTCAGGCCGCCGATCAGCGGGCCGGCCAGCTTGATCAGGGTCCAGATGGCGGCCACGCCGATGACGCCGGCGCCCATGAAGCGGACTTCCCGACTCCAGACGGTGCCGGCCAGTTCCTCGGCGCCCGCCCCTGCGGGCAGGGTCGTCGCGATCGAGGGGATGCCGTTGGCCGTCAGCCAGGCGATGGTGTCCGGCGAGGTCAGGATCGGCACGGCGATACCCCAGGCGAGGATCAGGCCGAACAGCTGGGCCAGGCCGACGCTCAGGCCGATCAGGTGCCCCGCGCCCAGCAGGGCGAACTGCATGCCGAAGCCGAGGCCCGTGGCTCCGCCGCCCAGGCTCGCCGGCAGCTTGATGAACCGCGCAGCCTCGCCTGCGAACACCCGCCCCGCCACAAGCAGGGCGTAACCGGCCGATACCACGGCGCCGGTGATCACCACCCACAGCCCGGAGGCGTTCTCGCGCACGGCGCTCTCGGTCTGTTCCGCTCCGCGCGAGCCGACCGTCAGGACTTCCGCCGCGGCCACCCCTTCGGGGTAGGGCAGGCCGGCCTCGACCACGAGGGCCCGGCGCAGGGGGATGGAGAAGGTCACGCCCAGCACGCCGCCGAAGACGCAGATCAGCACMGACTCCCAGAACGGGAACTCCAGCCACCAGCCGACCATGACCAGRCCKGGCAGSACGAAGATGATCGARCTCATGGCCCCGCCGACCGAGGCCACGGTCTGGACGGTCATGTTYTCCCAGATGGTCGAGGTCTTGAACATCCGCAGGATGGCCATGGAGATGACCGCACAGATGGTCGAGGTCTTGAACATCCGCAGGATGGCCATGGAGATGACCGCCGCCGGGATGGCCGAGGCGAAGGTCAGCCCGACCTTCAGACCCAGATAGGTGTTCGCSGCGGTGAAGATCACCGCCAGGATGCAGCCCAGAACCAGGGCGCGCAGCGTCAGCTCGATACGCTTGACGCCAACTGGGGGCGCGCTCGCGGGTGTGTCGGTCATTGGGGTTCCTCTCCCTCGTTGGCCGGACCTAAGCCGGAAATGCGCCGTCCGTCGAGAGGGCGGCCGGGTCATTGACTCCGCCGGCCCGGCGACGGAGCTTCGCCCTGGCGGGAGAAACGACGATGCGGAAATCGATCACGGCGGCGGTTCTGGGCCTGTTGTGCGTGGGCGGCGCGGCCAACGCCCAGGGCGACGGCGCGGGAAGCGTCATCCAGGGCCGTCAGGGCGCGATGATGTTGTCGGGCGTGGCCATGGGCGCCATGAAATCGGCGATCGACGCCGGGCAGGCCCCGTCGACCCAGCGGTTCGCCACCCGCGCCCTGGCGCGCTGGGCCCACGCCGTGCCCGGCATGTTCCCGGCCGGCAGCGGCGCCGAGGCGGGCGTGCCCACCAAGGCGAAACCCGAGGTCTGGAGCGACCGCGCGGGCTTCGAAGCCAGGGCCGCCGACTACGCGGCCGCGGCCGACCGTCTGGCGGAACTGGCGGCCGGCGAGGACGCCGCGGCCTTCTCGGCCCAATCGGCCGTGGTGCGCCAGAGCTGCAACGCCTGCCACACCGCTTACAAGCTCGACTGAACCCGCCTCACTGGGCCAGCATGCCGCCGTCGATCTTGAACTCGGCGCCGGTGACGAATTTGCTCTCGTCGGCCGCCAGATAGAGGACGCAATACGCCACGTCGTCCGGCTCGCCGATCCGCTTCAGCGGGATGCCGCGGCTGAGGCGTTCGTGCGCCTTGGCCTCGTCGCCGCCGGCCATGGCGATGAACGGGTCGAGGATGGGCGTCTTGATGAAGACCGGATGCACCGAGTTGCAGCGCACGTTCCAGTCGCCCTTGGCGGCCTCCAGGGCGATGGTCTTGGTGTACATCCACACCGCCGCCTTGGTGGCGTTATAGGCGCCCATGCCCGGCGCCGCGGCCAGTCCCGCCACCGACGAGATGTTGACGATCGACGACGGTGCCGAGGCCCGCAGGTGCGGCATGGCGTGCTTGCAGCCCAGCATGATGGACTCGATGTTGACCGCCTGGACGCGCCGCCAATTCTCCAGGGTGTCCGTCTCGACGAATTTGAGGTCACCGCCGATGCCGGCGTTGTTGACCAGGATCGACAGCCCGCCCATGGCCGCCGCCGCCTGATCGATGACCGAGATCCATGCGGCCTCGTCGGTGACGTCGTGGGCGAAGGCGAAGGCCGCGCCCGGGACCTCGGCGTTGATGGCGTCGGCCAGGGCCCGGACGCCCGGCAGATTGACGTCGGTGACGGCGACCTTCGCGCCCTCGCGCGCCAGCATCCAGGCCATGGCCTCGCCCAGACCGCCCGCGGCGCCGGTGATCAGGGCCTGCTTGCCCGCGACCCGTCCCGCCCTGCCCGCCATCACCGGGCTCCCGCCGCGGCCGCGGTCTCGTCGATGAAGCGGGCCATGTCGACGTCCCTGGCCGTGACCCCGCCCGCGTCGTGTGTGGTCAGCAGGATTTCGACGCGGTTGTAGACATTCGACCATTCCGGATGGTGATCGACCTTGTCCGCCTTCAAGGCCACGCGGGTCATGAAGCCGAAGGCGGCGTTGAAATCGGCGAACGTCAGCGTGCGCGCGATCGCGGGCCGGTCTCCGGCGTCCTCGCGCCACAGGGGCAGGCCCTTGAGGGCTTCCGCAACGTCAATCCGGTCCGTCATGCCATCCTCCGCGTCCCCTCCGCCCTATCCCGCCAGAGGGGCTCTCACAAGCAGCGGAACGCACGGCGAAGCTTTGACGTTACCGAGCGTCGCTATTCAGGGAACGGGAGCCTGCCATGGACAATATGTGGATCGCTGCGCTGGAGCCCGCGGATCGCAGGCGGATCGAGCCGCATCTCCATGAACGCCCCTTCGCCCAGGGCCAGATGCTGTATGACGCCGGCGAGGCGGTCGAGGAGGTCTGGTTCCCGATGAGCGGCGTGGTGTCGCTGATGACGATCCTGGACGACGATCGCATGATCGAAACCGCCGCCATCGGCCGCGAGGGGCTGGTCGGCGTGACCTGCGGCCCGCTGAACGCCCGCGCCGCCAGCCGCGCCATCGCCCAGATCGACGGCGTCTCGGCCTGTTGCCCGTCCGACGTCTTCTCCGACGCGCTGGACAAGAGCGAATCCATGCGGACCGCCCTGGCCAGATTCACCGAAGGCCTGTTCGCCCAGGTGCAGCAGACCGCCGCCTGCAACGCCCAGCACCGACTGGACGAACGACTGGCCCGCTGGTTGCTGACCATCCATGATCGCACCGACGGCGACCGGTTCCGCCTGACCCAGGCCGACATCGCCGGCATGCTGGGCGTACGCCGCGCCACGGTGTCCGAGGTCGGGGCCGACCTGGAGGACAAGGGTCTGATCCGTCGCGGCCGCGGCTGGGTCGAGGTTACGGACCGGCCCGCCCTCGAAGGCGCGGCCTGCGGTTGCTACCGTGCGATGCGGGGCCTGATGAAGGACCTCGGCGTACCCCGCCCCCAGCCGGGGGCCGGCGCCTGAACCAGACGCTCTCACCGCGACCACGCGGCCCGGTGACGGCGGCGCGGCGACGCGCTAGACCGCCAGCATGACCGACACGGCCCCACCCTCAAACACGACCTCTTCCGGCAAGACCTCATCCTTCGGCTTTCGCGATGTCGATGCGAAGGAGAAGGTGCAGCTGGTGCGCGGCGTGTTCGACAGCGTGGCCTCGAACTACGACCTGATGAACGACCTGATGAGCGCGGGCGTGCACCGGCTCTGGAAGGATGCGGCGGCGGCGAAGCTGAACCCGCGTCCGGGCGAAACCATCCTCGATGTCGCGGGCGGCACCGGCGACATGGCCCGGCGCTATGCGAAGATGGCCCGGGCGGCCCAGACGCGGCGCGGCGGGGAAGACGCCTCGGTCATCGTGCTGGACTACAACGCCGAGATGATCATGGCGGGCGTGCACAAGGGCGGCGAGCCCGAGATGTCGTGGTCGGTCGGCGACGCCATGGCCCTGCCGCTGCCGGACGCCTCGGTCGACGCCTATTCGATCAGCTTCGGCATCCGCAACGTGGCCGACATCCCGCAGGCGCTGCGCGAGGCGCGGCGGGTGCTGAAGCCCGGCGGCCGGTTCCTGTGCCTGGAGTTTTCGCGGCCGACCGCCTCGGCGATCCGCACGGCCTATGACGCCTGGTCCTTTCACGCCATTCCGCGCATCGGCGGCTGGGTGGCCGGCGACCGCGACAGCTACCAGTATCTGGTCGAGAGCATCCGCCGCTTCCCGGATCAGGCGACGTTCAAATCCATGATCGAGGCCGCCGGGTTCAGCCGCGTGACGGTCGCCAATCTGGCGGGCGGCGTGGCCGCCATCCATCACGGGTGGGCGATCTGACCAGCCGGATCGATCCCGCAACCCCGCCGCCGCCGCCGGCGACCGTGCCGGTGCGCCATCCGGTCGAGGCCTGGCTGCGCCTGCTCGGCTGGGGCTGGGTGCTGATCCGGCACGACGCCCTGGCCCCGCGCGAGATCACGCACCTTCTTCCGGTCTGGGTGCGCTGGCTGGCCCATCTGCTGCACGCCTTCGCCGGCAAGGAAGGCCGCAACGGCCGTCCGGGCCAGCGTCTGGGCAAGGCCTTCGAGCATCTTGGGCCCGTGGCCATCAAACTGGGTCAGGTCCTGGCCACCCGCGCCGACATCTTCGGCGTCGAATTCGCCCGCGATCTGGGCCGCCTCAAGGACGCGCTGGAACCCTTCCCCGTCGATCAGGCGCGGCGCGAGATCGAGCGTTCGCTGGGTCGTTCCGTGGAGAGCCTGTTCACCGATTTCGGTCCTCCGGTCGCCGCGGCGTCGCTGGCCCAGGCGCATCCCGCCTGGCTGGCCGACGGCCGCAAGGTCGCGGTCAAGGTGCTGCGCCCCGGCGTCGAACGCCGCGTGGCGCAGGGGTTGGACTCCATGCGACTGGCCGCCCGCCTGGCCGTCCGTTTCGTCCCGCTGGCGCGCCGGCTGGAACCGTCCGCCTTCGTCGAGACCATCGCCCGGGCCCTGCAGCTCGAGCTGGACATGCGGCTCGAGGCCGCCGCCGCCTCCGAGCTGAAGGACATCATGGACAAGGTCCGCGCGTCCGGCGGGGGCCATATGACCGCGCCCGCCGTGGTCTGGGACGGGGTCGGCAAACGGGTGCTGACGCTCGAATGGGCGACCGGCGTGGCCATGACCGACCCGGCGGCGGCGGAACAGCCGGGACTGGACCGCAATGGTCTGGCCGACAATCTGGTGCGCGCCTTCCTGACCCAGGCGCTGGACTACGGCACCTTCCACGCCGACCTGCACGAGGGCAATCTGTTCTGCCACGCGCCGGCCGAGCTGACCGCCATCGACTTCGGCATCGTCGGCCGGCTGGGGCACGGCGAGCGCCGCTACCTCGCCGAGATTCTCTGGGGTTTCCTGAGCCGCGACTACGACCGCATCAGCCGCGTCCATTTCGAGGCGGGATACGTGCCGCCCGAACATTCGGTCGAGGCCTTCGCCCAGGCCCTGCGCGCCGTCGGCGAGCCCGTGATCGGCAAGGCGGCGTCGCAGGTGTCGATGGGCCGGTTGCTGGGCCAGCTGTTCGAGATAACCGCCCTGTTCGACATGCACCTGCGGCCCGAGCTGATCCTGCTGCAGAAGACCATGGTCTCGGTCGAGGGCGTGGCCCGGCGGCTGAATCCGGACCACGACCTGTGGGAGGCGGCGCGGCCGGTGGTCGAGCAGTGGATCCGCCGCGAACTGGGGCCCCAGGCCCAGGTCCGCGACGCCCTGGAGGAGCTGCGCGCCACGCTGAAGGCCCTGGCCCGGCTGGCGCAGAACCCGCCCCAGCCGCAGACGGTGGTCATCCGCGACACGCGCACGCCGGGCTGGATGATCGTCGGCGTCACCCTCGCCATGGCGGCGTCGGCGGCCGCCCTCGTTCTGTCGCTTTGGCCCGCCATCTTCTGAGTTCAGTTCCGGAGACGACCCCCATGAAGCCGCTTTTGATCGCCGCCGTCCTTCTGCTCGTCCCCGCCGCGGCCCAGGCCCAGGTCGCCGCAGCCGCCATTCCGAACAGTTTCGATCGTCCGGCGACGCAGCCCCGGCAGGCCGCGCCCGCCGCCGCCCCGGCAGCCGCCGCCGCGCCCGCGATGGCGACCACGCCCGCCAATCCCAAATCCGAAGAGGTCCTGCGCGAGATCATCGCGGGCGGTCAGGCCGGCGCCCTTCCCTATGCGCTGATGACCGACGACCTCGCCGCCAAGGTGCGCGAGCAGGAGGCCGCGGTGCTGCCGGTCCTGCAGGGCCTCGGCGCGATCCAGGCGCTGGACTTCGTGGGCAACCGCGAGGGCGCCGATCTGTTCGCCGTCACCTTCGCCACCGCCGCGACCCAGTGGATCATCGGCTTCGACGAGAGCGGCAAGGTCGCCGCCCTGCTGTTCCGCCCGGCGACCTGATCAGTCGTCGGCGCCGGGCCGTCCGCGCCCGCTCTTGATGGTCGACCGCTTCGCCTTGCCCTCCAGCCGCCGTTCCTTCGAGGCGCGGGTCGGTTTGGTCGGTACGCGATACACCGGCGCGATCGAGGCCTTGTCGACCAGACCCTGCAGCCGCTCGATGGCGTCGGCCCGGTTGCGTTCCTGGGTGCGATAGCGGACGGCGGTGATCAGGATCACCCCGTCCAGCGTCAGCCGGCTGCCCGCCAGCTTCATCAGCCGCGCCCGCACCGGCTCGGTCAGCGAGGGGGAGTTGCGGGCGTCGAACCGCATCTGCACCGCGGTCGAGACCTTGTTGACGTTCTGCCCGCCCGGCCCGCCGGCGCGGAAGAAGCGGAACTCCAGCTCGCTCTCCGGGATGACCATCAACGGACTACCCGCTTCGCCCGCACCACGGCCTGATCCAGCGCCTGCAGGAAGGCCGAGCGATCCTTGGGTCCGAACGGCGGCGGACCCGAGGTCGCCACCCCCATCGAACGCAGATGCTCGCCCACCATCCGCCCGGCCAGGGCCGAGCCGATGGAGTCCGGCGTGAACGGCTGACCGTTCGACTTCAACGCCTGCGCCCCGGCCTTCAGACAGCGGTCGGCCAGCGGAATGTCGGCCGTGATGACGATGTCGCCCGGCCCGGCCCGCTCGGCGATCCAGTCGTCGGCGATGTCGGGGCCCGCGTCGACCACGATCTGCTCGATCCACTTTTCGCGCGGCGTGTTGATCCAGCTGTTGGACACCACGAACACATGCAGGCCGTATCGCGCCGCCACGCGATAGACCTCGTCCTTCACCGGACAGGCGTCGGCGTCGATGAAGATGCGGGGGGTCATGAAGGTTCTAGGGGCTAGGTTCTAGGGGCTAGGTAGGCAGCAGGGCGAACTGCTCCAAGCATACTTCCCTAGAACCTAGAACCTAAAACCTGGTCCCTACCGGCCGTAGGCCGGCGGCATCGCCCCTTCGCCGCCCGTCGCATAGCGGTCGCGCAGCAGGAACTGGCGGCTGGTCGGGGCCTGTTCGGCGCCGCCGATGAAGATGGTCTCGGCGATGCTCAACGGCTCCAGCGGATCGCCGGACCAGACCACCACATCGGCCGCCGCGCCCGCGCGCAGCTCGCCGAACTGGCCGGCCATGCCGAAGATCCTGGCCGGATTGACCGTGATCGCCTCGATCGCCGCCTCGTACGGCAGGCCATGCGAAACCGCGTTGCCGGCGTTGTAGCGGGTCTCGCGGGCGCGGTGGATCGAGCCCTCGTTGCCCTTGATGGCGATGACCACCCCGGCGGCGTCCAGCACGGCCGCGTTCTGCATCCGCACGGCCCGGGTCTCGAGATTGCCGGGCAGGTTCGCGATCGGGTTGAGCAGCACGGGCGCGCCCGCCGCCACGATCTGGTCGGCGACCAGCCAGCCCTCCTCGGCGCCGTCGAGGATGACCTTCACCCCCTCCTCGCGCGCCAGCCGCAACACCTGCTGGATGTCGGCCGCGCGGTGCACGGTGACGATCAGCGGCAGGGTCCCGTTGGCGACCGGGATCAGGGCCTCCAGATCGGCCCGCGACAGGCTGAGGTCGCGCAGGCCGGCCCGGTCATAGGCGGCCTTGTTGCGCGCATAGAGACGCACCTCGGCGAGGGTTTCCTTGAACTGGGTGAACTCGGCCCCGCGCGCGCCGCCCGAGACGCCGGCGCCAGCCTCGCCGAACGGGGCGACCATGGCCACGCGCGGCTTGACGAGGATGTCGGTCCCCTGCGCCAGATGGATGATCGCCGCCTGACCCGCGAACAGGCTGGGCGCCTGCAGGCCGGCCGGGCCGACGCCCGCGAAGTCCGCATCGCCGTCGTCCCGGTGATTGCCGCCGGCGCCGCCCGGATGGCCGGGCACGACGATGGCGCGGGTGATCCCGCCCAGACGGGCGACCGGCAGGGTGAAGGACCAGGGGTCGAGGCCGTAGCTGACGTCGAACGAGGCGCTGATGGTGTTGGCGCCGTTGGTCTGGTCGTCCGACCCGCCGACCGACGAGATTTCCGAGGCCCCGAGGCCGCTGTCCACGGCSACGAAGCCGGGSGCGACCACCTTGCCGCGGGCGTCGATGACGCGCGCGCCCGACGGCGCGGCGCCGGTCCCGACCGAGACCACCCGGCCGTTCTGGATCACCACCGTCCCGTTCTCGATGACGGAGGACCCCGTGAGCACCCGCCCGCCGGTGATGGCGGTCAGGGACTGGGCGAGGGCCGGGGTGGTCAGGGCGCCGGCGCAGACGGCGCCGAGGATRAGGYTCYTGAGGCGCATCAGCGGGCTCCCTGCGGGACGTTGGCGGCGGACAGRCCGWAGCCGGGCTGGCCCAGCTCATAGTCRGACAGCGGCTGATAGGCCGGGTTCATGCGGTCGAAGCTCAGGCCGCCGTCGATGAAGACCTGRTCGGCGCGGGCGTAGACGCTGAACGGATTGGCGCCTCCAGCGATCCGGTCGGCCGGGTTCATGCGGTCGAAGCTCAGGCCGCCGTCGATGAAGACCTGGTCGGCGCGGGCGTAGACGCTGAACGGATTGGCGCTCCAGATCACGACGTCGGCGCGCTTGCCGGCCTCCAGCGATCCGGTCTGGTCGGCGATGCCCAGGGACCGGGCCGGGTTCAGGGTGATCCAGCTGATCGCCCGCTCCTCGGAGATGTTCATCCCCATGCGGCGGCCGGCGGCGAGGCCGGCGGCCGCCTCCTGGTTCAGGCGCTGGGTCAGCTCGGCGTCGTCCGAGTGGATGACGGCGCACGATCCCTGCGGCGCGTCGACCAGGGCGGCGTTGGCCTCGACCGCGTCGAGGGCCTCCATCTTGAAGCCCCACCAGCCGGTCCACATGTCGGCGCAGATGCCCTCGCGGGCCAGCAGCGGCGCGACCTTGTAGGCCTCGATGGCGTGGTGGAAGGCGGTGATGCGGTAGCCGAACTCCTTGGCGATATCGATCATCACCGCCATCTCGTCGGCGCGGTAGCAGTGGTTCTGCACCAGCACCGAGCCGTCCAGCACCCCCGCCAGGGTCTCGAGCTGAAGGTTGCGGGTCGGCGGCGAGCCCTCGCCGTCGTCACGCCACTTGTCCCACTTGGCCTTGTATTCGCGGGCCGCGATGAAGGCGGCGCGATAGCCGGCGACATTGCCCATGCCGGTGGCGGGCGAGGTGTTGCGGCCGCCGTAGACACGCGACGGGTTCTCGCCGCAGGCCATCTTCAGCCCGTAGGGCGCGCCCGGCATCTTCATGCCCTGCATGGTCACCGACGGCACATTACGCACCGTCACGCCGCGGCCGCCGAACAGGTTCGCCGAGCCGGGCAGGATCTGGAGCGTGGTCACCCCGCCGGCGCGGGCGGCGTTGAAGCCGGGATCCTGGGGCCACAGCGAATGCTCGGCCCAGACCTGGGCGGTGTTCGGATTGGTCGCCTCGTTGCCATCGCTCATGCCCTGCACGCCCGGCGAGGGATAGACGCCGAGGTGCGAGTGCACGTCGATGATGCCCGGCGTCACGAACCGCCCGCGCGCATCGACGACGCGGTGTCCGCCGGGGACCGGGGTCGAGGCGTCGCCGACCGCGGCCACCTTGCCGTCGGTGACGATGACCACGCCGTTCTCGATCTTGCGGCCCGCGCCGTCGAAGACCGTGCCGCCGACGATGGCCATGTTCTCGCGCGGCAGGCCGCGATAGGTCGAGGGGAAGGGATCGGGGTTGGCCGCATGGTCCAGCCCCCGCGCCAGAGGCTCGCGCGCCTCCTCGTCGGACGACCCGTTGGCGTCGGACGCGTCGTCGCCCCCGGTGGTGGCGCAGGCCGACAGGGCCAGAGAGCCCGCGAGCACGCAGGCGAGAACGGCGAGGCTGGAACCCCGCAAGGCGTGAAGTCTCATCGAACGCTCCCCTGATGCGCCCGCTGGCGCATGTCGGGGCGGATTACAAAAGGCTCCGGCGCGTCCCGTCAAAGCCGGAAACATTACAAACCGGTAAGGCGGGCGCGGATCTCGTCGTTGGACAGGCCCGCGATGTCGATCATCTTGGTTCGGGACTGTCCCCCGCGCTGCAGGCTCACCGCGGATTTCGGTACAGCCAGGGCCTTGGCCAACAGTCTGGCAAGGGCCTCATTGGCCTCCCCCTCGACCGGCCGGGCGCGCACCCGGACCTTGAGGACGGGCCGGCCGTCGGCGTCCACGTCCCAGCCATCGATGCGGTCGGCGGACGCGCCGGGTGTCAGGCGGACGGCGAGATTGGCCATGGCGGAGGAAGACCGGATGGGCGGTGGGCTCAGCTAGCCGAGCCCCGCAGGGAACATGTCCACCTTGCCCAGCGGCACGCCGTTGGCGCGGAGGATCGCGTAGACCATCGCCAGATGGAAGTTGATGTTGGTGGCCGCGAACACCGTCAACCATTTGGCCGCCGGGAAGGTGGGCGCCATGCCCGGCATGATTTCAAAGGTCAGGGGCACGTCGTCACGGCCGTCGAACTGCTCCGGCGTGAGGCTCGCCAGAAAGGACTGGGCCGCCTCGAGACCGGCGTCGAAGCCAGCCACATCCAGATCGGGAGCCATCCCCTCCGGCGGCTCAAGCCCGGCAGCCCGCGCCGACCAGGTCCGGCTGAAATTGGCCACCACCATCAGCTGGAAGCCCAACGGGTGCATGTCCTCCGCGAGGCGCCAACCCAGCATCTCCTGCTCGGTGACGCCGGTGCTGGCGGCATGGGCGGCGCCCTTGGCGAGCAGATGCCTGGCGGCTCCGACCGACCGGGAGAAGAGATCGACGAATGTGTAGAGGTTGGTGGCTGCCACGGGAGTCCTAGCCCAGCGCAGCCATCAACTCCGGCACCACGACCTTGTAGTCGCCGACGATCCCGTAGTCCGCGACCTGGAAGATCGGGGCGTCGGCGTCCTTGTTGATGGCGACGATGATCTTGGAGTCCTTCATCCCGGCCAGATGCTGGATGGCGCCCGAGATGCCGATGGCGATGTAGAGGGCCGGGGCCACCACCTTGCCGGTCTGGCCGACCTGGTAGTCGTTCGGCGCATAGCCGGCGTCCACGGCGGCGCGCGAGGCGCCCACGGCGGCGCCCAGCTTGTCGGCCAGCGGGTCCATGACGGCGTGGAACTCCTCGGCCGAACCGAGGGCCCGGCCGCCCGAGACGACGATCTTCGCCGCGCCCAGTTCCGGGCGGTCGGACTTGACCATCTCCTCGCTGACGAAGGCGGCCTTGCCGGCGTCCGCGCCCGCGACGGTCTCGACCGAAGCCGAGCCGCCTTCAGCGGCGGCGTCGAAGCTGGTCGGCCGCACGGTGATGACCTTCTTCGCGTCGCCCGACTGGATCGTCTCCAGCGCATTGCCGGCGTAGATGGGGCGCACGAAGGTGTCGTTCGACACGACCTCGATGATGTCCGAGATCGGCGCGACATCCAGCTTCGCCGCAATCCGGGGCATGAAATTCTTGCCGTCGGTGGTGGCCGGCGAGAGGATGGCGTCATAGCCGCCGGCCAGACCGGTCACGGTCGCCTCGACCGCCTCGGCCAACTGGTGGCCCAGGCCGGCGCTTTCGGCCAGCAGGACCTTGCGCACGCCGGCGATCTTCGCGGCGGCGTCGGCGGCGGCCTTCGAACCCTGACCGATGACCAGAACGTCCACATCGCCCGACAGCTTCAGGGCGGCGGTCACGGTCTTGTGGGTGGTGTCGCGGACGGTGTCGCCGTCGCGGTCGGCGATAACGAGAACGGCCATTACAGGACCCCCGCGGTCTTGAGTTTCGCAACCAGTTCGGCGGCGTCGGCCACCTTGATCCCGGCCGAGCGCTGCGGCGGGGCCGTGACCTTGACCACCTTCAGGCGCGGCGCCGTGTCGACGCCGTAGTCGGCGACCGCCTTGACCGCGATCTCCTTCTTCTTGGCCTTCATGATGTTGGGCAGGGAGGCGTAGCGCGGCGTGTTCAGCCGCAGGTCGACCGACACCACCGCCGGCAGGCTCGCCGCCAGGGTCTGCAGTCCGCCGTCGACTTCGCGCGTCACCGTCGCCTTGCCGTCGGCCAGAACGATCTTGCCGGCGAAGGTGGCCTGGGGCCAGTCCAGCAGGGCGGCCAGCATCTGGCCGACCGCATTGTTGTCGCCGTCGATCGACTGCTTGCCCAGCAGCACCATGTCCCCTCCTGTCGTCATCCCCCGGTCTCGCTTCGCTCGCCGGAGGATG
>NZ_LMFL01000053.1:0-16357 GCF_001426805.1 Brevundimonas sp. Root1423
GCGGGCCTGCGCGGCCTGGATGAAAACCAGAAGGTTTCCTACGAAATCGAGCGCGACAAGCGTTCGGGCAAGGAATCGGCTGGTCAGCTGAAGACCGAAGGCTGAGGTCCCGCGTCGGCCTTGGCCGATGCATGATTTCGACGGCGGCGAGGGCGGGAGCCTTCGCCGCCGTTTCGTTTTGGGGGCTTGCAACGTCCGACCCCGCTTTCCGGTTGCGGGGCGTGGCCAGACGCCGCAGATCGTCGTCATACGGCATCCGTCTCGCTCCGGTCGCCGTCTCTCCGCCGAGCCGTATAGACGGCCGCTCAGGAGAGACGCAGATGACACTGACCCCTACCCGCACCCTGCTCATGGCCGCCCTCGCTGCCGGCGCACTCACAGCCGCCGGCTGTTCCTCCATGGATGGCATGGGCTCGATGGACGCCGGCGCTGACGCAAATGCCGCCGTCATGGTCGGCGGCGCCGCCATGTATCCGAACCGGACCATCGTCGAGAACGCCGTCAACTCGCGCGACCACACCACCCTTGTGGCCGCCGTGACCGCGGCCGGTCTTGTGCCGACCCTGTCAGGATCCGGCCCCTTCACGGTCTTCGCCCCGACCAACGCCGCCTTCGCCAAACTCCCGGCCGGTGCGGTCGACAGCCTGGTCCAGCCGGCCAACAAGGCGACCCTGACCAAGATCCTGACCTACCATGTCGTGTCGGGACGGGTCAGCGCGTCAGACCTGATCGGCCGTATCCGGACCGGCGGCGGTCGCGCGGCGCTGACCACCGTCGAGGGCGGCGTGCTCACGGCCTCCCTGCGGGGAGACTCCGTGATCCTGACCGACGAAAAGGGCGGCGTCGCCACCGTGACCCAGGCCGACGTCTTCCAGTCGAACGGCGTCATTCACGTCACCGACACCGTCTCCATGCCCGACTGACGAAAGCCCGGCGGAGCCTGCACTGTCGGGCTCCGCCCCCTCCGTCCGGAATCATCGAGCTTGCTATTCGAAGGGAAAGGGCCCATTTGGGGCTACGTCGATCTCTTGCGAAACGCTGCTGCCCCTTTGCATCGCGCACCGAGGTCCAAAGCCGATCCCATTCAGACCCGACAGGCCGATCCGGAACCTCTTCCGGCGGTCAACGCCTAACGGATCGAAAAGACGCTGAAGGTCGACGGGCCGCTGGCCAACATCCTGATCGCCACAGCCCTGCTGCTGGCCACGCCCTTCTTCGTCTTCTGGGGCTGGCTGTAGATCGGAAGAGCGNAAAGCGTCAACTACGGCGCCCGGAAAGCGCCCACTTGAGGCTTCGTCGATCTCTTGCGAAACGCTGCTGCCCCTTTGCATCGCGCACCGAGGTCCAAAGCCGATCCCATTCAGACCCGACAGGCCGATCCGGAACCTCTTCCGGCGGTCAACGCCTAACGGAGGTCTCAAAATGGCTACCGGCACTGTAAAATGGTACAACTCCACCAAGGGCTATGGCTTCATCGCCCCCGATGACGGCGGCAAGGACGTTTTCGTCCACGCCTCGGCCGTTGAAACGTCCGACCTGGGCACGCTCAACGAAAATCAGAAGATTTCCTACGAAGTCGAACGCGATTCGCGTTCGGGCAAGGAATCGGCCGGTCGCCTCAAGGCTGCCGAATAGTTTCCGACAAGCGACCCTGCCGGGGGTAATCCCCGGCTGACGGAAGGGCCGGCTGCCGAACAGGCGCCGGCCCGACTGCTTTTCAACCCCAGGAGACTTCGATGACCCCGCTTGCCGACATGATCCCGACCATGAGCGACCCGGACCTGAAGGCCCTGCGCCTGAACGCCCTGCGCCTGTCCGCCTCGACCACCGCCTCGCCCACCCAGATCGCCTCGGCCGCCGACGTCATTCCCCTGATCGACGCCGAAGTGGCCCGCCGCGCCGCCGACAAGACGACCGCCGTGAAGAAGCCCCGCGCCCCGGCCAAGAAGAAGGTCGTCCCCGCCACCGGCCACCAGACCGCCCTGCCCGACTCCAAGGCCGCCTGAGCCGACGCACTCCCTCTCCGTCATCCTCGGGCTTGACCCCGGGATGACGCCGCAGGGCCTGGCCCTCGATCAGCCCAGCGCCTGATCCAGGTCCGCGATCAGATCCTCGACCTCCTCCACGCCGACAGACAGCCGGATCAGGTTGTCGGTCACGCCGCCCGCCTCGCGGACCTCCTTCGGCACCGAGGCGTGGGTCATGATGGCCGGGTGGTTGACCAGGCTTTCGACGCCGCCCAGAGACTCCGCCAGGGTGAAGACCTGAACCCGCTCCAGCACCCGCCTGGTCCGCTCCAGATCGCCGTCGATCAGGACCGTGACCATGCCGCCGTACTGGCCGTTCATCTGGCGTGACGCCAGGGCGTGCTGCGGGTGGCTGATCAGCCCGGGATAGATGACCTTCGCCACCCCTTTCCGGTCTTCCAGCCAGCGCGCCACGGCCATGGCGTTCTCGTTGTGCGCCTTCATGCGCAGGCCGAGCGTCTTGAGGCCCCGGTTGGCCAGGAAGGCGTCGAACGGCCCCATCACCCCGCCGATCGAATTCTGGAGGAATTTGATCTCCTTCGCCAGGTCGGGGTTGGCCGTCACCAGCGCGCCGCCGATGATGTCGGAGTGGCCGTTCAGATATTTGGTCGCCGAATGCATGACCACGTCGGCGCCCAGCTTCAGCGGCTGCTGGCTCCACGGCGTGGCGAAGGTGTTGTCGACGATCAGCAGCAGGCCGTGCGCCCTGGCGATCCGGGACAGGCCTTCGATGTCGGCCAGCTTCATCAACGGATTGGTCGGGGTCTCGGCCCAGATCAGCCTGGTCTTCGGCGTGATCGCCGCCTCGACCTTCGCCAGATCGCTGAGGTCGACATAGGCGAAGTCCAGCCCCATCGACCGGCGCCGCACCCGCTCGAACAGCCGCCACGAGCCGCCGTACAGGTCGTCGCCGGTGACGATGTGCGAGCCGGCGTCCAGCAGCTCCAGCGCCGTCGAGGTCGCCGCCATGCCGCTGGCGAAGCCGAAGCCGTGCGTCCCGCCCTCCAGATCGGCCAGACAGGCCTCGAACGCCTCGCGTGTCGGGTTCTTGCCGCGGGCGTATTCATAGCCCTTGTTCACGCCCGGGCTTTCCTGGGCNTCCCGCCCTCCAGATCGGCCAGACAGGCCTCGAACGCCTCGCGTGTCGGGTTCTTGCCGCGGGCGTATTCATAGCCCTTGTTCACGCCCGGGCTTTCCTGGGCGTAGGTCGAGGTGGCGTAGATCGGCGTCATCACCGCGCCCGTCGTCGGGTCGGGCCGCTGGCCGGCGTGGATGGCGCGGGTCGAGAACCCCTGGCTGTTCTTCAGCTTGGTCATGGTCTGTCCTTGGGCGGGGCGGCGGATGTGCTGGGTGTGGAAGGCCGGCGGCGGGGGAAGTTTCCGCCCGTTTCAGGCGGCATGAACAGATGGCCGGGACGGGCCGACAGTTCAACCCGTCGGAGCGCCGGGACGCGGCGCGGACCGCTCGCGCCGGGCCTCGACGAAGGTCCGCGTCAGCGCCATGACCGAGCACCAGGTGGGCAGGTCATACTGATGCCCGTCGAAGTCGAGCGCCTGAACCTCGACCGCGGCGCCGGCCGCGCGAAGGCTGTCGGCCAGTTCCAGGGTCGCGCGGACGGGCACGGCCTCGTCCCGCCGGGCGTGAAGCAGGAGAAACGACAGGTCGCGGCCTTCCAGCGTCTCGTCGACCCCTCCGCCCCCGGCCACGATCACCGCGGAACGGACGCCTCCCTCTGACGCGGCGGCCGCATCGACCGCGACGCCCGCACCGCGAGAGTATCCCCACAGGACCACCTGGTCGGGAGAGACCCCGGGCTCGGCGGCCAGACGGCGGGCCGCGTCCAGCGCCGCGTCGCGCCAGGCCCGGGCGTTGACCGTGCGCCGGCGCGGGTCGGGCCTCGAAGCGTCGAAATAGGCCGGCAGGATGACGCGGTAGCCGCGCGAGGCGAGCTGGATGGCGTGGGCGTCGAACAGGATGGCGTTCATCTCGAACCCCGTGCCGCCGTGCAGCATCACGACCCCCGCTCCGTTGACCTCGCCGCGCGGGGTGTAGAGGTGGGCCCGCACCGGGCGGCCCCGGCTCCGGAAGGTGATCAGTTCGCGCGACGCCCGCACCGCCACGTCGTCCGCGCAACCGGGAACGCCGACGCGCGGCGCGGCTTGCGGAGCCTGCGCCATGGCGGCCGGCTCGCCCGCGAGCCCAAGGACCGTGGCCACGGCCGCCGCGAGCGGGGTCAGGCCGGTGCGGCGGCGCATCGGCGGCTCACCCGGCGGGCGTCGTCGGGACCGGCGGAGCGCCCTCGACCAGCAGGTTGGCGTCCAGGAAGCCCCGCGTCAGGCGGAACGCCTCGCACCAGGCTGCGGGATTCAGCTCGTGATCGCGCGAGTCCAGCATCTGAACGTCGACGGTCGCGCCTCGCAGGCGGAGATTGGCGGCCAGGCTGCGCATCGAGCTGGGGCTGACCGCCGTATCGGCGCGCCCGTGGATCAACAGCACCGGCATTTCGCGTCGCCCGCGCGAGGGCTCGCTCCAGATGTCCGTGCCAGTTTCCAGACCGATGGCGAGGGCTGCGGGGGCGTCCGGAACCACCGAGCCGTCGGTGGCCAGGAAGCCGCCGTAGGAATAGCCCCACAACGCGACCCGCTGCGGATCGACGTTCGGCTGGGCGCCGACGAAGCGCACCGCATCCGCCCCGACCCGGGCCCAGGCGACCATGTCCACGCCCGTCCGTCGCGCACGGAAGGGGCGGGCGTCAAAATAGTTCGCGACCAGCACGACATAGCCGCGCGACGCCAGCTGGATGGCGTGAGGGTCAAAGCGCTGGGCGTCTCCGCCAAACCCCAGTGCGCCGGGCAGCAGCACGACGGCGGCTCCGTTGTGGTAGCGCGGCTTGTAGATGAGGGCGTGGATGGCGTGGCCGTCGCTGGTGAACTCGATCAGCTCGCGCGTCGCATTCTGGCGCACATCGTCCGGGCACCCCGTCGCGGAGGGCGCCGCGGGTGCGGCTTGCGGAGGGGTATGGGCGGAGGCGGGCGCCGCCAGCAAGAACAGGCTGGCGGCGGCGAGGCCAAGGGTCGGCAAGCGGGTCATCGATCGTCTCGACTGGAAAAGAGGTCCAGCCCTCAGTCAGGCCTACAAATTCGCCGCCGTCCAGACGATTCGCCACGAATTCGCCACACCATGAACACCCCGACGCCACAGCGCCCCAGCCTGGCGCAGCGACCTAGCGGTTCAGGCTCAGGTGATTGATCAGGTCGGTCCGGGTGATCAGGCCCACGAATTTCTCGCCGTCCAGCACGATCGCCACGCGATCGCGGTCGAACAGCGGGATCAGGGCGTCCAGGCTTTCGCCGACCTGAACGGTGTCGAGGTCCCGCGTCATCACCGCGCCGACCGGCTTTTTGAAACGCTCCTGCCGCGTGATCTCGTCGGTGTTCATCACATGGACGATGTCGCTCTCGTCCAGGATGCCCACCAGCCGGCCGTCCTGAATGATCGGCAGCTGGGACACGTCGGCGCCCCGCATCCGCTTGAAGGCGGTGTCCAGCGTATCGTCCGGCCCCGCCACCACCACGTCGCCCTTCTCGTATTTGCGCGAGATCAGGTCCGACAGGTCGCCATGCAGCGGCTGGTCGCCCAGTCCCTGATCGGCCAGCCAGGCGTCGTTGTAGACCTTGGACAGGTATTTGGCGCCGGTGTCGCAGACGAAGGTCACGACCCGCTTCGGTTCGGTCTGTTCGCGGCACCAGCGCAGGGCGGCGGCGATCAGCGTTCCCGATGACGAGCCGGCCAGGACGCCTTCCTTGAGCAGCAGTTCGCGCACCGTCGCGATCGCCTCGGCGTCGGGGATCGAATAGGCCCTGTCGATCAGTTCCATCTTCGCGGTGTCGGGCACGAAATTCTGGCCGATGCCCTCGACGGTGTAGCTGCCCTCCGGCCCGGGAACGCCCTCGTTGACGATCCCCGCCAGGGTCGAGCCGACCGGATCGGCCAGGATGATCTCGGCCTTCGATCCCACGCTCTTCAGATACTGGGCGATGCCGGTGATGGTGCCGCCCGAGCCGATGCCGGCCACGAAGGCGTCGATGTCGCCGCCCATCTGTTCCCAGATCTCCGGACCCGTGGTCTGGAAATGGGCCAGGGAGTTGGCGTCGTTGGCGAACTGGTTGACGTAGAAGCCGCCCGGAATCTGCTGCGCCAGCCGCTCGGCCATGTCGGTGTAATATTCCGGATGCCCGTGCGGCACGTCCGAACGCGTCAGCCGAACATCGGCGCCCATGGCCCTGAGATGCTGGATCTTTTCCTTGGACATCTTGTCCGGGATGACCAGCAGCACCTTATAGCCCTTGGCCTGACCCACCAGCGTCAGCGCCAGCCCCGTGTTGCCGGCCGTCGCCTCGACGATGGTGCCGCCGGGCTTCAGAAACCCCTCCGCCTCGGCCGCCGCGATCATCGACAGGGCGATGCGGTCCTTGATCGACCCGCCCGGGTTCTGGGCCTCCAGCTTGAGGAACAGGCGGCACGGCCCGGTGTCGATCTTCGTCACCTCCACCATCGGCGTCTTGCCGATCAGGTCCAGCAGGGAGCCGGTCGGACCGGACAGGACAGGGGTGGCGGCCAACGACATTCAAACACTCCGGAAGGTTCGCGCCGGAAGCTAGGCGCAGCCTCTTTCCATCACAAGCGACGCAAGATTTCGCCTCCGAAGAGGCCGGTCGTGCGTTATCAAGGATACAAATGAGCAAATCACCCCGCCGGCCCGTCGCCGGACTCCCCGACGAAGACACGCTGATCGCCTTCCTCCGCGAAGCCGGATCAGCCGAGAAAACCGATATCGCCCGCCACTTCGGCCTCAAGGGCGGCGAACGCCGCGCCCTGCGCGAAATGATCCGCGCCCTCGAAGAGGCCGGCAAGCTGGGCAAGCGCGGCCGCAAGGGCTTCTCCGAGGTCGGCGCCCTGCCCGCCGTCGGCGTCGCCGATGTGGTCGAGCGCGACATGGACGGCGAACTCTACGTCCGTCTGGTCGAGGCCTCGGCCGACGCCCCGCGCGCCCTGCTGGTCCCCGACAACGACAAGCCCGGACCCGCGCCCGGGATGGGCGACCGCGTCCTGGTCAAATTCGCCCGCGGCGAGGACGGCTGGGAAGCCCGGCTGATCAAGACCCTCGACGCCGGCGCCAACAAGGTGCTCGGCGTCATCCGCAAGTCCAACAAGGAGGTCCGGGTCGAACCCGTCGACCGCCGCTCCAAGGACGTCCTGCTGGTCCCCCACGCCCAGGCCGAGGGCCTTCGCGACGGCGATCTGGTTCTGGCCGCCATAGAAAAGGGCGACCAGCGCTATGGTCCCAAGCGCGGCAAGATCCTCGAGAAGATCGGCCACGAAGGCGACGCCCGCGCCGCCTCCCTGATCGCCATCGCCGCCCACAATGTGCCGATGGGCTTCTCCGAGGCTGTCGAGAAGGAGGCCGAGGATCAGGAGCTTCCGTCGCTGAAGGGCCGCGAGGACCTGCGCGACCTGCCGCTGATCACCATCGACCCCGCCGACGCCCGCGACCACGACGACGCCGTCTACGCCATGCGCGACGACGACCCGAAGAACCCCGACGGCTGGGTCGTCTGGGTCGCCATCGCCGACGTCGCCGCCTACGTCCGCCCCAACACCAATCTCGACCGCGAGGCGCGCGACAAGGGCAACTCCACCTACTTCCCCGACCGCGTCGAGCCGATGCTGCCCGAACGCCTGTCCAACGGCCTGTGCAGCCTCAAGGAAGGCGAGAACCGCGCCTGCATGGCCGTGCGCATGGTCTTCGACAGGGACGGCCGGAAGACCGGGCACAAATTCGTCCGCGGCCTGATGCGGTCGCAGGCCAAGCTGTCCTACGAACAGGCCCAGGCGGCCATCGACGGCCAGACCGACGACGCGACCGGCCCGATCATGGAGGCCATCCTCTATCCGCTGTGGAACGCCTACCGGACGATGCTGAAGGGCCGGCTGAAGCGCAGCCCCCTGGCCATCGAGAGCCCCGAACGCCGCATCCGCATGAACGACCAGGGCCAGATCATCTCGATCGAGCCTCGCGTCAGTCTCGAGGCCCACCGGCTGATCGAGGAGATGATGATCCAGGCCAATGTCTGCGCCGCCGAGACGCTGGAGCAGAAGAAGACGCCCCTGCTGTACCGCGTCCACGACGCGCCCAGCCAGGAGAAGCTGTTCAACCTCGGCGACTTCCTCCAGACCATCGGCAAGACGTGGACCAAGGGCGAGCCGGCCACGACCAAGCGGTTCAACAAGCTGCTGGACGAGACGCGCGGCGGCGACCACGCCGAGGTCGTCAATGAAGTGGTCCTGCGCAGCCAGATGCAGGCCATCTATTCGGCCGAGAACGTCGGCCACTTCGGTCTCAACCTCGACCGCTACGCCCACTTCACCTCGCCGATCCGGCGCTATTCCGACCTGATCGTCCACCGCGGACTGATCCGCGCCCTGGGTCTGGGCAAGGACGGGCTGACCGACCGCGAAGTCACGGAACTGCCGGCCATCGCCGAACAGGTGACCATGACCGAGCGCCGCTCCATGGCCGCCGAGCGCGCCGCCATGGACCGCTACATGGCCGCCTTCCTGCAGGAGCGGGTGGGGGCGACCTTCCCCGGCCGCGTCACCGGCGTGACCCGCTTCGGCCTGTTCGTGCGGCTGCACGAGACCGGGGCAGACGGCCTCGTGCCCGTGTCGTCGCTGGGCGGCGAATATTTCCACCACGACGAGAAGCAGCACGCCCTGATCGGCGAACGCTCGGGCCAGCGCTGGACGCTGGGCCGCACCGTCGAGGTCAGGCTGAAGGAGGCCACGCCGATCACCGGCGGTCTGGTGTTCGAAATGCTGTCGGAACCGGCGCCGCGCGATCCGAACGCGCCCGCGGCCCGTCTGGGCGTCCGCGGCCGGGGCGGCGGCGACTTCCCCAAGCGCGGCGGCGGGCGTCCCGGCGGTCCCAAGCCCCCCAAGGGCGGCCGCCCCTCGGGCGGGCTGAAGGGCGTCCGCAAGGGCAAGCGGCGCTAGGTCCTTTTGTCAGCCCGGAAGCCGCGCAGCGGCTATCCGGGACGGCCCACAGGACAATACCTCGCGCCCGGCCCTGAGCCGGGCGAAGGCCGCCGCCTTTCTCCCGGTTCGACCCTGAGGGGCCGCCCGGGATGACAAGATCACCGGCGTCTGCGTCCCGGATCAGCGCTGCGCGGCGTCCGGGATGACAAGGCAATCAGGAACCGGCGAAGAGGATCAGGTTTCCGGCCGGATCGGCGACGATGAAGGTCCGCGCGCCCCAAGGCTCGGTGCAGAGGGCCCGATGGAAGGCCAGACCGGCGTCAGTGAATTCGCGGTACAGGCCCTCGACGTCGGCCGTGGTCACCGTGGCCGACAGGACATCGCCTTCGGCCTTACGGAACGCCTCCGCGAACACGGGCCCGTCGACCTGGCGCAGGTTCAACTGCGCGCCCTCGCGCACGACCTGGGCGTAGACCACCGGCTCGCCCCAGGCGAAGGCGATCCGGAACCCGAGCCCGTCCGTATAGTGGTCCAGGGCCGCCTGCATATCGGTGACGAACAGCTGCGGTTCGGCGGCGATCAGGGTCATGGCGTGCTTCCCGTAGGCGAGGCCTCGGCCCATGCTAAAGACAACCGATGCCCCCCGCCAATTCCCAGCCCTTCGACTCCGCGCAGGACTTCGCCGACGCCCCGCGCACCGGTGACCGGCAGAAGCCCAGGGACGCCGCCACCCTGATCCTGACCCGGGTCCGCAAGGGCGGGCCCGAGGTGCTGATGGGCCGCCGCGCGCCCGGCCACGTCTTCATGGCGGCGAAATGGGTCTTCCCCGGCGGCCGCATCGACCGGTCCGACTTCGCGGCGGCCTCGGCCAACGACCTGCCCCACGCCGAAACGATCCGTCTGACCCGCGAGATGTCGGCCCGCCGCGCGCGCGCCCTCGCCCTGACCGCCGTCCGCGAAACCTTCGAGGAGACGGGCCTGCTGCTGGCCGAGCCCGCGCCCGTCGTCTCGGTCGCCGGGCCGTGGCGCGAGTTCCGGGCGGTCGGCGCCCTGCCCGATCTGGCGGCCCTGTCCTATGTCGCCCGCGCCATCACCCCTCCCGGCCGCTCACGCCGTTTCGACGCCCGCTTCTTCATGGCCGACGCCAAGGCCCTGCTCCATCCGGAGCCGACCGCCGGCTCGGGCGAACTCGACGAGATCGCCTGGCTGCCGCTGGACGAGGCGCGCGCTGTCGATCTGCCCGCCATCACCCGCTTCGTGCTGGACGAGGTGTCGGAGCGGCTGGCTCATCCCGCACGCCCCCTGCCCTTCGTCCGCATGGTGCGCGGACGGCATGTCATCGAACATCAGGACTAGGCTGCTCGATAGCCCCCACATCCGTCATCCTCGGCACAAGTCCGAGGATGACGGATTCAAGAAGTTGGGGATCTGCGACCAGAACTGACGCAGGCGGATGCTTCATTGGCCGAACCCCCTTGGGGGCCGGTCTTTGACAATCGAATTCAGCTGCAGTCGCCGACCGCTCCCCCGGGACGGATCAGACTCATGAGACTCATGAGACTGTTTTTTATCGTCCGGTCAGGCCCCCGCCTTCGCCCCCGGCCGCGCGCGGCAGGTCTCCAGCCAGCGCGCCAGATGGGTCAGCTCCTCCGGCGGCCGGTATTTGATCAGCCGCGCGAAATCCAGGCCGACCACGCCGACGATGTCGGCGATGGTGAACCGGTCCTCCGCCAGGAACTCGTGCTCGGCCAGGCGGCGGTCCAGCGACTTCATGAATTTCTCCGCCCCCGCCCGGTTGTGCTCGGCCACCTGCGGGACCTGGGACGCCTCCAGCGCCGCAAGGGCCGGGTGCGAATGGCGCACGGTCAGCATCAGCGGATTGGCCAGGTAGAACTCGCACCGGCGCGTCCACATCTCGATCACCGCCTGCTCGCGGGCGTCGCGGCCGAACAGGTTGGGCTCCGGGTGCAGGGCCTCCAGATAGCGGCCGATGGCGATGGATTCCGAGATCGTCGTGCCGTCGTCCAGCTCCAGCGCCGGCACATGCGGCACGCCTACGCGGGTGCGGTATTCGGGCGTCTTGTGTTCCCCCACCATGATGTCGATCTCGACCAGCTCGACGTCCTCGATGCCCTTCTCGGCCATGACCCAGCGCACCCGGCGGGGATTGGGGGCGCGGTGCGAGGTGTAGAGCTTCATCGTGCGGTCTCCGGCGTCAGCGGAATATGGCGGCGGGCATCGCCCCCACAATGGCCGCGGTCATCAGGGTGGCCAGGAAACCGGCGAACAGCCCCTTCCACACCAGCCCCAGCACCTCCTCGCGCCGCTCGGGCATCAGCACGCTGAGGCCGGTCACGGTGATGCCCACCGAGCCGATGTTGGCGAAGCCGCACAGGGCGTAGGTCATTAGCATCCGGGTGCGTTCGCTCATCTCGCCCGCCGGTATCTTGCCCAGTTCGATGAAGGCCACGAACTCGGTCAGGGTAAGCTTGACCCCCAGCAGCCAGCCGGCCTTGCCCGCCTCGGACCACTCCACGCCGGTCAGCCAGGCCACCGGCATGAACAGCCAGCCCAGCAGCCGCTCGACCGTGACGTGATCGCCGAACAGCCAGAAGCCGCCCAGCATGACGTTGACCAGGGCCACCAGGGCCACGAACACGATCAGCACCGCCGAGATGTTCAGCACCACCATCAGGCCGTCGGCGGTGCCCTTGACGATGGCGTCGATGGCGCTGTCGTACTTCAGGGCCGAGTTGTAGTCGGCGTGCGCCCCGCCCTCGCCCGGGGTCTCGGGGATCATGATGCGGGCCAGCAGCACGCCGGCGGGGGCCGAGACGATCGAGGCCACCAGCACATGGCCCGCGGCGTTCTGCATCACGGGCGACAGGATCGCCGCATAGGCCACCATGGTGGACCCGGCGACCGTGGCCAGACCGACCACCATCATCAGGAACAGCTCGGACCGGGTCAGCTTGTCGAGATAGGCCCGGATCACGATCGGGCTCTCGATCATGCCGAGAAAGATGTTGGCCGCCACCGCCAGCGCCGAGGCCCCGCCCAAGCCCATGGTGCGCTGGAACAGGATGCCGAATCCGTGGGTGAGCCACTTCAGCACCTTCCAGTGCCACAGCAGGGCCGACAGGGCCGAGATCACCAGAATCAGCGGCAGGACCTGGAAGGCGAAGGTGAACAGGGCTCCGTCATTGGTCACGGCATAGGGCTGGTCGCCCCCGGCCAGATAGCCGAACACGAACTGGGTTCCCCTCTGGGTCGCCGTGTTCAGCCCGTCCACCGCCCCGGTGATGGCCGCCAGCACGTTCTGCGAGCCGGGAATGGCGAACAACGCCATCACCAGCGCCGCCTGCACCGCGACGGCTCCCAGCGTCAGCCGCCACGGAAAGGCGCGCCGGTTCTCGGACAGGGCCCAGCAGGCGGCGACGATGACGACGAGCCCGAACAGGCTCTGGAGATTCAGCAGGCTGAACATGAACGGCTCCCCAGGATTCCCCCTTGCTGCCGGAGACCGTGAGGAGGCGCAAGCGCGGTCAGGGCGAACGCCGCCTCCCGCCTCTCCGTCTCTGCCCTTTGCCGCTCGCCCGAAACCTTCCGCATCCTCGCGGAAATGTGTTGATAATGAGAATGCATCGCATTATTTCCCCTCATCCTCCCCCGTTCAGCCAAGCGATCCGAGATTCATGCGCACCCTTCTGACGACGACCGCCATCCTCCTGGCCCTTCCGACTCTCGCCCTGGCCCAGGAGCCGGCGGAACTGGAGCCCGTCCTCGTCACGGGGCGGAGTCAGGGCTATGTCGCGTTGAACTCGGTGACCGCGACCAAGACGGACACGCCGCTGCTGAACGTGCCCCAGAGCGTCAGCGTCGTGACGCGCGAACAGCTGGACGATCAGGCTTTGCGCAGCCTCGGCGAGTTGCTGCGCTATGTGCCCGGAACGACGGTGGGCCAGGGCGAAGGCAATCGCGACCAGATCACCCTGCGCGGTCAGAACACCACGGCCGACTTCTTCCTCGACGGGGTGCGCGACGACACCCAGTATTTCCGCGGTCTCTACAATCTCGAGCGGGTGGAGGTGCTCAAGGGGCCCTATGCCCTGATCTTCGGCCGCGGGGGCGGCGGCGGCATCATCAACCGGGTGCAGAAGACCCCGAGCGCCGGCGGCGCCTTCGCCTCGGGGCGGGCGAGCGCAAACAGCTTCGGCGCGTGGGACCTTTCAGCCGACATGAACGCGCCGATCGGCGCCATGGCGGCGGTCCGGCTCAACGGGGTCTATGAGAAGCTCGACAACCACCGCGACCACTTCGAAGGCGAGCGGTACGCGGTGAACCCCTATCTGGCGGCGGAATTCGGCTCCGCCTGGCGCGCGGGCCTCTCGTACGAGTACGTCAACGACGATCGCGTCGTCGACCGCGGAGTCCCGTCGTTGGGCGGTGCGCCGCTGACCGGCTATCGCGACCGGTTCTTCGGCGTGCCCGGCGTGAACCGCACGACGCTGGAGGCGCACATCGCGAAGCTCCGGATCGACGGCGCCCTGTCGGACAATGTCGAGGTTTCAACCACGATCGTCTACGGCGACTACGACAAGGTCTACACCAACGCCTTCGCCAACGGACCAGCCTCCTCGCAGACCGGTACGGTCCCGCTGGCGGCCTACACCGACCCCACCACCCGGCAGAACCTGCTGATCCAGAGCAACCTCGTCTGGGACGTGTCGGCAGGGGGGATGATCCACAAGGTCCTGTTCGGCCTCGAATACGGCGACCAGGACTCCGCCAACCAGCGCCGCAACGGCGTCCTGTCCAGCTCCACCGTGAGCCTGGCCAATCCGGTCTTCCCCACGGTGACGTTCCCGGCGCTCAACCGCGACACGATCTCGAACGTCGAGTCGGTCTCGGCCTATGTCCAGGACCAGATCAGTCTGGGCGACCGTCTTCAGGTCGTGGCCGGCCTGCGATACGACCGTTTCGACATCACCGGCGTCGACCTGCAACCCAACCCGGACCGCCCCTTCGCCCGGCTTGACGAAAAGGTCTCGCCGCGGCTGGGGCTGATCTACAAACCGCGCCCCGAGGTCTCGCTCTACGGCAGCTACAGCCAGTCGTTCCTGCCGCGCTCGGGCGACCAGTTCCTGTCCCTGTCGACGACCCAGCAGAATCTGGAGCCCGAGGAGTTCACCAACCACGAGATCGGCGCGAAATGGGACATTCGACCGAACCTCAACGTCACGGCGGCGCTCTTCCGGCTGGATCGGACGAATGCGACCACGCCGGATCCGCAGAACCCCACCGTCACGATCAATGTCGGCGAGACCCGCACCGAGGGTCTCGAGCTGGCGGTGACCGGCCGTGTACGGCCCAACTGGCAGGTCAGCGGTGGTTACGCCTGGCTGGACGCCCGTCTGCAGGGCAACGACTCGGTGCGGCTGGCGCAGACGCCGGAGCACCACTTCAGTCTCTGGAACCGCTACGATGTGAACCGCCGGCTGGGCTTTGGCCTCGGCGTCATACATCAGGCTGGCCAGTATGCGGCCATCCGGACGTCGGCGGCGACCACGCGGCTGCCCGCCTTCACCCGCGTGGACGCCGCCGCCTTCTATCGGGTCAGCGACGACGTCGAGCTTCAGCTGAACATCGAAAACCTGCTCGACACGACCTACTTCCCGGACGCGCACAACAACAACAACATCTCGACCGGGGCGCCGCTGAACGCACGGCTGACCCTCAGCGCCCGCTTCTAGCTACTGGCGCCGCACCAGCCGGCCGTAGTCTTCCATCAGGCCGAGGCTCAGGGCGCCGGGAGTGAATCGGTATTCGCCGATCTCGCTCACCGGCGTCACCTCGGCGGCCGTGCCGGTGACGAAGCATTCGCTGAAGGTCGCCAGCTCCTCGGGCCGGATGTGGCGCACGACCACCTCGATGCCCTTGGCCGCCGCCATCTCGATGACGGTCTGGCGCGTGATGCCGTCCAGGATGGCGTCGACCGGCGGCGTGTGCAGGACCCCGTCCTGGACGAAGAAGACGTTGGCCCCGGTGGCCTCGGCGACATAGCCGCGCCAGTCCAGCATCATGGCGTCCGAATAGCCGCGCTTCTCGGCCGCCGTCTTCGACATGGTGCAGATCATGTAGAGGCCCGCAGCCTTGGCGGCCGACGGGGCGGTCATCGGGTCGGGCCGGCGCCATTTGGCCCACTCCATCCGGATACCCTTCGCCTTGGTCTCGGCGTCGAAATAGCTCGGCCACTCCCAGACGGCGATCGCCACATGGGTCTTGTTGTGCAGGGTCGAGACACTGACCTGTTCGGGGCCACGGTAGGCCACCGGCCGCACATAGCAGTCGGACAGGCCCATCTTTTCGCAGGTTTCCTTGCAGGCCGCGTCGATCTCGGCCACGCTGTACGGAAGGTCGAAATCAAGCAGGTTTGCAGAGCGCTTCAGGCGTTCGCTATGCGGGGTCAGCTTGAAGATTTCGCCGCCGTACATACGCTCACCCTCGAACACCGACGAGCCGTAGTGAAGGGCATGGGTCAGAACGTGCGTTTTCGCTTCCCGCCAGGGCACGAAATCGCCGTCCATCCAGATCCACCCGTCACGATCGTCGAAAGGAACGAAGGCCATTGAATAACGTCTCCCGCGAAGAACACCGGGTTAGAGCCCCCCGAACCGCTCAGGTCAACGCCCGGACCGGCTCGCGGGTCGCTTCCGCATGAGCGACGTGCGTTCCCATGGCCGGTCCGGCCCGATCGCCGGCCCGGGCGCCGGCCGCCATCTGCTGGTGGTCGATGACGACGACCGGATCCGCGAACTGCTGAAGGAATTCCTCGCCCGCGAGGGCTATCGCGTCACCGGCGCCGCCCACGCGGCCGCGGCCAAGCGGATGATGGAGCTGATCGAGTTCGACCTCGTCGTGCTGGACGTCATGATGCCGGGCGAGAGCGGTTTCGACCTGACCACCTGGGTGCGGTCCAAGGCCGAGACCTCGAAGACGCCCGTCCTGCTGCTGACCGCGCGCGGCGATCCCGACGACCGCATCGAGGGCCTGTCGCGCGGCGCCGACGACTATATGTCCAARCCCTTCGACCCGCGCGAACTGGCSCTGCGSGTCGACGCCATCCTGCGCCGCACCGGCGGCAAGCCSYTGACCCCGCGCGAGATCAAGCTGGGSCCSGCGGTSTTCGACATGGARCGGCTGGAGCTGTCGAAGGACGGCAAGCCCCAGCGCCTGACCGAGGCCGAGGCCCAGCTKCTSAAGACCCTSGCCATCCACGCCCATTCGGCGGTCGA
>NZ_LMFL01000054.1:0-14690 GCF_001426805.1 Brevundimonas sp. Root1423
TCCTCGACCTCGCTCCTCGACCTCGCCGAGGGCGGACAGGAACAGSACCGGSGTCTGGTCGCCGTCCTTGCGCAGGGTCTCGACCATGCCGATGCCGTCGAGGCGGGGCATCATCCGGTCGACCACATAGACGTCRTAGCCGCCCTTCTGGGCCTCCAGCAGGCCGAAGGCGCCGTCGACGGCGTGGGTGGGCTCATGGCCCGCCTCGGTCAGCCCCCGGACCATCGCGGTCGCGGCCTCGGCGTCGTCCTCGACCACCAGAATGCGCATGGAATCAGCCCCTCGAACGTGAATCGCCGCCGATGTTAGCGCATCGGCGGCGATGGGGGCAGTTAAGGCTTGTTCAGACTTCCAGTCATTCGCCGTCGTCAAACTTCAGCGGAGCGACCACATTGCCTTGCGGGGTGCGGATGAAGAGCAGCACGCTGGGCCGGCCGGCCTGCTTCGCCGCCGCGACGGCCGCCCGGACGTCGGCGGCCGAGGTCACGTTCCGGGTATTCACACGCGTGATCACGAAACCGGCCTGCAAACCGAGGCGAGCGGCCGGCGTCGATCGAGCTACATTCGTTATCAGCACGCCGTTGACGTTATCCGGGAGATCGTACCGCGAGCGCAGGGTGGGCGACAGCGGAGCGACACTCAGGCCCTCAACCGCCTCGCCTGTGGCGGCGGGCGGCGGCGGCGCGGCGGCGCCTCCCGAACCGGACCCGTCCGCAGCGGCCAGTTCCTGCTCCGACGGCCGCGCTCCCGCCCGGACGTTCAGCGTCTGGCGGCGACCGTCGCGTATGATCTCAAGACGAATGGTTTCCCCGGGTCTCGCCTGCCCGACAAGCCGCGAGGCCTCCGTGCTGTCCGCCACGGGTTTACCGTTGACCGCGACGATATAATCGTCGATGCGCGCACCCGCGCGGTCGGCGGGTGCGCCCTCCGTGACGTTTTCGATCAGCGCGCCCTTGAAGTCGCGGGGCTGGCCCAAGGCCTCCCAGCCGTCGGGGCTCAAGGTTCTGAGGCCGACGCCGACATAGCCGCGTTCCACGCGGCCGTTCCGCATCAGCTGTTCCGTCACGCCTTTCGCAATCGACGCCGGAATGGCGAACCCGATACCGACCGATCCGCCGGTCTGGGAATAGATCGCCGAGTTCACGCCGATGACACGGCCGTAGATATCGAAGGTGGGACCGCCCGAATTGCCCCGGTTGATCGCTGCGTCGATCTGCAGGAAGTCAACGTACTGGGATGTCTGGTCATCGACATTCTGCCGGGCGAGAGCCGAGACAATCCCCGCGGTGGCGGTGCCGCCCAGTCCGAAGGGGTTGCCGACCGCGATGACCCAGTCCCCGACCCGGGGCTGGGCCTGTTCCTCGAACGAGACAAACGGGAAGTCAGCGCCCTCGACCTTGATCACGGCGAGGTCGGTGGCCTCGTCACGGCCGACCAGGCGGGCTTCCATCTCGCGACCGTCCGCAAGCTTGACCCGGATTTCAGTGGCGTCCGCGACGACGTGGTTGTTGGTGGCGATGAAACCGTCGGCCGAGATGAAGAAGCCGGACCCGGCGCCCAGCGCGGTCGCGCCCTCCCCGTCCTCGCCTTCCTCCCCGCCCGGCGCTCCGTTGGGGTTCGGAATAGCGAAGGGCATGCCGGGGACTTGGATCATGTTGGGCCGCTGCACCCGCGTCTTGACCTCGATCTGCACCACGGCCGGCGCGACCTGGGCGAAGATGTCGGCGAAGCTGAGAGGCGCACCCTGCGGCGGCGCGAAGGCCAGTCCGCCGCCGGCGCTGGGCGCGAGACGGCCGCTGACGCCCGCGACGGGGCCCGCTTCGGCGGAGGGCCAGTCGATCACGCCGCCCGCGGTGGCGGCGGCGGCGAAGGCGAGGCCGGCGACGGCCCCCAGCATGAATTCCTTGCGCTTCATCATGGAGTTCTTTGCGATCCTTTCGGGCGTAACGCCGCCCGTTTCGACACTGAATATAGGACGGTGACCCGTTTCACCAACGCATGGCGCGATCATAGGTCCCGGCAAGCGTCAGTCGTCAGACGCCTTTGCGTCAGGATCGCGGCGATCCGCGCCGGCGGCGAGAATATCGGCCAGGCGGGCTTCCTCATCGGCCGACAGGGCCGGCGTTTCCTCGCGGCGGCGGCGCGCGAGGGCCAGCAGGCCGATCCCGACCGCCGCCAACGCCGCCAGCGGCCCGAACCACAACAGCCAGGTCCCCGCCCGCACCGGCGGCGTGAACAGGACGAAGTCGCCGTAGCGGCGCACCAGATCCTCGCGCACCTGGGCGTCGCTGCGGCCGGCGGCGATCTCCTCGCGCACCAGCCGGCGCATGTCGGCGGCGATGCCGGCGGGGCTGTCGGAGATGGCCTCGTGCTGGCAGACGACGCAGCGGATGTCGTCGAACAGGGCCCTGGCGCGGGCCTCCTGGGCGGCGTCGGGCAGGGGCCGGTCGGGCGCGGGCGGCGGCTCGGCCGCCATCAGGCCGACGGCGGCCAGGGCGATGAGCAGGGCGCGCTTCATGCCGCCGCCTTCCGCTTGCCGACGCCCAGCCGCAGCCGCCGGTCCAGCAGGGACACGAGCCCGCCGAGGGCCATGATGGCGGGTCCGAGGAAGATCAGCCGCGCCCAGGGATTCCACCAGACGCGCACGCTCCAGGCCGGGGCTCCGGCGGCGGTCTCGCCGCGCTCGCCCAGCACGACATAGACGTCGTCCAGACCCCGGAAATCCAGTCCGACCTCGGTGGTCGTCTGACCCCCGGCGGGGAAGAAGCGGCGCTCGGCGGTGACGACGCGCGACGCGCCGCCATTGTTCAGGGCGACGGTCAGCCGGCCCTGTTCGGCCAGGTAGTTGGGCCCCTCGACGATGCGAACGCTGTCCAGCCGCACGTCATAGCGCCCGGCCGTGACGGTCTCGCCGACGGCCACGGTCCGGGCCGCCTCGACGCGGTAGCCGGTCTCGACCACCGCCCCCAGCACGAACACGCCCAAGCCCGCGTGAGCCAGGACCGTGCCCCAGGCGCCCAGCGGCAGGCCGCGCGCGCGGCGCAGGCTCTCGGGCAGGCTCACGCGGAACAGCCGGACCCGCTCGGCGACCTCGGCCAGGGCGCCGAGCACCAGCCAGCCGCCGAGGCCGATGCCGGCGGCGGACAGGGCCTTGCGCGGTTCGAAGGCCATCCAGCCCAGCAGCGCGACCAGGATGGCCAGGCCCGCGGCGACGGCCAGACGCTGGCCGACGCCCCTGAGGTCGCCGCGTTTCCAGGCGAGCAGCGGCCCGGCCGGCAGGATCAGGAAGGCGACGGCCATCAGCGGGACGAAGGTCAGGGCGAAATAGGGCGGACCGACCGAGATGGTCGCGCCGTTCGCCGCCTCGAGGATCAGCGGATAGAGGGTGCCCAGCAGCACGGTGGCGCAGGCGGCCGTCAGGAACAGGTTGTTCAGCACCAGCGCGCCCTCGCGGCTGACCGGCGCGAACTGGCCGCCGCCCCGGAGCCGGGGGCTGCGCCAGGCGAACAGGGCGAAGGCGGCGCCCGCGGTGACGCCCAGAATGGCGAGCAGCATCAGCCCGCGCTCGGGATCGACGGCGAAGGCGTGGACGCTGGTCAGCACGCCGGAGCGCACGAGGAAGGCCCCCAGCATGGAGAAGGTGAAGGCCAGCAACGCCAGGAAGGTGGTCCAGCCCGCCAGGGCTCCGCGCCGCTCGGTCACCACCGCGCTGTGCAGCAGGGCCGCGCCCGCCAGCCATGGCATGAAGCTGGCGTTCTCGACCGGATCCCAGAACCACCAGCCGCCCCAGCCCAGCTCATAGTAGGCCCAGAAGGCGCCCAGGGTGATGCCCAGGGTCAGCAAGGCCCAGCTGGCCAGGGCCCAGGGCCGGACCCAGCGGCCCCAGGCGGGCCAGAAGCTGTCGTTGGCGCGGCCCTCGATCAGGGCCGCCACGGCCAGGGAGAAACAGACCGAAAACCCGACATAGCCGGCGTAGAGGAACGGAGGATGGAAGGCGAGCGCGGGATCCTGCAGCAGGGGATTCAGCGACGACCCCTGGAGGGGCGCGGGATTCAGCCGCTCGAACGGGTTGGAGGTGAAGACCGCGAAGGCGAGGAACATCACGCCGAGCAGCCCCTGGGTCGCCACGGCCGAGGTCTTGAGGCCGAACGGCAGGTTGCGGGCCCGCGCCAGCGCCGCTCCGAACATGGTCAGCACCAGGCACCACAGCACCAGCGACCCCTCGTGGCTGCCCCAGGCGGCGGCCACCTTGTAGAGCAACGGCTTGTCGGTGTGGCTGTTGGCCGCGACATTGGCGACCGAGAAATCCGACACGGCGAAGGCGAAGACCAGCGCGCCGAAGGCGACGGCGACGGCGGCCGCCGCGGCGATGGCCGCGCCCTGGGCCGCGCCCGCCAGCACCGGGCTGCGGCGCAGACGGCCGGCCGCGGCCATGCCGGTCTGCAGCGCCGAGAGAACCAGGGCGAGGATGAGGGCGAAGGCGCCCAGTTCGACAATCACGTTGCGGGCGTCCCGGGGGCGGGCGTTGCGCCCTCAGGCCGCCATTCGCCTCTTTCCTTCAACCGCTCGGCCACCTCGCGCGGCATGTAGTTTTCGTCGTGCTTGGCCAGCACCTGGGTGGCGCGGAACGACCGGTCGGGCAGGAAGGCGCCCTGTGCCACCACACCCTGCCCCTCGCGGAACAGGTCGGGCAGATCGCCCTGATAGACGACCCGGGTCGCGGCCATATTGTCGGTGATGGAGAAGGCAACCTCGCCATCGGAGCCGCGCCGGACGCTGCCGGCGGCGACCAGACCGCCCAGGCGAACGACCCGGCCCGCCGGGGCCTTGGCCGCCGTGGCCTCGGAGGGCGAGAAGAAGAAGGTGACGCTGTCGCGCATGGCGTACAGGGACAGGCCCACCGCCAGGGCCAGCACCGGCGCGACGGCCGCGACCACCCAGAGCCGGCGCCGCGCCTTCGGCGATTTCGGGAGCCAGCTCACGCGCCGGCCTCCATGGCCGCGATCCGGCTCTCGAGACCGATCCGGCGCGGATCGGAAGGCTCCAGCGCAGCGATCAGCGGAGTCCACATGGCGCGCACGCCGGCGCGGTCCCCGCGCGCCATCGCCGCCTCACCGAGAAAATAGCGCGCGCCCAGCTGGCCGGGATCGCGCCGCAAGGCCTGGACGAAGGCCGCCTCGGCGTCGCCGCCGACCGCGCCCTGGTTGGCCCGGACGAGGCTTTCGCCCAGCCGCGCCCAGCTCTGCGCGTCGTCGGGCTGCAGGGCCAGGGCCCGGCGGAAGGCCGAGGCCGCGCCGATGGGATCGCCGGCCTCGAAGCGGGCGGCGCCGAGCATGGTCAGGGCCTGATGGTCGTCGGGTCGCTCCCGCACCACCCGGGCGGCGACGGCGGCGATCTGCGCCGGCTCGAGCATCTCCAGTTCGGTCGCCCACTGATCGACGCGGCGCTCGTAGGCCTGATCCGGCAGGCCGGGCGATCCGACCGTCGCATAGAGGCCAAGCGCAGCGGCGGCGGTCGCCGCCAGCCCGACGAGAACCTGGAGCCGGTCCCGCGGCTGCGCCCGTACGGGGGCCGTCTCCCGCTCCGCCGACAGAATGCGCCGGCCCGCCTCGGCGCGCGCGGCGGTCCAGCCGGCCTCGTCCAGCAGGCCGCGGGCTTTCAGCCGGTCCAGTTCGGCCAGCTCGGCGCTCGCGGTCAGGGTCGCGACGCCCTCGCCGGCGTCGGCGCCGCGCCGCGCGCCGGCCAGGACCAGCAGGCCGGCAAGCGCCGTCATCAGGGCCGTCATGATCCAGAAAACTGTCATCGCCGCGCGATGTAGCCGATCAGGCGGCCCGCGACGAGGCCCCGCCGCCCGCCGACGAGCCTCCGGCGACTGCGGCCCGACGACGCACCGTGCGGGCGGCCTCCGTCGCGGCTATCAGGTCCAGGCACTGGGCCGTGAAAGCCATCACCTTCAGGGCATGGGCTTCGTCGGGCGCCTCGCCGTCGTTGATCATGCGCAGGACGAGGTCGGCATAGTCGGTCAGGCGCGCCGTCAGGGCCTCGACGAGGGTCTTGCGGTCAGCCTCGCAGCCGAAGGTCGAGGCCGGGCCCCGCACCGAACCCACCAGCCGCAGCAGGCTGCGCGCGGCCAGGACGGTCTCGCCGTCGATCGGCGCGTCCAGTTGCGGCGCCTTGCGGGTCATGCGGCCGGCCATCTGGACGCGTTCCATGGGCAGGGCCTGGTCGACGGCCTTGTCGGCGGCGCGAAGCAAGGCCGACAGCCGACCGGCGATCGCGACCCGCCCGTCGCGGACGGACTTGCCCCATGCGCTCTGGGGATTGAGGGTCAGGGTCACGTCCAGTTCGCCCAGCACGTTCGCGCACCAGGTCAGATCGGCGATGACGTCCTTGACCCGGGCGATGTCGGCGGCGGGCTTGAAGGCGGCGATCCGGGCCGCGCGCAGGTCCACGCCGGCGATCAGCCGATCGACGAACCCGGCCAGTTCCGAGGCGCTCAGAAAACCCTCCTGGTCCACCGCGCAGGATGTCTGGGTGACGATGCGCAGGATCAGGACGGCGTCATCCAGGTGGGAGAACAGGATTTCCAGCACCCGCTGGGCGCCCTCGAGGCGAATGCCGGCGCAATCCTTGAGCAACAGGCGCAACTCGGCGATCTGGTCGCCATCCGGGCGCTTCAGCCAGACTTCCAGAGACGGCAGGCCGCGGCGGGCCATGTGGGCCAGGTCGAGGCAGGCGGCGAGGTCCTCGAGGCCGGCCAGCCGCGCCGGATCCTGCCCGCCGGGCCAGATCAGATCGGGCTGGTCGCGCACGAGGGCGGCGGCGGCCAGGCAGATGCGGTCGGCGACCATCACGGAGGGTTCGTCGCCGTCCAGACGGGGCAACAGGCCGGGTTCCCGGGCGGACGCGGCCTTCCACAGGCGCGCCAGAACGAAAGGCGGAAACGTGAGGGCCGCGACCCCGTCGGCCCGGTCCCGGAACATGGGAATCAGGGGAGCCATGACGAATTGACGGCGCACGCGGTCCCGCTGCTCGTCCGCCAGCATCATGCGCAGTTCCGCCGCCCGACCGCCCGGCAGGGGCGCGACGGCGGAGGCCACGGTCTTGAGCATGGCGTCCGGACACCGCTCCAGCATGGCGGCGAGCGCGACTTTGTGGGCGACGGTCAGCCCCGACATTCAATGTTCCCAAGGCCGGAAGACGCCCGACCGCCCGCCACACTGCACATTCAGGGTTAACAAGCGCTGTGCGAGACGCCGGATCAAGCCTCGGCCGCGGGCAGCTCCAGCAGAACTTTCAGTCCGCCCAGGTCGCTGTCGGCCAGGGTGATGCGACCGCCATAGGCCCGCGTCAGCTCGACGACGATCGACAGGCCCAGACCCGAGCCCGGCGTGGTTTCGTCCATCCGCGCGCCCCTTTCCAGCGCGGCCTCGCGCTGGTCCGCGCGCAGGCCGGGGCCGTCGTCCTCCACGACCACGACCATCTGGCCCAGACCGGTCGGTCCGGCGGAAATCCGGACCCGTCGTTTCGACCATTTGCAGGCGTTCTCGATCAGATTGCCGAGGATTTCCTGCAGGTCCTGCCGCTCGCCGCGGAAGCCCAGATCATCGGGGGCGCGCCAGTCGATCTCCACCCCCTTGGTCTCGAACACCCGCTCCAGCATGACGGCCATCTCGTCCAGGACCTCGGCGATCGGCGTGCGTTCGCCCAGGGCATGGGCGCGGACCGCAGCGCGGGCGCGGCGCAGGTGGTGATCGACCTGGGCCTTCATCACCTCGGTCTGTTTGCGCACCATGTCGGGCAGATCGCCCGGCTGGTCCCCCGCCGCGGCCAGCATGACCGAAAGCGGCGTCTTCAGCGCATGGGCGAGGTTGCCCACATGGGTGCGCTGGCGCTCGACCGTCTCCTGATTGTGGTCCAGCAGACGATTGACCTGTTCCGCCAGGGGCTGGATCTCGAGCGGATAGCTGCCGGCGATGCGGGCGATCCGGCCCTTGCGCACGTCAGCGATCTCGTTGCGCAGGGCGAACAGCGGCCGCAGGCCGATCTGGACCTGCAGGAAGACGGCGATCACCAGGCCCAGGCCGAGGATCAGCAGCGACGTCCAGGTGAAGGTGGCGAACTCGCGCGTGTCCTCGTCGATGTCCGAGCGGTTGATGCCCGCCATGAAGACCAGCGGCGCGTCCCGGCCCGGCAGCGACTTCATGCTGGCCGCCACCCGCAACGGCTCGGGGTAGGGACGACGCAGGGGGCCCGGGGCGGTGTAGCTGATGGTTTCGCCGTCGGCGGCGCGCAGGCGGCCGGGCAGGTCGACCGGGACGAACAGGCTTTCGCCCGCCAGCGACGGCGACCGGGCCAGCACGCGCAAGCCTCCGTCCGGCCCGAACTCGGCGACCGCCCAATACTTGCCGGACAGGGCGCGCAGGGTCTGGGCATCCATGATCGGGGTCACCGTCACGCCTTCGGGCGTCGCATCGGACGCCACGACCACCTCGTCGATGGTGTCGGCCAGAACGTCGCCCAGGCGGCGCAGGGCGGATTCCCGATACTGGGTGGTCAGGGCCCAGCCGGTCAGCACCAGGGCCAGCACGATCCAGGCCGAGGCCAGCCAGATCAGGCGCCGCGTCAGGCTTTTGCCCGGGCGGCCGAACCAGCGGCCCCAGGATCGTCCGTTTGTATCGACCGGCTCGTCCCCCGACGTTTCGGTCACGCCCCCTCGGACTCCCCGGCCAGCGGGGTCAGGCGATAGCCGAGGCCTCTCACCGTCTCGATGCGGTCAGAGCCGATCTTCTTGCGAAGACGTCCGACGAACACCTCGATCGTGTTGGAGTCGCGGTCGAAGTCCTGGTCGTACAGGTGTTCGACCAGCTCGGTGCGGCTGATCACCCGGCCCTGGTGCATCATCAGATAGTGGAGCAGCCGGTATTCGAGCGAGGTCAGCCGCAGGGGCTCGCCGTTGACCGTCGCCCGGGCCGCGCGCGGATCAAGCCGGAGGCCGCCGCACGACAGGGTCGCCGAGGCGATGCCGGCCGAACGGCGCAGCAGGGCCCGCAGGCGGGCCAGGAGTTCCTCGGTGTGGAAGGGCTTGGTCAGATAGTCGTCGGCGCCGGCGTCGAAGCCCGCCACCTTGTCGGACCAGGCGCCCCGCGCCGTCAGGATCAGCACCGGCGTGGTCTTGCCGTCGCGGCGCCAGCGTTCCAGCACCGAAACGCCGTCGATCTTGGGGAGGCCGAGGTCCAGCACCACCACGTCATAGGGCTCGGTGTCGCCGAGGAAATGGGCTTCCTCGCCGTCCGCGGCGTGATCGACCGCGTAACCGGCGTCGCCCAGGGCCAGCTTCAGCTGACGCGACAGGTCAACGTCGTCCTCGACAAGCAGCACGCGCATTCAGCGTTCTCCGATGACCCGGCCGGTGCGGCCATCCACCATGATGTCGGCGATCCGGCCGCCGGGATACTCCCATCGAACCACGATGGTTCCGCCGCGGTCGCTGGCGCCCAGGAATCGCCCCGGGCGACCCGAGGAGGCGCGCTGCGCGGCCTCACCCACGCTGATCCGGGGCCGTTCGTCCTGCCGCTCGCGCTCCGGACGATCGCGGTCGCCGCGCGGGACGCGGTCCTGCGCAACCGCCTGGGACAGGGGGGCGGCCGCGGTCAGGGCGGCAAGTCCTATGGCGAGGGAGCGAAACATGGGGACGGGTTTAGGCCTCAGGCTCTGAACGCGGGCTGAACGACCAACATAGACATATTTTACCGTCCGCGCCCCGCCCGGGCGGCGGAAGTTCAAAGCGGGGACGGGCCCCATTACGGCGATGTCACGGGGATGAACGGCAGCTGACACAGGGCGTTCAGGCAGGGCTCACGCTGGGAGTGGTCTTCTCCGTCTCAACGCCGGCCACCCGGTCCGCGTCGAACCGCCAGGAGACGACAGATGAAGACGTTCCTCATCCCCGCCATCGCCCTGGCCGCGGTCTCCATCGCGGTCCCGGCCATGGCCCAGAACTATCAAGGCCAGTATCGCGGCGACCGCGACGGCCGTTACGAGCAGGAGTATCGCGGCGATCGCGACGGACGCTACGAGCAAGAGCGTCGCGACGGACGTTACGAGCAAGAGCGTCGCGGCGACCGCTACGAGCGGGACAACCGCGGCGGCTGGCAATCGATCTCCCAGCGCAAATATCAGCTGGACCGCCGCATCGACCGGGGCGAACGCAATCGCCAGCTGAGCCGCCGGGAAGCGATGCGCCTTCGGGCCGAACTGAACCAGCTGGTCCAGCTTGAGTACAGCTATATGCGCGGCGGCCTGTCGGCCCGCGAACGCATGGAACTGGACCGCCGCTACGACCGTCTGTCGGCCCTGGTGCGCGCCGAACGTCGCGACAACGACAACCGTCGCTACTAGCCGGACCTTCCTCCCCCGGAGGTCCGAGGGGCGCGATCCGCAAGGGTCGCGCCCCTTTTGCTTACGCGGTCAGCCTCAGGCGGCTTTCGACCACGGTCACCGCCTGTCCGCGCAGCAGGACGCGATCGCCCCGCACCTCGGTCCCGATGTCGCCGCCGCGTCCCGGAAACAGCTGCCGGAAGCGCACGTCCCGGCGACCCAGCTTGTCGGCGTACAGCGGCGCGAGGATGCAGTGGGCGGAGCCCGTGGCCGGATCCTCGTCCACGCCGCAGCCGGGGGCGAAGAAGCGGTCGACCACGTCCACGTCGTCGGACGGATCGGCCAGGGCGCAGACGATCACCTGCCCCGTCTCCCCGGCCTCGCCCTGGATCGGCGTCAGGGCGCGGATGTCGGGCGAAACAGCGCGCACCGCCGCCGCGTCGGCCAGCACCGCGACCAGATAGCGGCCGGCCCAGACCTCGACCGGGTCCGCGCCCAGCGCCTCGGCCAGGCCGGCGGGCGCCGTCGCGCAGCGGCGCGGCGGATCGGCCGGGAAGTCCATTTCATAGCCAGACGCCGCCCGCCTCACGATCAGCGGGCCCGAGCGGGTGTCGAAGGTCAGGGCCGCCGCCTCAAGGCCCGTCTCGGCCAGCAGGACATGAGCCGAGGCCAGGGTGGCGTGGCCGCACAGATCGACCTCCATGCCCGGGGTGAACCAGCGCAGGCCGAACCGCGCCGGATCGCCCGTGCGCAGCAGGAAGGCGGTTTCGGCCTGGTTGTTCTCCCTGGCCAGCGCCTGCATCCAGGCATCGGAGGGCCATTGGCGAAACGGTTCGACCACGCAGGCCGGATTGCCCTTGAAGGGCTCGGAGGCGAAGGCGTCGACGGTCCACTGGCGCATCAGGCGGTCTCCGGTTCGATGACGGTCAGTTCAGGCCAGCGCGCCCGCGCCCGTTCGACCACGCGCAGCCAGTCCCTCGCCACGCCGCGGTTGGGATTGGGCCGCAGGACCAGGTTGAACATGTCGTCCAGGCCCAGGGGCGCGGCCACACTGACGGCGTCGTCCTTCTCCAGCCGCACGCCGATGGCGAAGGCCGGGGCCACGAACCGCTCAAGGGCCTCGTCGGTGCCCGACAGCGGGTCATAGGGCTCGCCGAAATGGGCGGGAAACCAGATCGGCACGCGCGCCTGGTTGCGCACCTCGACGGTGCTGCGGAAGGGCTCGTCGAAGGCGGCCGCGACCCGTTTGATGACGACGTCCTCGGCGTCCCAGCTCGTGTCCGGATCGAAATAGCCGACGTCATAGTCGCGGACGCCATAGCCCGCCGGCCGGCCCGTCAGGGCGTTCCAGACGCTCTGGTAGACCGCGCCCGAGAATATCCGCCAGTCCGGCAGGTCCTGATCCCGAATCCCTCGCAGCACATGCATCAGGCCCGGGTCGGCGCGGACAATGTCGACCAGCCGGGATTCCAGCGCCTTCATCGGTCGCGCCTCATCGGCCAGCCGTGGTCCAGCGGCCCGTGCCCCGCGCCCAGACCCGGCGCGCGGCGGATGGCCTCGGCGACATAGGCCCAGGCCTCGGCCACGGCGGCCTCCAGCGGCAGCCCCTTCGCCAGCCCCGCGGCGCAGGCGCTGGCCAGGGTGCAGCCGGTGCCGTGGGTGTGGCGGGTGTCCAGACGCGGGCCCTCGAGCAGGGTTTCGCCGTCCGGCGTGACGAGGACGTCGATGACGGTCTCGCCCGGAATATGGCCGCCCTTCATGAGCACGGCCGCGGCCCCGAGGTCGAGCAGATGCTCGCCCGCCCGGCGCTGGCCCTCGATATCCCTGACCTCGAGGCCGGTCAGGGCCTCGGCCTCGGGCGCGTTGGGCGTCAGCAGGGCGGCGCGCGGGATCATCAGCGCCCGGACCGCCGAGACGGCGTCGTCGGCGAGCAGGCTCTGCCCGCCCTTGGCGACCATGACGGGGTCGACGACCGCCGGGGCGGCGCAACTGTCCAGAATGGCGGCGACGCGTTCCACCACCTGGCGCGAACCCAGCATGCCGGTCTTGATGGCGTCGGCGCCGATATCGTCCAGCACGGCCCGCGCCTGGGCCTCGATCAGATCCAGCGGCAGCGGATGGACGCCGTGAACGCCAAGGGTGTTCTGCACCGTGATCGCGGTGATCGCCGTGGCGGCGTAACCGCCCAGGGCGGTGACCGCCTTGATGTCGGCCTGCACCCCCGCCCCGCCGCCCGAGTCCGAGCCGGCGATGATCAGGACGCGTCCGAGGGGCGAGGTCATGCGCGCTGGATGGCCAATCGCGGCCGGTTCGGCAAGCCGGATCGTGCTTTATCCGACGATCGCCGAGCCGACGGCGGCCTGGACTGCCAGCGCCTGGACGGTTTCGCGGACGTCGTGGACGCGGATGATCGCGGCCCCGCGCCGCGCGGCCTCGAGCGCCAGGGCCAGGGAGCCGCCGAGGCGGTCGTCGGCGTCGCTCGCCGTCGGGTCGACCGACTGGATCGTGCGCTTGCGGCTGGCCGCGTAGAGGACGGGGAAGCCGGTCGCCGTCAGCCGGTCCAGATGCGCCGTCAGGGCCAGGTTGTGCGCCGCCGTCTTGCCGAAGCCGATGCCGGGATCCAGCCAGATGCGCTCGCGCGCCACGCCGGCGGCCAGGGCCGCGCCGGCGCGGGCGACCAGCCAGTCCGCGACCTCGGCGACGACGTCGTCATAGCGGGGATCGGCCTGCATGGTGCGCGGCTCGCCCTTCATGTGCATCAGCACCACGTCGCAGCCGAGTTCGGCGGCGGTGGCGACACTGTCGGGGGCGTGGCCGAGGGCGGTCACATCGTTCCACATCGTCGCCCCGGCGGCGACCGCGGCGCGGGCGACCGCGGGCTTCATGGTGTCGATGCTGATGGGGCCGTCCCAGTTGGCGCGCAGCCCCTCGATAACGGGAAGGACGCGGGCGATCTCGTCCTCCGCCGTGACCGGCCCGGCGCCGGGCCGCGTGCTCTCCCCCCCGACATCGAGAATGTCCGCGCCCCGTTCGACCAGCCGCAGCCCATGCGCCACGGCGGCCTCGACCGAGGCCAGCCGGCCGCCGTCCGAGAAGCTGTCGGGGGTGACGTTGACGATGCCCATGACGCGGGGACGGCTCATCGGAAATCCCGGAGGAAACGGGCGCGCCGACGGGCGCGCCCTTCAGGCCTGGCCGGCCTCGCGGTCAGTGGACCGTGGCGGGCTCGACGGTGACGCCGTCCGACACCGGGGTGATCGGCACCGAGACCGACGGGCCGGCGTTGGGGAAGTTGCTTTCGTCGCGGTTGGGGGCGAGACCCTTCTCGAGCAGGTCCTTGATCTCCTGACCCGACAGGGTCTCGTACTCGAGCAACGCCTGGGCCAGGGTTTCCAGATCGGCGGCCTTGTCGGTCAGGATCTGGCGAGCCTCGTCCCAGCCGGCGCCGACGATGCGCTTGACCTCGGAATCGATGATCCGGGCCGTCTCTTCCGAGACGTTCTGGCTGCGGGCCACCGAGTGTCCCAGGAAAACCTCCTGCTCGTTCTCGCCATAGGCGACGGTGCCCAGGATGTCCGAGAAGCCCCACTGGGTGACCATGCGGCGGGCCAATTTCGAGGCCTGCTGGATGTCAGAGGACGCGCCCGAGGTGATGTTCTCCTTGCCGAAGATCAGCTCCTCGGCGACGCGGCCGCCGGCCATGATGGCGATGCGGTCGACCATCTGCTGGTACTTCATGGAATAGCGGTCGCCTTCCGGCAGCTGCATCACCATGCCGAGGGCCTGGCCGCGCGGGACGATGGTCGCCTTGTGCACCGGGTCGGCCATCTTGACGTTCATGGCCACGATCGCGTGGCCGCCCTCGTGATAGGCGGTCAGGCGGCGCTCTTCCTCGTTCATGGCCATGGATTTGCGCTCGCCGCCCTCGTGATAGGCGGTCAGGCGGCGCTCTTCCTCGTTCATGGCCATGGATTTGCGCTCTGCGCCCATCATGACCTTGTCCTTGGCGTCCTCGAAATCGCGATGGGTGACCATGCGACGGTCCTTTCGGGCCGCCATCAGGGCCGCCTCATTGACCAGATTGGCCAGGTCGGCGCCGGAGAAGCCGGGGGTGCCGCGGGCGATGGTCTTGACCACCACGTCCGAGGCCAGGGGCACGTCCTTCATGTGGACGCGCAGGATCTTCTCGCGGCCGTTGACGTCGGGATTGGGCACCACGACCTGGCGGTCGAAGCGGCCGGGACGCAGCAGGGCCGGGTCCAGCACGTCGGGACGGTTGGTGGCGGCGATCAGGATGATGCCCTCGTTGG
>NZ_LMFL01000055.1:0-13759 GCF_001426805.1 Brevundimonas sp. Root1423
CGGGTGGCCCAGATCATCACCTTCGGCACGCTTCAGGCGCGCACGCTGCAGGCCCGGGCCGTGCTGCGCGACGTCGGCCGGGTGCTGCAGATGCCGCTGGGCCAGGTCGACCGTCTGGCCAAGATGGTGCCGGCCAACCCCGCCAACCCCGTGACCCTCGCCCAGGCCATCGAGATCGAGCCGCGCCTGCGCGAGGCGCGCGACAACGACAGGGCCGTGGCGACCCTGCTGGAGACGGCGCTGGAGCTTGAGGGGCTGTACCGCAACGCCTCGACCCATGCCGCCGGCATCGTCATCGGCGACCGCCCCCTGATCGAACTGGCGCCGCTGTACCAGGATCCGCGCTCGACCATCCCGGCCAGCCAGTTCAACATGAAATGGGTCGAGGCCGCCGGTCTGGTGAAGTTCGACTTCCTCGGCCTCAAGACCCTGACCGTGCTGGACCGCGCGCGCCAGTATCTGGAACGGCGCGGCGCCGCGCCCGACTGGAACGGCCTGCCGCTGGACGATCCCAAGACCTATGAGCTGATGGCCTCGGGCCAGACCGTCGGGGTGTTCCAGCTGGAATCCCAGGGCATGCGCGACACCCTGCGCAAGATGCGCTGCGGTTCGATCGAGGAGATCACCGCCCTGATCTCCCTCTACCGGCCCGGGCCGATGGAGATGATCGACACCTATATCGACCGGAAATTCGGCCGGCAGCAGGTGGACTATCTGCACCCCTCCCTGACCGAGGTTCTGACCGAGACCTACGGCGTCATCATCTACCAGGAGCAGGTGATGAAGATCGCCCAGGTCCTGGCCGGCTACAGCCTTGGCGAAGCCGACCTTCTTCGCCGCGCCATGGGCAAGAAGAAGAAGGAGGAGATGGACTTCCAGCGCGCCCGCTTCATCGCCGGCGCATCGGAGAAGGGCGTTTCCGAGGAACAGTCCGGCGGCATCTTCGACTTGGTGGCCAAGTTCGCCGGCTATGGCTTCAACAAGTCGCACGCCGCGGCCTACGCCCTGATCAGCTTCCAGACCGGCTGGCTGAAGGCGACGCACCCGGTCGAATTCATGGCCGCGTCCATGTCGCTCGATCTCAGCAATACCGACAAACTCGCTGTCTTCTATCAGGATTGCCGCCGCTTCGACGTGCCGGTCAATTCCCCCGACGTGAACCGCTCCTCGGCCGATTTCGACGTCGCGTACGACAATGGCGTGGGGGCCGTGCTGTACGCCTTGGGCGCGATCCGCAACGTCGGCCTCGAGGCCATGAAGCATCTGGTCGAGGTGCGCGAGACCGGCGGGCGGTTCACCGACATCTTCGACTTCCTCGAACGCGTCGACCCGCGCAGCGTCAACAAACGGGCGCTGGAGAACCTGGCCCGCGCCGGCGCCTTCGACAGCTTCCACTCCAACCGCCGCCAGCTGTTCGAACAGGCCGACACCCTGATGGCCTATTGCCAGAGCGTGGCCGCCGAGCGCGCCTCGTCCCAGGTCTCCCTGTTCGGCGGCGACCAGGCCGGCGCCGCCCGCCCGCGCCTGAAGCCGGTCGAGCCCTGGGTCGGGCCCGAGAAGCTGGATCAAGAGCTGGCCGCCGTCGGCTTCTACCTGTCCGGCCACCCGCTGGAGGACATGGCGCCGGCGCTGAAGCGCAAGCGCGTCACCTTCGTCGCCGAGGCCACGGCCCTGGCCGAAAGCGGCCACGAAGCCTTCCTGATGGCCGGCGTCGTGCGCCGCCGTCAGGAGCGGGCCAGCGCCAAGTCGGGCGAGAAATTCGCCTTCGTCACCTTCTCCGATCCGACGGGCGAGTTCGAATGCCTGTTCCCGCCCGAACAGCTGCGCAAATGCCGCGAGGTGCTGGAAGTCGGGGCCTCGATCATGGTCAAGGTCCGCGCCAAGTCGGCCGACGGCGAGGTGCGCTTCTTCGGCGACGACGCCTCGCGGCTCGACACGCTGCTGGACGACGGCGCCATGGGGCTGCGCATCCACGTCTCGGCGAAAACGGCCGACGCCGAAGCCTTGCGGACACGGCTCGAGAAGGCGAAATCCCCGGGCAAGGGCGGCGAGGTGTCCCTGGTCGCCTCGCTGGACGGCCGCCGCGAGGTCGAACTGAAACTGCCCGGCCGCTACCGGCTGGACGGGGCCCTGCGCGGGGCGTTGAAATCGGCGCCGGGGGTGGTGCTGCTGGAGGATGCGTGATGACTGAGGTCAAGACCCATGAGGGGTCCTGCCACTGCGGCGCGGTGGCCTATGAGGTCGATATGAGCGTCGACGGGCTGATCGAGTGCAACTGCTCGCACTGCTACCGCAAGGGCTTCGTCCTCGCCTTCGTCTCGCCGGACGCCTTCCGCGAAACCAGGGCCGGCCCGCAGACGGAATACCGCTTCAACAGCCACAAGATCGGCCACCGGTTCTGCGAAACCTGCGGCGTCCAGACCTTCGCGCGCGGCGAAGGCCCCGGCGGCCTCCCCATGGTGGCGATCAACGTCCGCACCCTGACTGACATCGAACCCTTCAGCTGGACGGCGCAGCGGGTCGACGGGCGCAGCTTCTAGGGACGCGGAACGAAGGCCTCCCGCGGCGTTCCGTCGATGGCGTAGAGCCGCTCGGTCGGCAGCTTGATCACCAGCCCCGAATTCGCCAGCCGATGGTCGTACACGGCGCCCAGGAGGCCCGCCATCGGACCGCCCGAAACCTCGGCGCCCAGGGCGTCCATGCCGATCGCCAGCCCCTCGCCCATGCTTCCGGTCCAGCGGCCGACACGGACCGAAACCGGCCCCCGGTGGCGTTTGCCCGGGCGCGGCAGGACCTGTTCGATCCATTGGCGGGGAATGCCCGTCTCCCGCTCTTCGGCCGGCAGGTTGTGGATCTGATAGGCGGTCGGCCCATCGACGAACCAGCCCATGATCGCGCGGGCGACCACGGTGTTTCCCCCGCTGGCCGTGTCGGTCAGGTCCAGCACGACCCGCTGTCCCGCGCGGGCGTTGGCCATGGCGGCGTCAAAGGCGGCGATCGTCCCGCTGTCGCCGAGCGAGTCGTTAAAGCGGATGACCCGGTCGTCGCCGCTTTCGCGCACGGTGACGGGGGGCTGATCGGCCCGACGGACCGCGTAGAGGTTGGGCAGGCTCAGCCGGCGTTCGACGCCGTCGCGGCCGCGGATGGTCAGATCGCGCGGCCGGTCGCGCCGGCCCGCGGCGAGCACCCGCGCGGCGTAGCCGGCCCGCTCGCCCTCCGCCGGAAGTCCCGGTTCCGACCAGAAGGCGGCGACCGCCTGACCGGTCGGAAGGTCTCCAACCGCCGTCAGCGCATCGCCCTGACGCACGCCGGCGAGCGCCGCGGACGAGCCCTCGCGGACGGCGGTGATGCGCCACGCCTCGCCCTCGGGCTCGATCCACAGATCGGCATAGCTGGGTACGAGGCCCCAGCTGTCGGCGAAGGATCCGCCGGTGATGGCATGGTGGTCGGCGAGGGCGGCCACCGCGTGTTCGGCGTAGCGGAGCAGGGCGCTCCGGTCCGCCACCGCCTCGGCCTCGGCGCGGAGAACCGGGCTCGTCGGCATGACCCCGCCCGGAAAGCGGTCGAGATAGGCGTACCGGCTGTTGATCAGCGGCTCGACGGACAGGGCGTCCTGTCGCCAGGCCGCGGCGTCGGGTTCCGCCTGCGCCGAAGCATGACCGGGGAGGGCGCAGACGAAGGCGAGCAGCAGGGACAGGACGGTTCGCATCAACGGGTCTCGGCGACAGGGTGGTCGAGGCTCGCGCGGCCTGGGGCCGGCTGCAAGTGAATCCCGCGTCATGCCGCGAAGGTCATTGCCTCAGGCCGCGTCGGTTACGGCATAGACCATGATCCCCGTCGCCACGGCCAGGTTCAGACTGTCGGCGCGGCCGCGCATGGGGATCTTGACGTTGACGTCGCAGGCGACGGCGAGGGCGTCGGTCAGCCCGGCCTGCTCGTTGCCCATCAGGATCAGGGCGGGGTGCTGGATCGAGGCGTCGCGATAGCCATGGGTCGCATCCAGCCGGGTGCCGATGACGCTGCCGGGCCAGGACTGGCGCCAGGCGAGAAACTCGGCCGGGCTGGCGCGGACGATGGCCACGGCGAAGACCGAGCCCATGGTCGCCCGCACGGCCTCGACGGACCAGGGGTCGACGCAGTCGCCGATCAGGATCACCCCGCCGCAACCGGCGGAATCCGCGGTGCGGATGATGGTGCCCAGATTTCCGGGGTCGCGCACCTGCTCCAACGCCACCCACGCCGGAGCCGATTTCGGCTGGATGGCGGACAAGGGCGTGTAGAATTGATCGAACACCCCCAGCACGGTCTGGGGATTGTCGCGGCGGCTGATCTTTTCGAGGATGGCGTGGGTGACGATCACGACCTCGCCGCCCGCCCCGCGCGTGGCCTCGCGGGCGCGGTCGAGGATCGGATGCGGCCGGGCGTCCTCGCCGACCAGCAGCAGGCGCGGCGCGCGGTTCTGGTCCAGCGCCTCGCCGATGAATTTCAGCCCCTCGGCCAGAAAGCGGCCGGTCGCCTCGCGCTCCTTGCGCATGTGCAGGGCGCGCACGGCCTTGACCGTGTCATTGGTCAGGGAGGTGATCAGGCGATCGGTCACGCCGACCACCGCGCGAAGAAGCTGAGGCCGATGGCCCGGCCGTCCGCTCCGTCCTCGGCCAGGGCCAGTTCGCCCCAGTCGATGACCCCGCCCCGGTCCGCCGTCGCCTCGGCCATCAGGTGCGAAAGCGACAGGCCCGAGATGCGCGCCGCATAGGCGTTCAGCAGCAGGAAGGAGGCCTCGTCCGACAGCAGGGCGGCGCAGTCCTTCAGCAGTCCCGGCAGGTCTTCGAACAGCCGCCAGACCTCGCCCGTCGGCCCCCGTCCGTACTTCGGCGGATCGAGGATGATGCCGTCGTATTTCACCCCGCGCCGAACCTCGCGGGCCGCGTATTTGCGCGCGTCCTCGACGATCCAGCGGATCGGCCGGTCGGTCATGCCCGACAGTTCGGCGTTCTCGCGCGCCCAGGCCACCGACTTTTTCGAGGCGTCGACATGGGTGACCTCGGCTCCCGCGGCGGCGCAGGCCAGGCTGGCCACCCCGGTGTATCCGAACAGATTGAGGATGCGGGGCTTGCGCAGTCGCCGGATGCGACCGTCCAGCCACTCCCAGTTCGCGGCCTGCTCGGGAAAGAAAGCCAGATGGCGGAACGGCGTGAACCGGCTGGTGAAGCGCACATCGCGCCAGGCCAGGGGGAAGGTGTCCAGGGAGGCGCCGGCGAAACGCCAGCGCCCGCTCTCGTCCTCGTCGGTCGGATCGAAGACGGCGTCGGCGGCGTCGAAGGCGGAAGGATCGCGGGGCGACCAGAAGCACTGGGGTTCGGGGCGCACGACGGTGAACCGGCCATAGCGTTCCAGCTTTCGGCCGCCGCCGCTGTCCAGCAGGGCGTAGTCGGCCCAGGCGCGGGTGACCAGGGTCTCAGGCGACGGGTTCAGGCGCGGGGGCATGGAGGGCTGATAGGCGGAGAGACGCCGTCCCGTCCAGCGCATCCTGCGTTTCGCCGGCCGCTTCCTCGGCAGAGGCCGGCGCGTCGCGACGGTGACGTGTCTTGTCCCAGGCGAAGGGATCGCGCACCAGACGCCACGCCGCATGCGCGAAGGCGAGGCTGAGCAGGGCCCAGTAGGCCGGGGCCGCGATCATGTCGCGGGGGCCATAGGGCACGCCCGCGCGACGGGCTCCGATGGCGCAGGACAGCCAGGCCGAAGCTGCTCCCAGCACCAGCACGCTCACCGCCAGGGCGGGCGTCTCGGGAGGCAGGCCCGCCATCAGGGAAACGAGTACCGTCGCGGCCACCCACGCAAGCGAAAGTCCGTGCAGGGCCGCCGAGACCAGGCCCGCGCCCACGGTCAGGACGAGGGCGGCCCCGCCCCGCCAGCCCAGCCGCCAGGGCTGGCGCGTATGCACGCCCCAGGTCTGCATATAGCCCTTCAGCCATCGGGTTCTCTGCGGCAGCCAGTTGTCGAGGCCGCCGGGCGGCGTCTCCCAGGTCGGGCGCGAGATGACGCCCAGCCCCCAGCCCCGGCTCCACAGCCGGAAGCCGAGATCGGCGTCCTCGGTCACATTCCATGCGTCCCAGCCCTCGACCGCGCTGAGCACATCGGTGCGGAAATGATTGCTGGTCCCGCCGAGAGGAAACGGCAGGCCGAGGCGCGCGATGCCGGGCAGGGTGGTCTCGAACAGGCTGGCGTATTCGGCGGCGAACTGGCGATCGAGGAAGGGCGAGCCGTCCGCCGGTCCCCGGCGGCGGATGCGCAGCGGAGCCTGCAGGCAGGCCAGCCGGCCGGTCGTGTCCGCCGCGAACCGGCTGGCGGCCTCGCGAAGCTGAAGCGGGTCCGGCTCGTCTTCGGCGTCATAGACCGTCAGCAGATCGCCCGTGGCCCGGGCGAGGGCGCAGTTCAGCGCGCGGGGCTTGGTCTGCGGCTTGCCAGGCGGGATCACCAACACGTCCAGCCAGTCGGGCCGTGGTGTCGCCAGGGCGGCGGCGATGGTTTCGTGATCGTGGGCTTCAAGCACCAGCAGGCCCTGTAGCCGGTCGGCGGGGTAGTCGATGCGCGAGAGGCGGCCGATCAGCTGCGGAACGACCTCGGCCTCGTCATGCAGCGCCGCCAGCACGGTGTAACGGGGCCAGACCGGCGGCTCGGGCGCGGGAGAGGCGCGGACCGCGCTGAACAGGATCAGGCCGGTGCGCCAGACCGCCACGGCCAGGAACCCCCATGCTCCGGCGACAACAATCCCATGCCCGAACACGTCCGGGCGGAGCCAGGCCAACGATCCCGCCGGGAGGATCAGCACCGCCATGACGGCGAGCTGCCCGGGCGTCAGGCCGCGCATGGCCGCGCTCTGCCCGAGGGGCGGCCCATATCGCCCGGCGCCGCGCCGGCGATCCTCAAGATTGCTTATCCCAGCCCTCTCCACAACGCATGGTTATCCCAGTGATTCGCGCACGGCAAGCGGTTGGCGGATGCCCGGGAATGCCGCTATTCAAGGGACCGCCGCTCGGAGTGCGCGTTTTGACCGCCGTGACCCTCAATCCCCGCTCGCAGAGAAAGCCGAAAGGCGAGGGCCATGCGCGCCGCGCGGAAATACTCGCGGCCGCCGAACGGATCTTCGTAGAGCACGGTTACGAGGGCGCGACGATCCGCAAGATCGCGGACGAGGTCGGCCTGTCGTCGACGGCGCTCTACATGCATTTTTCCGAGAAGAGCGAGATCCTCCACGAGATCTGCAGCCAGGCGTTCGCGGCCCTGCTTGAAACCAACGAGGCGTTGATCAATCAGCCGGTCGGGCCCGAGGCGCGTCTGCGGTTGATGCTGCGGGCCTATGTGGATTTCGGGTTCGGGAATCCCAACGCCTATCGCCTGGCCTATATGACCCGCCCCATTGAGCTGCGCGAGGGCGCCCAGTCCGCCGCGCGGGAACTGGGGCACGAGCTGTTCCGGTCGTTCGAGAAGACGGTCGAGGATGTCGAGGCGGCGGGCCTGCTGCGCGGCGACGCGCGCACGGCGGCCCAGGCCCTGTGGGCCGGCGGTCATGGGGTGGTCTCCCTGATGATCACCAAGCCGTATTTTGACTGGGTCGACCGCGAAACCCTGGTCACCACCCTGATCGACGGGTTGCTGGCGGGACTGCTGAAGCCATGACGCGCCGCGCCGTGGTTCTGGCCGCCGCGATCCTGATCGCGCCGGTCGTGGCGGAGGCGCGTCCATTGCGGGTCATGTCGCTGGATCAGTGCGCGGATCAGTATGTTCTCGCTCTCGCGCCCGGGGCCGAGATGGCCCTGTCGCCCCGCGCGGACGATCCGGATGCATGGATGCGCGCCGCCGCGGCAGAACATCCGCGCGTCCGGCCCACCCTGGAGGCGGCCATCGCCTTCCAGCCCGATGTGGTGGTCCGCTACTGGGGCGGCGAACCGCGTCTCCTGGCGCGGCTCGCGGCGGACGGCGTTCGTGTTCTGACCATCGAGGATGCGACGGATTTCGAGGGCGTACGCGCCGATGTCCGGACGGTGGCGCGGGGTCTGGACGCCGTGGCGCGGGGCGAGGCCGTGATCGCGGGCATGGACCGCACGCTCGCCGCCGCTCCAGTGCGGGGCGCGGTTCGGCCCCGGGCCCTCTATCTGACGGCGGGCGGGTTCACAGCCGGGCCGGGGACGTTGATCGACGCCATCCTGACGGCCGCGGGCTTCGTCAATGCGACGGAGGCCGCCTCGTTCGCGCCCGTCAGCATCGAGCGGATCGTCCTGTTTCCCCCTGCGCGGTTCGTTCTCGGCTTCTTCGACCAGGCCCGCATGGACTGGCGCGGCGCGGGCCGCCATCCCGTTCTGCGCCGGATCGCGCGGGGGCGGGTGGCCGCGCGCCTGCCGGCGGCGACCCTGACCTGTCCCGGCTGGTTCGCGGCCGACGCCGCGGCCATGCTGAAGGCCGGAGCATGAGGCCGTCGCGTCTGATCACCGGACTGGTCCTGTTGATCCTGGCGGGGGTGGTCGCCGGCGTGCTGCTGGGTGAAAGCGTCTTCGACGGTCGACAGTGGGCCCAGGCCTTCGCCGATCCGGCGTCCGCGCCGGGGGAAGTCCTGTGGCAGGTCCGGGCGCCGCGGGTTGTCACGGCTCTGATGGTCGGCGCGGCCCTGGGGCTGGCGGGCGCCGTCATGCAGGGCCTGCTCAGAAACCCGCTGGCCGATCCCGGCGTGCTGGGGGTGTCGGCGATGGCGGCGCTTGGGGCGGCCGGCGCGATCGTGCTGGGGGCGGCGGCGATTCCGGGCGCGGTCGAGGTGTCGGCCCTGACCGGCGCCGGACTGGCGGGTGGGCTGCTGGTCCTGTTTTCGGCGCGGGTCCGGTCTCCTGAAGCCCTGATCCTGTTCGGTGTGGCCCTGTCCAGCTTCGCCGGCGCCGCCACGGCCCTGATCTTCAACCTGTCGCCGTCGCCCATCGCCACCGCGGAGGTGATGAGCTGGCTGCTCGGCTCGGTGCAGAACCGCAGCTGGGTCGACGTGGCCTGGGTCACGCCGGCGGTGCTGGTTTCGGCGGTCCTCGCGGGCCTGGCCGCGCCGGGACTGCGGATGCTGAGCCTGGGCGAGGAGACGGCGCGGACGTCGGGCCTGCCCATGGCGCGTTTGCGGCTGCTCGCGCTTCTGGCCGCGGCGCTCGCGACCGGGGCGGCCGTCGCCGTGGCGGGCGTGATCGGCTTCGTCGGACTGGCGGCGCCGCATCTGGTGCGCAGCGTGGTGCGCGGTGATCCGGGACGGCTGCTGGCGCCCTCGGCCCTCGCGGGCGGGTTGATGCTCGTGGTCGCCGACCTTCTCGCGCGGATGACCCCGACCGATCAGGAGCTGAAGCTGGGCGTGTTCACCGCCCTCGTCGGCGCGCCCCTGTTCGCCATGATCGCATGGCGGGCGGCGCGGGAGTGGCGGCTGTGACGGCGCTGGCTCTGATCGGAGCGACGGCGTCGCTGGGTGGCCGTGTCGTGGTGGACGCCGTTGATATGACCGTCGGAGCCGGGGAACTGGTCGCCGTGGTCGGACCGAACGGCGCCGGCAAGTCGAGCGCCATTCGGGCGCTGGCCGGACTGTTGCCCCTGACGGGCGGCCGCGCCCTGCTTGACGGCGAGGATGTGGCCGCCCTGTCGCCCGGGCTCCGGGCGCAACGGGTCGCCTATCTGCCGCAGGAGCGCCGCATCGCCTGGAACCTGCCGGCAGTCGAGGTCGCCGCCCTGGGCGCTCCCTTCCTGCAGGCGACGGACGCCCGGGCGCGCGCGCGGTCTGCCCTGGAGGAGGTCGAGGCCGGAGATCTGGCCGAGCGCGGCGTGGCCGACATGTCGGGCGGCGAGCGCGCCCGGGTGCTGCTGGCGCGGGCCCTGGCGACCGGCGCGCGGGGCCTGCTCGTCGATGAACCGACCGCCGGACTGGACCCCGACGCCCAGCTGATGGTGCTGGAGCGGCTTCAGGCGCGCGCCCGGGGCGGGCAGGCGGTCCTGGTCAGCCTGCACGACCTGACCTTGGCGGCGCGGTTCGCCGACCGGATCGTGGTGCTGGATCAGGCAGGGGTCGTCGCCGACGCCGGCCCGATGGAGGCCTTGTCAGCCGAGGTCATGGCGCGTGTGTTCGGCCTGTCGGCCCGATGGATGACCGGACCGGACGGCCCGTTGCTGGCGGCCGGCCGGCGTCAGTCGGCCGGATAGGGCGTCGCGGTCGCATCCGTCTCGGGCGCATAGGCGGTGTAAGGAGCGGGCCCCGCGGGCGCGCCGCGTCTCAGGTCTTCCGACAGCCTCAACGGGGCCGAGCCGCCGTTCAGCCTTGCGCGATAAACCTGCATGTTTTCCATGACTCGCATCATGTAGTTGCGGGTCTCGGTGAAGGGCGCGCACTCGATGAAGTCCACGGGGTCGACGCTGCCCGCCCGCGGGTCGCCGCACCGGGCGATCCATTGCGGCGGCCGCGCCGGCCCGGCGTTGTAGCCGACCGTCGTCAGCAGCATCGACCCGCCGAAATCCCGGGTCAGGTCGCCGAGGTGATAGCTGCCCAGCGTCATGTTGAAGTCCGGATCCCACAGCCGGTCCTGCGAGAACGGCAGACCCAGCTGCCGGGCCACGGCCGCGCCCGTCGACGGCAGAAACTGCATCATGCCGCGCGCATCGGCGCTGGAGCGGGCGCGGGGGTCGAAGCTCGATTCCTGACGCGTGATGGCGAGAGTGAACTCCAGCGGCGCCGCCCCGGCGACCGGGGGCGCGAGGCGAACCGGATACTGGCGCTCCGGCATCAGGAAGCCGCGCTGGCTGGCGGCGCGGCCGACCATCATGGCGGTGAAGCCTTCGCCGTAGTTGCGCGACAGATCCATCAGCAGGGCCAGGTCGGATGCGCCCGGCAGGTCGTCGTCCAGTTGATAGGCGAAGACCCGGAACAGGCTGGTTTCGCCCGTCTCGCCGAGGATGCGCACGGCGCGCACGACCTCATTGGCCTCGAAGGCCGCGATCTCGGCCCGGGACGGGACAGGGTCCGAAGGCAGGGTCAGGGTCGTCATCCCGGCCTTCTCGGCGGCCAGCTGGCCGTAGAAGGTCTGGATGTGCCGGGAACCGGCCTGGTAATACTGGACGGCGGCGGGCGTGGCCCCCTGCGCCTCGGCGGCGCGGCCCAGCCAGTAGAGGGCGCGGCCCTGGGTGATCGGGGTCGAGGACGACTGGCGCAGGGTTTCGAAATGGGTCGTGGCGCGGGCCGGATCGTTCAGCTTCACCAGCGCCACCCAGCCGGCGAAGAATTCGGCGTCCACCTTGCGGTCTCCCGAGGGGAAGCCGTGACCGGCCATCGCGTCATAGGCCGCCTGCCAGTTGCGCTGCTGCAGGGCGTCGAGGAAATAGTTGCGGCGCTCGCTCCACAGGGTGTTCTGGCCCTCGGAGTGCGACGGCGCGGCGGGAAGGGCGCGCAGAAGCGCGAAGCCTTCCGACTGGCGGCTCTGCGACCGCAGGATGCGGACCCGCTCAAGCACCACGGCCGGATCCATCGCCTGAGACGGGCTGAGGCCGGCGACCACGGCGTCGGGGCTGTAGGCGGTGCGCAACGCCATGGCGGCTTCGGCGACGGCCTGGCGCTCTGGCGACACGCGCGACACCATGGCGCGCGTCGCCGGGCCGTGCGGACCCAGCAGCAGCATGTTCAGCCGCGCCTCGTGGTCGGCCTGGGTCAGCCAGCCGCCCCAGCGGTTCAGGATGCGGGTCTGGGCGGCGTCATCGAAGGATCGGGTGCGCCACCAGTCGGTGATCAGGGCGCGCGCCTCGTCCCGGCGTCCGCGCTGTTCCAGGGCGTCCGTCAGGGCTATGGCCCCCTGGACGGTCAGGGGCGGGGCGGACGAGAACAGGGCCGTGGCGGCGTCCGGCCCGGCATAGGAAAGGTCAAGCGCGCGTTCGGCGGCGATACGCCGGCTCTCCGCGCGCGGCCAGCCATCGAAGCTGGTCTGGGCCACGGCCAGATCACTGTACGGCAGCTGCTCGGCCGAGGTGTCCAGCAGAGCCCATTCGACCAGTTTGCGCGCCGTCGGGTCGCCGATCTGGGCGGCGGCGTTGCGGGCGCCCATGACGTCGCGGTTCCGGGCGGCGGCCAGGCCCTGGCGGAAGAGCGCCGTATCCTGGTCGTTCAGCAGACGCGGCTGGTTGCTGACGGGACCTGACGCGCCGGCGCTGTAGGGCGTCTCCTGCGGCAGCAGGCTTTCCGGCGCGGGGGCGAGAAGGGCGAGGGCGGCCGCGAGGCTGGCAGCGATCATTGCGTGTCCGAACTCCATGCGTCGCGGTTGCGGTCGGGCGACCGGCAACCTACCCTCCWGCGCTTGTCGCGGCGAACGTCGCCATTTCCACGCAGGACCATCTCTCTCAATGACCGCCCCCTTGTTCAAGGGCGTGATCACCGCCCTGATCACACCACTTCGTGACGGAAAGGTGGACGAAGCCGCCTTCACCCGGCTTCAGCATTTCCGGCGTTCACATGGATANGGACCATCTCTCTCAATGCCATCTCTCTCAATGACCGCCCCCTTGTTCAAGGGCGTGATCACCGCCCTGATCACACCACTTCGTGACGGAAAGGTGGACGAAGCCGCCTTCACAGGGCTGCTGGAACGCCAGATATCAGCCGGGGTTCACGGCGTCGTACCCATGGGCACGACCGGCGAGAGCGCCTCGCTGCACCTCGACGAGCACAAGCGCGTGGTCGAACTGTGCGTGCAGGTCGCGGCGGGCCGTATCCGCGTCATCGCCGGGGCCGGGTCCTCGGCGACGGACAAGGCCATCGAACTGGCACGCCACGCCAAGACCGTCGGCGCCGACGGAGCCCTGATCGTCACCCCCTATTACAACCGCCCCTCGCAGGAGGGATTGGCGCGGCATTTCGAGGCCGTCGCCGAGGCGGTCCAGCTGCCGGTACTGCTGTACAACGTGCCCGGACGGACGGGCGTCGACCTGGCCAACGACACCGTCGCCCGGCTGGCGGCGCATCCGAACATCGTCGGCATCAAGGACGCCACCGGCGACCTGGCCCGGGTCAGCTGGATGCGCGCCAATATCGCCCGCCAGTTCGACCTGATCTCCGGCGACGACCCCAGCTACCTCGGCTATCACGCCCAGGGCGGCGTCGGAGTGATCTCGGTGACGTCCAATGTCGCGCCCGAGGCCATGGTCGCCCTCCATGAGGCGGCGGCGGCCGGCGACTACGCCACGGCCCGCGACTGGCAGGACCGGCTGATCGGCCTGCACAAGGCCCTGTTCCTCGACAATTCGCCGTCGCCGACGAAATACGCCCTGTCGCGGCTCCAGCTGTGCGGCGAGGAAGTGCGGCTCCCGCTGGCCCCGACTTCAAACGCGGTGAAGCCGGCCATCGACCGCGCCATGGCGGATGCGGGTCTGGGCTGATGGCCTCCACTGCGCCGAAAATGAAGATCATCGCCGAGAACCGGCGAGCGAAATTCGACTATTTCCTTGAGGACTACATCGAGGCCGGCATCATGCTGCTCGGCACGGAGATCAAGGCCCTGCGCGACGGCCGGGCCAATATCGCCGAGAGCTATGCGGCCGTGGAGGGACGCGAGATCGTGCTCGTGAACGCCGACATCCCGCCCTACAAACAGGCCAACCGCTTCAACCACGAGCCGCGGCGGCACCGGAAGCTGCTGCTGCACCGCAAGCAGATCGACAAGCTGATCGGCGCGGTCCAGCGCGACGGCCAGACCATCATCCCGGTCAAGCT
>NZ_LMFL01000056.1:0-18274 GCF_001426805.1 Brevundimonas sp. Root1423
AGCCGATCTACGGACTGGCGGTCATCGGCCTCGTCCGCCCCGATCAGGTCCTGACCAACCGCGGCGCGCGTCCCGGCGACGTCCTGCTGCTGACCAAATCCCTCGGTGTCGGGGTCCTCAGCGCCGCCTTCAAACAGGACCGGCTGGACAAGGAGGGCTATCGCCTCCTCAAGGAGACGACCACCCGGCTGAACAGCTTCGGCGCCGAGCTCGCCGGGCGCGCCGGGGTTCACGCGGTCACCGACGTCACCGGCTTCGGCCTGCTCGGCCATGCGCTCGAGATGGCGCGCGGCGCGGGGGCGACGGTCGAGCTGACGTCCCGCCCGCCTGTCCTCGGCGACGCGCTACGGCTGCTGGAGGAGGGCGTGCGCACCGGAGCCTCGGCCCGCAACTGGGCCGCCTACGGCCACGAGGTCGACGGGCTCGAAGCCGGCGTGGTCCGCGACCTCCTGACCGATCCGCAAACCTCGGGCGGCCTGCTGATCGCCGTCGCCGAGGCTGAGGTTTCCGCCCTGCAGGCCCTCGCCCGGATAAACGGCTGCGGCGCCCTCCCTGTCGGCCGCGTCGTCGACGGCCCGGCCCGGGTGCAGGTCGTCGCATGATCCGGCGCACCGTCGAGCTGTGTCACCGGTCGCGCGACGCCTTCGACGCCATCATCGACGTGCGCAGCCCGGCCGAGTTCGCCCTCGACCACATCCCCGGGGCCATCAACCTGCCGGTGCTGGACGACGAACAGCGCGCCGCGGTCGGCACGGAATACGTCCAAGGCTCCAAATTCCTCGCCCGCCGCGCCGGCGCGGCCATGGTGGCCCGCAACATCGCCGCGCATCTTGAGGGCGCGCTGGCCGACCGCACCGGAAGCTTCCAGCCGCTGGTCTACTGCTGGCGCGGCGGGCAGAGGTCCCACGCCATGGCCACGGTGATGGATCAGGTCGGCTGGCCGGTCGCGGTCGTGCACGACGGCTATCAGGCCTGGCGGCGGCAGGTGACGGCGGCCCTGTACGACCAGCCCGTCCCGCATCGGCTGGTGCTGCTGGACGGCCCCACCGGCTCGGGCAAGACGGCGCTGCTGACGGCGCTGGCCGAACGGGGCGCGCAAACCCTGGATCTGGAGGCCCTCGCCGCCCACCGGGGCTCGCTGTTCGGCGCCATGCCCGGCGGCCAGCCGTCGCAGAAGGCCTTCGAGACCCGGCTGCACGACGCCCTCGATCGCCTCGATCCCGCCCGACCGGTCGTCGCCGAGGCCGAGAGCAGCAAGATCGGCGCGCGCGTCATTCCGCCGTCGCTATGGGCCGCGATGTCCCCCGCCCCCGTCTTCGAACTGGCCGCGCCCCTGTCCGCGCGCATCGCCCACATCGTCGAACACTACGCCGGCATCGCCGCCGATCCCGCCGCCCTCGACCAGGCCCTGACCCGCCTGCCTCGCCACCACGCGAAAGCGGCGATCGCGGAATGGCGCGGGATGGCGGCGCGTGGCGAGATCGACGAACTGGCTGCGGCCCTGATCGAGGCCCACTACGATCCCGCCTATCAGCGCACGACGCAGACCCGGAACCGGGCGGTGCTGGAACGGATCGCGATGACGGATCTGACGCCGGACGGACTGGCGGATACGGCGCGGCGCATCATGACGGCCCTCGACGCCTGACGCGGGCCGCCCTAGCTTCTCCGGATGACCCGTTCGCGCACCGCCGCCCTCTTCTCCTCGCTGAGCCTGTGGGTGCTGGCCGCCCTTGTCGGGGGACTGGCCGCCGGCGCCGCCGCCCAGACGTACGGCATTCCCGGTGGAACCGGCACGGTCGCCCTCGTCGAGGGCCTGGGCCAGCTGTGGCTCAACGCCCTGCGGATGACCATCATACCCCTGGTCTTCAGCCTGCTGGTGACCGGGATCGCCTCCATCGCCGACGCGGCCGCGACCGGGCGGCTGGCGCTCAGGACCATGATCGTCTTCGCCCTGCTGCTGCTGGGCGCGACGGTCTACGGCGTCCTCGCCTCCCTGGGCCTGCACGCGATCTGGCCGATCGATCCCGAGGGCGGCCGGCTGCTGCTGGCGGGCGCCGTAGGCGACGAGGCCGTGCGCCAGAACCTCGGCGGCGGCGGGTTTTCCGCCTTCCTGACCAGCCTGGCTCCGGCCAATCCGATCCGCGCGGCCGCCGACGACGCCATCCTCGGCATCGTGGTGTTCGCCATCGTCTTCGGCTTCGCCACCACCCGGCTGAGCGCGCGCCTGCGCCAGCCGCTGACCGTCTTCTTCGAGGCCGTCTCGGAGACGATGATCGTCATCGTCCACTGGGTGCTGCGCGCCGCCCCGTTCGGGGTCTTCGCCCTGTCGCTGGGCGTGGGCCTGAGGGCGGGACTGGGGGCCGCCGGGGTGCTGGGCCACTACATCGCCATCGTGTCGCTGGCCCTGATCGGCCTGATCCTGCTGACCTATGTGGTGGCCGTCGTCTTCGGCCGGGTCACGCTCGGCCGCTTCGCCCGCGCGGCCGCGCCGGCCCAGGTCGTGGCCTTCTCGACCCAGTCGTCGCTGGCCTGTCTGCCGGTGATGGTCGAGCGGGCGATCGACCGGCTCGGCGTCTCCGCGGCGACGGCCGGTCTGGTTCTGCCGCTGGCGGTTGCGGTGTTCCGCATCACCTCGACGGTCGCCAATCTGGCCGTCTGCATCTACGTCGCCCACCTGTACGGCATCGCCCTGACCCCCGGCGTGCTGTTCGCGGGCGCCGTCGCGGCCCTGGCGATCAGCGTCGGCACCGTGGGCCTGCCGGGCCAGGTTTCCTTCTTCGCCTCCATCGCCCCCATCGCCCTGGCCATGGGCCTGCCGCTGGATGTCCTGCCCCTGCTGCTTGCGGTCGAGGTCGTGCCCGACATCTTCCGCACCATCGGCAACGTCACCGCCGACCTCACGGCGGCGCGGATCGTCGAGGGCCGGGACGCGATCGCAGATCCGGAGGCGGCGTCGGGGATCTAGGGCAGAAGCAGCCAGAACACGGCTGCGACGCCGAACAGATGCGCGACGATCACGGCGCCCAGAAGGGTCCGGAACGGCTCCTTGCGCGTCTTGTGACGCAGGAGATGCTGCCCCGCCCACGCGCCCACGCCGCCGAACAGGGCGACCAGCAAAAGGGTGCTCTCCCGAACCCGCAGCCATGGTCGCGGGCCCGGGTCTTGTCGAACCAGAACAGGCCGAAGGCCACCAGTTCAGCGGCCAGCAGGATCAGCGAGACGCCGGTCACGCCGTTCAGTGGGCGTAGTCCTGGATCGGCCGCACATCCAGCTCGCCGGCCTTGATCGCCCCGATGGCCTGGGCCGCCGCCAGCGCCCCCGCCGTCGTCGTGTAATAGGGCATCTTCATCATCAGGGCCGTGCGCCGCAGGCTGAAGCTGTCCAGCAGCGCCTGCTTGCCCTCGGTGGTGTTGAAGACCAGCTGGACCTCGCCGTTCTTCATCGCGTCGACGATGTTGGGACGGCCYTCCAGCACCTTCTTCACATGRCCGACGGGCAGGCCCTGTTCGGTCAGATACGCATGCGTCCCGCCGGTGGCGACGATGCTGAAGCCCTCGGCCAGMAGCGTCTTCACCGCCTCGACGATGAASGGCTTGTCGCCGTCCTTGACGCTGACGAAGGCGCAGCCGGCCGTGGGCAGGGTGGTGCCGCCGCCGATCTGGCTCTTGGCGAAGGCGCGGGCGAAGGCGGGGGCCATGTCGGCCTCGCCGTCGCGCTTCCAGTCCAGACCCATGACCTCGCCGGTGGACCGCATTTCCGGCCCCAGGATGGTGTCGACGCCGGCGAAGCGGGCGAAGGGGAAGACGGCTTCCTTGACCGCGATATGGTCGTACGGCTTGTCGGCCAGGCCGAAGGATTTCAGCGGCACGCCNCCGCCGCCGATCTGGCTCTTGGCGAAGGCGCGGGCGAAGGCGGGGGCCATGTCGGCCTCGCCGTCGCGCTTCCAGTCCAGACCCATGACCTCGCCGGTCGAGCGCATCTCGGGGCCCAGGATGGTGTCGACCCCGGCGAAGCGGGCGAACGGGAAGACGGCTTCCTTGACCGCGATATGGTCGTACGGGACGTCCTTCAGACCGAAGGATTTCAGCGGCACGCCGGCCATGACCTTGGCGGCGATGGCGGCGATGGGCTGGCCGATGGTCTTGGCCACGAAGGGCGCCGTGCGGCTGGCGCGGGGGTTCACCTCCAGCACGAAGATGCGCGGGTTAGCGCTGTGCGGCTCCTCGATGGCGAACTGGACGTTCATCAGGCCGCGCACCTTCAGGGCGCGGGCCATGGCCTCGGTCTGGCGCTTCAGCTCGGCGACGATCTCCGCCGACAGGGAAAAGGGCGGCATGGAGCAGGCGCTGTCGCCCGAGTGGACGCCGGCTTCCTCGATGTGCTCCAGCACCCCGGCGACGAAGACCGTCTCGTCGTCGCACAGGGCGTCGACGTCGACCTCGGTGGCGCGGTTGAGATAGTGGTCGATCAGCACCGGATCGTCGCCCGACACCCGCATGGCCTCGCCGACGTAGCGGTCCAGCTGTTCGCGGTCGTGGACGATGACCATGCCGCGCCCGCCCAGCACGTATGAGGGGCGCAGCACGACGGGGTAGCCGACCTCGTCCGCCTTGTCGGCGGCCTCCTGGGCCGAGCGGGCGAGGCCGTTGGGCGGCTGCATCAGGCCGATGTCGTGCAGCATGACCTGGAACCGCTCGCGGTCCTCGGCCAGGTCGATGGAGTCGAGGCTGGTGCCGAGGATCGGCACCCCGTCCTCGTGCAGCGCATGGGCCAGCTTCAGCGGCGTCTGGCCGCCGAACTGGACGACGACGCCGATCAGGTTTCCGGTCGAGCGCTCGACCTCGATCAGCTCCAGCACGTCCTCGGCCGTCAGGGGCTCGAAATACAGCCGGTCCGAGGTGTCGTAGTCGGTCGAGACCGTCTCGGGGTTGCAGTTGACCATGATCGACTCGACGCCGATGTCGGCGAAGGCGAACGCCGCGTGACAGCAGCAGTAATCGAACTCGATGCCTTGCCCGATGCGGTTCGGCCCGCCGCCGAGGATGATGGCCTTCTTGCGGTCGGTCGGATGGGACTCGCACTGCGGGACCTGACCCAGGGCGCCGGTCTCATAGGTCGAATACATATAGGCGGTGGCGCTGGCGAACTCGGCCGCGCAGGTGTCGATGCGCTTGAACACCGGGCGGACGTTGAGGCCGCGGCGAGCCTTGCGCACGGCGGCCTCGGTCGTATCCGTCAGCTGGGCCAGGCGGGCGTCCGAGAAGCCCTTGGACTTCAGCTTGCGGAAGTCGGTGGGTTCAGTCGGCAACCCCTTGACCCGAATATGCCCTTCTTCCCGCACGATGTCGGCGATCTGGCGCAGGAACCAGGGCTCGTACGAGCAGGCGGCGTTGACCTCCTCGACCGACAGGCCGTGGCGGAAGGCCTGGGCGATGACGAGAATGCGGTCCGGCGTCGGCTGGCCCAGCGCCCGCACCACGGCGGCGCGGGCCGAGGCCTCGTCGTCGACGTCGACGACGCCGTCGATCTCGATCTCGTTGAAGCCGGTCAGGCCGGTCTCGAGCCCGCGCAAGGCCTTCTGCATCGACTCCTGGAAGGTCCGGCCGATGGCCATGACCTCGCCGACCGACTTCATCGAGGTCGACAGGGTCGCCTCGGCGCCGGGGTATTTCTCGAAGGCGAAGCGCGGGATCTTGGTGACGACATAGTCGATGCTCGGCTCGAACGACGCCGGCGTGACCATGGTGATGTCGTTGGTCAGTTCGTCGAGCGTGTAGCCGACGGCCAGACGGGCCGCGACCTTGGCGATCGGGAAGCCGGTGGCCTTGGACGCCAGCGCCGAGGACCGCGACACGCGCGGGTTCATCTCGATCACGACCATGCGGCCGTCCGCGGGATTGATCGCCCACTGGACGTTCGATCCGCCCGTCTCGACGCCGATCTCGCGCAGGACGTTGATCGAGCCCGTGCGCATGCGCTGGTACTCTTTATCGGTCAGCGTCAGGGCGGGGGCGACGGTGATGGAGTCGCCGGTGTGCACCCCCATCGGGTCGATGTTCTCGATGGAGCAGATGATGATGCAGTTGTCCGCCTTGTCGCGGACGACCTCCATCTCATACTCCTTCCAGCCCAGCACGCTTTCCTCGACCAGCACCTCGGTGGTCGGCGACAGGTCCAGACCGCGCTCGACGATCTCGCGGTATTCCTCGACATTGTAGGCGATGCCGCCGCCGGTGCCGGCCAGGGTGAAGGACGGGCGGACGATGGCTGGCAGGCCGACGAAGGCCAGGGCGTCCTCGGCTTCGTCGATGTGGTGGATGGCCTTGGAACGGGGGCTTTCGAGACCCAGCTTGTCCATGGCGTCGCGGAATTTCTGGCGGTCCTCGGCCTTGTCGATGACGTCGGCTTTCGCCCCGATCATCTCCACGCCCCATTTCTTCAGCGCGCCCGAGGCGTCCAGCGCCAGCGCCGTGTTCAGCGCCGTCTGGCCGCCCATGGTCGGCAGCAGGGCGTCGGGCCGCTCCTTGGCGATGATGCGCTCGACGAACTCCGGCGTNGGAATAGTCGAACTCGCACGCCTGACCGATCACGATCGGCCCGGCGCCGATAATGAGGATCGACTGGATGTCCGTACGTTTGGGCATCTCAGCCTCCGTTCAGTTCGTCACGACCGCGCACTCCCAGCCGTCGTAATCCAGCTGGAAGGCCGCGGCCCAGGATTGCATCATGGCCGAGACCGGGGCGAAGGACGCCTCGTCCACGGCCATCGTCGTCTCGAGGATGGTGGCGTCGTCCTGACCCCGGGTCAGAAAGCCGGCCCGCCGCGCGACCTCGTTCAGATCGTCGTGGTCCCCTTCGCCGTAGAAGTAAAACAGCGTGTGCCGCGGCGTGATCCCGCTGTCGCCATGGGCCGCCAGCGAGGCGCGCACCATGGCGTCGCGGTCTTCGTGGGGGACGGCGGAGTCTGACACGGGGGGCGGGCTCCTTGCGCGCGCGGCCTCAGGCGGCGGCGGGGCGCCGGCGCGGGTCGGTCGGGTTGTCGGTCAAGCGGCCCGTCTAAAGACGGGGGGAGGCGGTGGCAAGGCCGCGGGGCCGTCGCCGGCATGAAAAAGGGGGCGGCCCTCGCGAGCCGCCCCCTTCGTCTTGTTCCGGACCGTCTTTAGAACGGGCGGTAGTTCAGGCCGATGAAGAAGCGACGGCCATAGGGGTCGAAGTTGGAATACAGCGTCTGGCCCAGGGCCGGGGACTGTTCCGCATCGAAGGCGTTCACGACGCCCGCACGCATCGACAGGGTGTCGTTGACGTTATAGCGGAGCGTGAAGTCGTGACGGGTGAAGTTGCCGGTGTCGTAGTACTGGCTCTCACGGTTCTCGATGTTGACCACCTGATCGCGGTTGCGCGCGATGTTGTTGGCCGACTGCCAGTCCGCGGTCCAGTTCACGCTCCACACGTCGTTCGGCGTGTAGGTCAGCGAGGAGGTGAAGCGGACGTTCGGATAGAACAGGTTGCCGCGGCTGCTGGTGAAGGCGTTCGGGTTGGCCGGGTCGAGGAAGTTCTCCTGCTCGATCAGCCACGAGCCGGCGATCTTGTAGTCCAGACGGCCCCAGTCGCGGCCCGTCATCTCTTCGAGATCGAGGCGGTAGCGGGCGGTGAAGTCCAGACCACGGGTGGTCAGGGCGGCGTAGTTGCCGGCGCCCTCGATGAAGCCGCCGATCGGGTCGTTCGCCGGAGCGCCCAGACCGAACGGGATGCCCGGGTTGTTGCGGAAGATGACCGAGCAGGCCGAGGCGTTCAGCGCCGCTCCGTTGACGCAGTTGTTCGCCGCGGTCTGGGCCGAGATGAAGGCGATCACGTCGGTGATCTCGATCTCGTAGTAGTCGAGCACCAGGCTGAAGTTCGGAATGAACCGGGGCTGCAGCACCGTCGAGAAGGTGAACGATTCCGACTGTTCCGGCGTCAGGAACGGGTTGCCGCCGGTCACGCCCGAGACGCCGCCCGAATAGATCGGGTTGAAGTCGTCGGTGTTGGTCGCGGTGTTGCCGTTGAAGTCGAACGTCCGGCCCTGCTGGGCGGCGAGGGCCGTGCAGTTGGCGACCCGGTTGGCCCGGATGTCGGCCGGCTGCAGGATGATGTTCGCCGTGGCGCAGGGATCAACGAAGCCGTTCGCGAACGTCTCGCCCAGGGGCGAGAAATTCTCGCCCAGGTCCGGCGCGCGGAACGAGGTGTTGAAGCTGGTCTTGAACGTGATGTCCTGGATCGGACGGTAGATCAGGTTCACGCCGTAGACGTCGCCATGGCCGGCCGTCGTGTAATCGAAGTACCGGTAGGAGCCGCTCAGCTCGGCGTACTCGCCCAGCCAGCTGTCGCGGAACAGCGGCAGCGACAGTTCAGCGAAGCCTTCGTCGCTCTTGTACTCGGCGCCCGGGAAGTCCGGACCGCCGTTGAGGAACAGGACGCGACCGGCGGCGCCGGCGTCGCGGCCGATGGCCTCGGTGTATTCGCGGCGGTGCTCAAGGCCCAGCGCGACGCCGATCGGGCCTGCGCCCCAGAAGTCCCACAGCTGACCGGCGACGGTCGCGATGGCGTCTTCCTGCTCGTTGCGCTCGGTGTAGGTGATCGAGGCGTTGATGTAGTCGCGCGCCTCCTGGCTCTGATTGCCGCGGCCGAAGATGTTGAGCGGCCGGCATTCGGCGACCGCTTCAGCGCCCACCGCCCCGTCGCGCAGATCGGCGTTGCCGAACCAGTAGTCGTCGACCACGCCGCCGGGGGTGGCGGCGATGAGGCGCGAGCGGCAGACGATGGCGCCCGGAGTGCCCAGAAGGCCGGCGGTGTCGCGCACGGCGTCGGACGCCAGCTGCACGCGCACTACGTCGGTGCCGGTTTCCGTCTCCGTCACATCGACCTGGCCGTAGGTGTAGGACAGGCTCCAGTCGATGTTCTTGATGAACCCGATCTGTTCGAAATCGCCTTCGAGGCCGACCACGTAGCGCTGCAGTTCGCGGTTGCTGATCTGGCTGCGATCTTCGCCGAACAGGGTGTGACGGGCGAAGGGCGCCGGGGCGACTCCCAGGACCGCGCCGGGCGTGGTGGCGGTCGGCGTGCCATAGATGGTGATCGTGTTGGTCTGGATCGCCGTCCGCAGGTTGGCGGGCAGGAAGGCGTTGTCCGCCAGGCTGACGCCGAAGATGTTGAAGCCATAAGCAGGCTGGACTTCGTTCGGGCCGACGATGCCGTCGCGGATGATGAAGTCGTAGAAGTCAGGCTGCGACGCGAAGACGGTGTCTTCGTTCACATATTTGGCTTCGGCGAAGGCCCGGACGTTCTCGGTCAGGCGGAAGTTGGCGCCGACCTGGTAGCGCTGGGACTCCGACTCCGGCACGCGGGTGATGGTGCTGAACTCGGCGGGGTTGTCGCCGTCGCCGCCGATGTTGTTCGGGCGGTTCGCCCCGGTCGCGCCGATGCGCTGGCCGAAGTCGGCCGCACGCGCGGTCGTGCCGTCGAACACGAAGGTTTTGCCCGGCTGGACCGAATAGCAGACCGTGCTGGTCACGAAGCCAGCGATGTTGCAGGTCTGGTACGGCACGTCCGGATCGTTCAGCGGGCTGGCCTGCTGATTGTTGCCCAGCGTCGTCTGACCCCAGCGCGGGCGCTGCAGCGTGACGTAGTTGCGGAAGATCTGGTTATCCAGGACACCGTCCATACGAGCCGCCGCGGGATCCGCGTCGACGCCGATCAGGCCGGCCGAGTCGCGAAGCCAGTCGATGTCCATCGAGTTGACGGGGTCGAGCTGCTCGTACTCGGCGAAGGCGTACAGGTTCAGACGATCGTCGAAGAAGTTGTGGCCAAGCAGGGCGGAGATACGCTTCGATGCTTCGCCGTCCTGGTTGATCATGCCGTAGTTGGCGTCGATCTCGAGACCTTCGAAATCCTTGCGCAGCACGAAGTTCAGCACGCCCGAAACGGCGTCGGCGCCGTAGACCGACGAGGCGCCGCCGGTGATGATCTCGACGTCCTGGATCAGGAGGCGCGGGATGGTGTCGACGTCAACCGCCAGCGAACCGCCCTGCGAGCCAACGTGGCGACGACCGTCGACCAGGGTCAGGGTGCGGCCCGCTCCGAGGGAGCGCAGGTTGGCGAAGGACAGGCCGCCGATGCCCAGGACACCCGTGGTGTCGGACGGAACCTGCGAGTTCGCCAGCGCGGGAATTGTGGCGAGATAGTCGATGACCGTCGACTGGCCGGTCGTCAGCAGTTCTTCGCGCGTGACCTGGATCAGCGGGGTCGGGGCGTTGACAGGGTCGCGACGGATGCGCGAGCCGGTGACGACGACTTCATCGAGTTGGGTCGACGCATCATCCTGCGCCTCGGTCACGGTGACGCCCGGCAGGGGGCTGGCGTCCTGAGGCGTGGCGGGCGCGGTCTGCGCCCAGACCGGGGCGGCGGACATCGCCATGACGCCGGCGAGCACCGTGGACGCCAGCAGGCGATTACGAATAACAGTCATATATGAACTCTCGGGGGGTGAGTTTAAGAAGACGGGCGCAGGCTTCCCTGTCGCGACGGCGGCCACAAACTCACCACACATATATCCGGGTCAAGCTGGGCTGTAATAGAAATGCTTATATTCCGCCGTTATTGATATAAATGTTCCGAATCCGACACATAGAGATCAAGGCGGTGCTGAAAGCTAAGAATACATCGTTATTGGAGCGGGGTTAGCAGTTGGAGTCGATCCAGGCTGGCAGTTCGCTGATGCTGACCAGTCCTCCGTAGCGGGGGTGACCTTCGGGAGCTTCGGCGATTTCGTGGGCCCAGGTGACGGCGTACGGAATGTGTACCGCCCACGCCCCTGCGGCCAGTGCAGGCAAGACATCCGACTTCATCGAATTGCCGGCCATCACGGCTTCATCGGCCCCGGTGCCATGACGGGCGAAGACGCGGTCGTAGGTCCGACGGTCCTTTTCGGACACGATCTCGACCGCGGCGAACAGGTCGCCCAGCCCGGAGGCGGCGAGCTTGCGCTCCTGGTCCAGCAGGTCGCCCTTGGTGACCAGCACCAGGCGATACGATTCCGACAGCGCGGCCAGCGCCTCGTCGACGCCGGGCAGGGTCTCGACCGGATGGGCCAGCATTTCGCGCCCCGCGGCGAGGATTTCGCGCACCACCGACGCCGGAGCCTCGCCCCCCGTCAGTTCCATGGCCGTCTCGATCATCGACAGGGTGAAACCCTTCACGCCATAGCCGTAAAGTCGAAGGTTCCGCGTCTCGGTTTCGGCCAGCCGCGCTTCCAGCGTCGGGCGGTCGGCGTGATCGGCCAGCAGGGCGACGAACCGGTCGTGCGTCAGCCGGAAGATGGTTTCATTGTGCCAGAGCGTATCGTCGGCATCGAGGCCGACCGTGGTGATGTTCATGCCGCTCCCTAACACTGCAACCGGGCGCGGGGGAGGGGGCGGACCGCTCGGATGATGTCGCTATGGTCAACAGTTCTTGACTACGTTTGTCAGGGTTACGTTCTTGGGTTCACGGTTATCCTGACGACTCTGGGGGAACTTCACCGGCCAGCCAAAGGGGGCGGTCATGACACAAGTTCCAGCGTACCCGACAGTCGGTGATCCCGGGGGGACTCCCGCGGGCGAAGGCTCGTACTCACGCCTCGGCGAGCGCCGCGCCTACGCCGCGCCCTACGAAAGCCTGACCTTCGGCCTGGTGACCCGCGCCGGGCGTGAACTGACCGTGACCCTGGCCGCCCAGCCCGTCTTCGATCTGGACCGGTCGACGCCGGTGAGTCGACGGATTCGCCGGAGCGTCCGGCACCGCGGCGGAGAATCCGCCCTGGCGGCCCTGGGCCGGCGCACGCTGGAACCGGTCGATCTCAAACGTATCGACCTTCAGACCCTGAATCACGGCCTGGACCTGCTGCATCTGGGTCCGCAGGACACGGGCGTGCTGCCCGCCTTCTGGCGGACCGTGGCGTCCAGCCGCGGGCGGTTCGCGCTGCTCTGCAGCGAGCTTCACGGCTCTGTTCCCGGCAACCTGCTGGTCGAAGTCATGGGCGGTCTCGAACAGGCGCCGCCCGAAATGATCGACGAGTCCATCGGCCATTTCGAGACGGCGGCGCTTGGCGTGGTCCTGCACGTCGCGCCCGACCCTGGCCTGGTGCGTCGGCTGGCCGGGGTCCGCGCCCGCTGCCTGGCGATCGACTTCGCCGGCGTCGCCCACGACGGACCGCGCGAGTGGCAGTCGGCCCAGGACCTGATCGCCGCCGCGCGCCAGACCTGCAACCAGGTTCTGCTGCTGAACCTGCGGCCCGACCGCGGCCTTGCGGCCCAGGCCGCCGGCGCCACCCATGCCGTGTTCGCAGGCATGGAAGCGATCACTGTCTAACCAGTTGACGCCGCCTTCGCCCCGGGGCCTTGATCCCGGTCATGCAGGCCACGCTTCCCGCCCGACTCTACGGCTGTCCCGACGCATGGGCGCGCGAGCGATCCGCCGTGTTCGGGCGCGCCTGGCTGCTCCTGGGTCATGAGGCCGAGGCGGCCTCGCCCGGCGACTGGATCGCGTCCGACGTGGCCGGCCATCGTCTGCTGGCCCTGCGCGGCAAGGACGGCGTCCTGCGCGCCTTCCACAATGTCTGTCGCCACCGTGCCGGACCGCTTGTGACGGGGCGGCAGGGCCATTGCGAAGGCGAACTGGTGTGCGCCTATCACGGCTGGCGCTACGCCCTGGACGGGCGGTTGCGGTCCGCGGCCGGCTTTGGCGCGACGGACGGGTTCGACCCCCGCGAGTTCGGCCTGTTGGCCCTGCGGCTCGAGACCTGGCGCGGGCTGGTCTTCGCTAATCTCGACCCGGACGCCGCGGCGCTTGCGGATCTGGTCGCGCCGCTGGAGGCCCTGCTGGCCGAGCGCGGCCTCGCCATAGCCGCGCCAGCCCTTCGCCGCAGCCACGACCTGGCCTGCGACTGGAAGACCTATGCCGAGAACTATCTCGAGGGTTACCACATCGGCACTGTCCACCCCGTGCTGGCGGAGGAGCTGGGGCCGGCCGAATACCGTATCCGGGTCGAAGGCGACCTGGTCGTCCAGGAGGCTGTGGGCGTCAACGACGGACCGCAGGCGGGGGTGTGGGGCTGGCTGTGGCCGAACCTGGGGATCAACGTCTATAGGGACGGCGCCATGATCGAGCGGATGACCCCGGTTGGCCCGGGGCGGACAAGGCTGGACTATCTATTCCTGAACGACGGCGGCGAGGCGGCGCTGGGCGACGCGCTCGAGGCCTCCGATCGCCTGACGGCGGAGGACGCGGCCATCTGTGAGGCGGTGCAGGCCAATCTGTCGGCCGGGGCTTATGACCGCGGCGTCCTGAGTCCGCGCCACGAGGCCGCCGTGGCCTGGTTCCAGGCCCGTATCGCAGAGGTTCACCCATGACCGACACGCCGATCGAGGACCGGCAGAAGCTGGGCTGGGGCCTCGCAGCCCTGGTCGTGGCCGGAAACATGATTGGTTCAGGGGTCTATCTGCTCCCCGCGACCCTGGCCCCCGTCGGCTCGTCGAGCGTCGTGGGCTGGCTGGTCGCCGGCGCGGGCGCGGTCACCCTGGCGCTGGTGTTCGCCGCGCTGGGACGCTTGCAGCCGGACGCCGACGGCCTTTCGGGCTTCGCCGAGCGGGGCCTAGGGCGCTTCTTCGGCTTCCAGACGGCGCTGGCCTTCTGGACCGCCTGCCTCGTCGGCAATGTCGCCATCGCGGTCGCGGCCACCGGCTATCTGGGCTTTTTCTTCCCGGTGCTGAAGGAGCCGGTGGCGGCGACCTTCTGCAATCTGGGCCTGATCTGGCTGACGACCGGCGCCTATATCCTCGGCGCGCGAACCGCCTCGCGTTTTGCGGCCCTGGCGCTGGCCATCGGCCTGGTTCCCATCGTCATCGCGGTGGCCGCCGGGGTTACAGCCTTCAGCGGCGAGACCTTCACCGCCTCCTGGAGTCCGTCGGGAAACAGTCTGGCGGAAAGCGTTCCCGCCTCGCTGGCGGTCATCTTCTGGGCCTTCCTGGGGGTCGAAAGCGCGGCGGTGCTCTCGGCGAGGGTCCGGCATCCCGCGCGCGACGTCGGCCGGGCCTCGATCGCCGGCGTGTTGCTGGCGTCGCTCGTCTATGTCGCGGCCAGCGTGGCGGTGTTCGGCGTCATACCTGCCGGGGTGCTGGCCCAGTCCTCCAGCCCCTATGCCGATCTGACGGCGCGCGTGTTCGGGGCCTCGATCGGGGCGGCGGTGGCGGCGGCGGCCGTGGTCAAGGCGGTCGGCACCCTGAGCGGCTGGGTCATGCTGGGCGGCGAGACGGCGCGGGCGGCGGCACGGCGCGGGTATCTGCCCGCAGGATTCGGGGCGGGCGAACGCACGCCGATCGCCAACCCCCTGCTCGGTGGCGCGATCATGAGCGTGGTGGCGGTAATTTCCGGCCAGCCCACCCTCGGGGGGCAGTTCGGCATGCTGATCGGAGTGACCTCGGTGCTCAGTCTCGTCGTCTACGGTCTGTGCTCAGCCTCGCTGTTCCGGCTGGCGCGCTGGACACGGGCGCGCGGCGTGGCGGCGCTGGGCCTGCTGTTCACATCGGCGGCGGTTGTCGCGGCGGCCCCCGGCTATGTCCTTCCGACGGCCATCTTTTTCCTGGTGACGACGGGGGTGTGGTTTGCCTTCATGCGCAAGTCCTCGGCCCCCGTTGACCCCGGGGCGGCGCCTCTTTAGCAACGCCGCCGTTTGCTCGCCGGGATTCGGTGCTAGGGAGCCTGTCATGACCACCCAGCTTCTTCCCGGCGTCACCGGCGTGCTCGCGCTCGCGGACGGTACCATCCTGCAGGGCCTCGGTTGCGGCGCGACCGGATCGGCCCTCGGCGAGGTCGTCTTCAACACGGCCATGACGGGCTATCAGGAAATCCTGACCGATCCGTCCTACATGAGCCAGATCCTCGCCTTCACCTTCCCGCACGTCGGCAACACCGGGACCAACGTCGAGGATCTGGAGCAGATCGGCGGCGGGTCAGACACCTCGGCGCGGGGGGCCGTTTTCCGCGACATGCCGACCGATCCGGCCAACTGGCGGGCCGACAGTTCGTTCGACGACTGGATGAAGCGCCGGGGCGTGGTCGGCCTGGCCGGGGTCGACACCCGGGCCCTGACCGCCCTGATCCGCGACGGTGGCGCGCCCCATGCGGTGATCGCCCATGATCCGGACGGCAAGTTCGATCTTGAGGCGCTGGTGGCCGAAGCGAAGGCGTGGAACGGTCTCGTCGGCCTCGATCTCGCCAAGCCCGCCTCGACGCTGCAGGCGTTCGAATGGGACGAGGGGCTGTGGGAATGGCCCGAGGGTCATCCCCGCGTGGACGCCGTCGACAGGTCGGTGGTGGTCGTCGACTACGGGGTGAAGCGCAACATTCTGCGGGCCCTTGCCTCGACCGGCGCGAGGATCACCGTGGTGCCGGCCACGACGACGGCCGAAGAGATTCTGGCGCGCAAGCCCGATGGCGTGGTCCTGTCCAACGGGCCGGGCGATCCGGCGGCGACAGGCGTCTATGCTGTGCCCGAGATCAAGAAGCTGGTCGACAGCGGCACGCCCCTGTTCGGCATCTGCCTCGGCCATCAGATGCTGGCCCTGGCCCTGGGCGCCAAGACCATCAAGATGGATCAGGGCCACCACGGGGCCAACCACCCTGTCAAGGATCTGACCACCGGCAAGGTCGAGATCGTATCCATGAACCACGGCTTCACCGTCGATCGCGACAGCCTGCCGGACGCGGTCACCGAGACCCATGTCAGCCTGTTCGACGGCACCAACTGCGGCATCGCCATGAGGGACCGGCCCGTGTTCAGCGTCCAGCACCATCCAGAGGCCTCGCCGGGCCCGACCGACAGTCTCTATCTGTTCCAGCGGTTCGCGGATTCGATGCGCCGCTGAATCCGAAATCTGGCGCGCCGTGACCGGTTGGGTTCGCGACGGGCCGGCGACGGTCACCCGAGATCAGGGGAGAGGCGCGAAGCTCTTCTCTTCGCGCAGGGCGCTGGCCTTGCGCACCGCCACAGGGGCCGCGTGCAGCCAGTAGTCGGCGTCCTCCAACCGGTTCGAGCGCAGCCGCTCGGCGCCGCGCATGCGCCGCAGGGCCGCATTCTCCAGCAAGCGAGCGTGAAGAGCGCGGGGAGACAGGTCGGTGATGGCGGGCGAACCGGGGACGGCGACGGGGTCGGGACCCTGGGGCTCGACCGCCGGGCGGGCGATGCTCAGGAACATGGATAGTCTCTCTCATTCTCGGGCGGGCCGCGATCTTCGCCGCAACCCCGTCCAGGCCCATCCTTCTTCACGGACAGTCCCATGGTTAATCCACAGGTCTGTGGATCGTTCCGATAGGGTCAGGAAAATGCGCGCATATTCAGGCGGTTATGGTCGCGCTTTGGCCTTTCTGGTTAACAAAAGGTAAAGGGCCCCAAAGCGTTGAGTCGCGCGCTATAAGGCGCAGGTGCGCTTCGACGACCGCTTCCTTGAAGAACTGAAGGCCCGCCTTCGGCCGTCCGACATCATCGGACGGACGGTGAAACTCAAGCGTCAGGGACGCGAGTACGTCGGCCTGTCGCCCTTCACCAAGGAGAAGTCGCCGTCCTTCTTCGTCAATGACGACAAGGGCTTCTTCCACGACTTCTCGTCCGGCAAGCACGGCGACGTCATCTCCTTCCTGCAGGAGACGGAGCGGCTGAGTTTCGTCGAGGCGGTGCAGCGCCTGGCCGGGGAGGCGGGCATGGCCCTGCCGGCCGAAGACCCGCAGGCGGCAGAGCGCGAGGCGAAGAAGCAGGGGCTGACCGACTGGATGGATCTGGCCCAGAAATGGTTCGCGGCCAACCTGCGCCGTTCGCCCGGCAAGGCGGCGCGGGAGTACCTCGAGAAGCGTGGCCTGCCCGAGGATCATTGGGAGCGGTTCGGTCTCGGCTATGCGCCCAATGACCGCGAGGGGCTGAAGAACGCCCTGGTCCAGCGCGGGGCCCGTCCCGGCGATCTGGTCGAGGCGGGCATGCTGATCGCTCCGGAGGGAGGGGGTGCGCCTTATGACCGGTTCCGCGACCGGCTGATGTTCCCCATCCTCGACGCGCGGGGCCGGATCGTCAGCTTCGGCGGCCGGGCCATGAATCCGGATGACCGGGCAAAATATCTGAACGGCCCGGAGAGCCCGCTCTTCCACAAGGGCGCGACCCTGTACGGCCTGCCCGAGGCGCGACGCATCCTCGGCGCCGAGTCCAGGAGCGACCAGGCCATCGTCGTCGTTGAGGGCTATATGGACGTGATCGCCTGCCACCGCGCCGGCATCCCCGCCGTCGCGTCCATGGGCACCGCCCTGACCGAGGAGCAGATGGAGCGGCTCTGGCGGGTCTCGCATGAGCCGGTGCTGTGCTTCGACGGCGACGCCGCCGGCCGCCGGGCGGCGTATCGGGCCATCGACAGGGCCCTGCCGCAGCTGAAGTCGGGCCGCTCGTTCCGCTTCGCATTGCTGGAGGGGGGGCAGGACCCGGACGACATCCTGCGCGACAAGGGGGCCCCGGCCCTGCGTCAGGCCATGGCCGCGACCCGTCCCTTCGCCGAGGTGCTGTTCCAGAAGGAGGCCGAGGTCGAGCCGCTGGATTCGCCCGAGCGCCGGGCGGGCCTGAAAGGCCGTCTGCGTCAGGCCGCCTCCGCCATTCAGGACAAGGATCTGGCCGAACAGTATCGCCGCGAACTGTTCGACCGTTTCGACGCCCTGTTCCCGGCGCGCCGCGCGTCCACGAACCCGCCCGCCGCCGGTCCCGGCGGCCGGTGGCGTCCGGGCCCGCCGCCCAAGCTCGGTCAGACGGCCGAGGGAGCGCAGGCAATGCAGTCGCTGTCCCGGTCGATCGAGCCGGTTGCGGCGGCCCTGGCCCACGGCGCGATCGACGATCCCGAGCGGATGGACGATCATCTCGAGGCCATTGCGGCCCATGGGTTCGGCGATCGGGCCCTGGACGGCCTGGCKCAGGAGATGGTTCGGCTKCGCTTCTCGGGTCAGGACCTTGACTCRGCYGCCCTCCGACGCCATCTGGCGCAATCGGGTCACGGCGTYYTAATGCACGAGGTCGAGAAGGCGGCGGCAAAGTCCGGCGCGCCCTTCCTGGCCACAGACAAGCCCCTCGGCGAGGCGCGGATCCGATGGTCGCAGGCGTTCGACGCGCTTATTCGCGTGGCGGCGCTGGAGGATGCCCTGACTTCGGCGCGTGGCGTGCCGGGGCAGGACG
>NZ_LMFL01000056.1:18305-165361 GCF_001426805.1 Brevundimonas sp. Root1423
CCAACGACCCCGCCACACGTTGTATTGGCGGACGGCCTGATCAGCCGCTCCRCCCGGAGAAGAGACTGTATGAGCGCCCAGACCGAGACGCAGGAAACCGAAGCCCAGAGTGACGGTCCGCTGCTCGACCTCACCGACGCCGGGGTGAAGAAATTCATCAAACAGGCCAAGGCGCGGGGCTATGTGACCATGGAGGACCTGAACAAGGTCCTGCCGTCCGAAGAGGTGACCCCCGACGCGATCGAGGACACGCTGGCGATGCTGTCCGAGATGGGCGTCAACGTCGTGGAGGCCGAGGAAGACGCGGCCGAGACCACCGAGAAGGAGGGCGGCGAGGTCGTCGAGCGCGCCGAGACGAATGTCGCAGAGGCGCCGGCCAAGGCCGCCTATGATCGCACCGACGATCCTGTGCGGATGTATCTGCGCGAGATGGGCTCGGTCGAGCTTCTCAGCCGCGAAGGCGAGATCGCGATCGCGAAGCGGATCGAAGCCGGCCGCGACGCCATGATCTCGGGGCTGTGCGAGAGCGCCCTGACGTTCGAGGCCATCATGGTGTGGCGCGACGAGTTGGCCAACAACCGCATCCTGCTGCGCGAGGTGATCGATCTGGATGCCACGTACGGAGTGCTGAACCCCTCGTCCCTGCCACACAACCAGCCGCCCGCCGGCACGGTGGTCGAGCCCGCCCCCCCCGAGGAAGGCGCTGAGCCGAAGACGGAGGAGGATGAGGAGGACGAGGACTTTGATGATGGCGGCGGGATGTCGATCTCGGCGCTGGAGGCGGAGCTGCGGGACGGGGTGATGGAGGTGCTGGACGCGGTGGCGGGCGACTTCGGGGCGTTCCGCAAGCTGCAGGACAAGCTGGTGGAGAGCCGGCTGAAGGGAGAGACGCTCAGCGCCAAGGACCAGAAGGCCTATGACACGCTGACGGCCGCCATCTCGGGCCGGCTGAAGACGATGAAGCTCAACAACCACCGCATCGAGGCGCTGGTCGAGCAGCTCTACGCCATCAACAAGCGGCTGATGGGCCTCGAGGGCCGGCTGCTGCGCCTGGCCGACAGCTACGGCATCTCGCGCCCGGAATTCCTCAAGTCGTATTTCGGCGCCGAGCTGGACCCGACCTGGGCCGACCGGGTCAAGGAGATGGGCGTCCGCTGGACCAAGTTCAGCGACAACGAACAGGCCCAGATCGCCCAGATCCGCGGCGACGTCGCCGCCGTAGCGACCGAGGCCGGCCTGCCGATCGACGACTACCGCCGCATCGTCCAGACGGTGCAGAAGGGCGAGCGCGAGGCCCGTCAGGCCAAGAAGGAAATGGTCGAGGCCAACCTGCGCCTGGTCATCTCCATCGCCAAGAAATACACCAACCGCGGGCTGCAATTCCTTGATCTCATTCAGGAAGGCAACATCGGCCTGATGAAGGCGGTCGACAAGTTCGAGTACCGCCGCGGCTACAAATTCAGCACCTACGCGACCTGGTGGATCCGTCAGGCCATCACCCGCTCGATCGCCGACCAGGCCCGCACCATCCGCATCCCGGTGCACATGATCGAGACGATCAACAAGATCGTCCGCACCAGCCGCCAGATGCTGCACGAGATCGGCCGCGAACCGACCCCGGAAGAACTGGCCGAAAAACTGGCCATGCCGCTGGAGAAGGTCCGCAAGGTCCTCAAGATCGCCAAGGAGCCCATCTCCCTGGAAACCCCGATCGGCGACGAGGAGGACTCCCACCTGGGCGACTTCATCGAGGACAAGAACGCCATCCTGCCGATCGACGCGGCCATCCAGTCCAACCTGCGCGAGACCACCACCCGCGTGCTGGCGTCGCTGACGCCGCGCGAGGAGCGGGTGCTGCGCATGCGCTTCGGCATCGGCATGAACACCGACCACACCCTGGAAGAGGTCGGCCAGCAGTTCTCGGTCACCCGCGAACGCATCCGCCAGATCGAGGCCAAGGCGCTGCGCAAGCTCAAGCATCCGAGCCGGTCGCGGAAGCTGCGGAGCTTCCTGGACAGCTGATACGAACAAGGGGCGGCTCGAAAGGGCCGCCCTCTTTTCTGGCGCCGGCGAGCGGGTGATGAACCTGCTTTCGCCGGGACCTCGCGGACAGGAATCAGCTAGCGTCCGCGCCATGACCACGCTCCGCCTGCGTCCCCGGGTCTTCGCCACGGTCCTGTTGCTGGCGGTGCTCGCCGGTTGCAGCCCGATGCTGCCCGAGCGGCCCGGCCCGGCGCGCTATCCCGTACCGTCGCGCACCGAGGCGCCGCTGGTGGGGGCGTTGATCGACCAGACGGTCGACGGCGGCACGCGGGCGGCGGTGCTGCGCGAGAGCGCGGATCTGCAGCAATGCATGGCCCAGCTGACGGCCGCGCGCGTGACCTTTCGCCCTGTGCCCGACCGGTCGACGACGCAGACGTGCGGCCTGACCGCCGGCGGTGTTCTGGGCCCCGATCTGGGCACGACGGCGCGGATGTCGCCGGGAGACGTGGAGATGACCTGCCGGACGGCCCTGGCCCTGAGCGTCTGGCGGCGGCAGTCGCTGGAGCCGGCGGCGCGGGAAATCCTGGGATCGGACGTGGTCCAGATCGATCACATGGGCGCCTACGCCTGCCGCAATGTGAACAACGGCGGGGTCAGCGGCCGCATCAGCGCCCATGCCCAGGCGGCGGCGCTGGATTTCGCCGGGGTGCGGCTGCGTGACGGGCGGGGGATCAGCGTGGCGGCCGACTGGGCGGGAGAGGGGCCGGAGGCGCGCTTCCTGCGCCGGATCCGCGACGACGCCTGCCGCATCTTCGGCACCACCCTGAGCCCCGACTACAACGCCGTCCACGCCGACCACCTGCATCTGGAGGCGACGGATACGCGATTCTGCCGGTAGGGCGGGGAGTGGCGGGCGGAGGCGGGCGCGTCAGCGCGCGCAGGTTCATCACCAAGGGCACAAAGGACTCACAAAGGACACGACGGGGCCGGTGCGGACTTCGTGTTCTTCGTGATCCCTTGGTGTCCTTTGTGAAGAACCTCGGCAGGGCGCCGCCAAGGCGCGGTCGGCTGGAATGACGCTTCGCGTCGGCAGGCTTTGGCCGGGTGGGAATTCGACGACGTAAAGAGCGCGACTTCGAAGACGTTCGGCGCGATTTGGAAGATCGCGGATACGCCTGCGTCCGTTTTTGACGCAGGGGCGTGGTCAGCTGCGCCGCATGGACCATTTCCGTCTGAGAAAATATCGCGGCCCCGAGGTGTGGGCGCGGGTGCGCAAGGCCTATGAGGCCGGCGAGAGCGGGCCGTCGGTGGCGTTGCGGTTCGACATCGGCCTGGCCAATCTGAGGAAGAAATGCCGGCTGGAGGGCTGGTCGCGGCGGCATCAGGCCGAGCGGTCCGACCGCGACCTGCCGCCGCCCGCCGCCGGCCCCGTCTCCGGCGCGGACCCGGGCGCGGACACGGGCGCGGTCGATCCGCTCCCCGCCCCCGTCATCCGCCGCCGCGCCCTCGACCGCGCCGCCGCCCTTCTGGCCGACGGCCGGGCGGCCGAGGCCCTGGTCCAGCTCAAGGCGGCGGAGGCCCTGACCCGGCTGGGCGCGGCCGAGGCCTGGGCGACGCCGGAGCCGACGGAAGAGGATTTCGAGGCGGTGCGCTGCAAGATCGGCGTCGTCGTCGAGGCCCGCGCCGTCGAACTGGCCCATCAGATGCTGGCCGAGGGCGTCCGCCCCGGCGTCCGCTGGGGCGGCTTCGCCCTGCGCTGGCGGGCCCAGACCTATGGCACGGAGGCGGCGGAGGCGGACCGGCGGGCCGCGGAGGCGGAGGGCTGGGCGGCGCGGTACTGGGACGAGAGCGGGGCGCTGAAGGAGCGGGGGGAGGGGGAGATGTGAGGGGGAGGGGGCCTTGTCATCCCGGACGCCGCGCAGCGGCGATCCGGGACGGCATGGGCCCGCCGGCCCGGGCCTCCCGGGAAATCGCGGCGCGATTGTCCGGGGGACAGGCGACCGCCGCGCCTGGCCTGCCCGTCTCCCGGACAGCGGCTGCGCCGCTTGCGGGTGGAGGGATTCGGGGAGGGCGAGCGTCCCGGATCGCCGCTGTTGCGGCGTCCGGGAGAAGGGCGGTCAGCCTTCCAGCACCACCTCGAAGCCGGCGAAGATCATGCGCTTGCCGTCGAAGGGGGGCGCGTCGCCGCCCATCATGCGGTCGTCCTGCATCAGCGCCTCCCACGCCTTGTCGCGGGTCGCGCGGTCGGGCCAGGTGATCAGCCGACGGCGACGGTCTCGCCGTCCTGACGGGCCACGGCGCGCTTGAAGTCGGTGACCTTGCCGTCGGGGACGTCCTCGCCCCAGGTCTCGGTGACGCCGAGGGCGCCGGCCTCCCGGAAGAGGGGCGTCATCCTGCGGGAATGCGCCAGATACGCCGCCTTGTCGGCGGTGCGCACGGGGATGACGGTGATGTCGAGGAAGGGCATGGCGGACGCTCCGCTTGAAGGGGGGCGAGGGGCGAGAGACGAGGGGGCAGGGAACACCCGAAGGGGGGCGGCAGGCAACAGGCGACGGCCGTCTCCGGCGTCCTCGTCCCTCGTCCTTCACCGCTCGCCGGCGGCGGAGGCGTGATCAGGCGAGGATGTCGAGCAGGGCGCCGTACATCTCGTCGGCGGTCTTCAGCACGGCGACATTGGCCTTGAAGGCGACGCCGGCGGTCATCCGTTCGACGGTCTCGCCCGCGAGATCGTCCAGCGGGGCGCGGGCGGTGCGGACGGCGCTGGCCTCGAAACGGGCGGCGGCGTCGGCGAGGCCGGCGGCGGCGATGGCGGTGGCCTGCATGGGACGGACTCCGGGGGCGACGGCCGACCCTGGGCCCGGCGGCCTTACCCGATCGCTGACGGGGATGGTGAACGGGGGCGGCTTGACCGTGGGGCGGCGCGGGGAGAGGCTGGCGCCATGAGCAGCCAGCCCGCGCCCGGCGAACGCTATCGGTCGTTCAGCCAGTTCTATCCGTATTATATCCACGAGCACTCCAACCGGACGTGCCGGCGGATCCATGTGGTGGGGACGGCGCTGGTGATCGTGGCGCTGGTGCTGGGGCTGACGGTCAGCGCCTGGTGGTTCGTGGCGGCGCCGCTGGTCGGCTACGGCTTCGCCTGGGTCGGGCATGTCTTCTTCGAGAAGAACCGGCCGGCGACGTTCAAGTACCCGCTGTGGAGCCTGATGGGCGACTGGCGGATGTTCTTCGAGACGGTCAGCGGCCGGCGCAGATTCTGACTACAGCGGCGGCCGGCCGGGGTCCTGGAAGGTGAACAGTATGGCCCCCAGCAGGGCGGCGGCGTCGCGGTCGGGCGAGCCGGCGGGGGGCAGGTAGAAGGTCGGCGCCATGCCGTTCAGGGCCACGCCGCCGATGTCAACGCCGTCGCGGCTGAAGACATAGCCGAGCACGCCGCCGCTGCTCCACGGCAGGCCTTCGACGTAGCGGGTCTCGGCGCGGTAGACCGTCCCGTTCCAGGTCAGCTCGCCCGCCCTCTGCGGCTGTTGCAGCCGGTTCAGCCAGCTGCCGTGGCGGCTGAGGGCCAGGGTGAAGGCGGCGTCCGGCGGGGCGGCGCCGGCGAAGACGCAGTTGTAGGACAGGGGCTCGCGCTCGAAGGTGATCCAGAGGAACTGCGCCCGGGCCTGGCCGCCCTCGCATTCGCCGCGCACCTCTTCGGCGAGCGAGGGGATCGTCAGGCTGAACGAGGTTTTCGCATGGGCGCTGCGCCGGAAGGGCAGGGCCATGCCCGACGACCGGGCGCTGGCCGAGCCGACGTATTCCGCGATGCCGAAGCCGGGGCGGAACAGGCTGGGGCCGCGACGGCCCTGCAGCTGCACCCGCTCGGTGCGGTCCCTGAACGGCGCGCCGGCGTCCTGGGCGGCGGCGGCGGACGCCAGGCACAGGGCGGCGATGGCGACGATGGTCTTCATGGTCCCCTCCAGTGATGCCTGGAGAGACTGCGCCGGCCCGATCAGCTTCGCAATACGCCGGTCGGTGAAACCGTCAGTTCGCCCCGGCGGGGGTCGCGGCCGAGGCCATCATCGCGGCCTGGCTGGGCTGGCGCTCCCACGACGGGGGGCAGCCCTCGAAGCGGCCGGCGTCGACGATGGTCAGGCGGCGCTGGTTGAAGCGCATGGCCGGGGACATCGAGCCGCGGCCGTGGCCGGTGTAGAGGTCGATCTTCTGGCCCTTGATCGCGCCGCCGGTGTCGGAGGCGTACCAGTAGCCGTCGTGGATCGAACCGTCCGACATGCGCATGCCCACCGTCTCGCGGATGAACAGGCGGGTGCGGCGGGGGATGTAGCGGGGGTCGGTGGCGACCGTGCGCATGGCGATCGGACGGCAGCCGAGGCTGTCGTTGCCCGTCGCTCCGCCGCCGCCGGCATGGTAGAGATTGGCGCGGGCGCTCCAGTTGGCGTCGCCCTGCATCAGGTCCTGCTGGTCGGGGGTGAGCTCGCGCTCGACGCCGCTGTCCGTGGAACCTTCCGTGGCCGGGACGGTTGATTCAGCACCCCAGCCCGCGCTCGTCGCAGCCTGGTAGGACACCGGATCGCCTGTCGCCTGAACCTGGGCGGGAAGGGCCATCGCCATCACAATGGCGAACGCAGCGGCTTTGCCGAGCATGTTGCGGACTCACGGAAACGCCGGCCCCATACGCGTCCGGTGGGCGGCTTGTCCTTCCCAAATGTGGCGAAAACCCGACATTCACGCTGCGGTGCGACATCGCGCCCGGTTCTCCGGTGGATAAGTGGAGCTTGTCACGGTCACGTGGAATCTCGTTTGGCCAACCGCGCGAAACCTGTAAGCAGTATTCGCAGATCAACATCACTTTGCTGAGGGCCGATGCTTACTGTCCATGGAGATATTCGGTCCGGCAACTGTTTGAAGGTCAAGTGGTTGCTCGACCGGCTGGGGCTTGATTATCGGTGGATCGAAACCGACGTCATGTCCGGCGTGACGCGCAGCCCGGAATTCCTCGCCCTCAATCCCGCCGGACAGACGCCGACCGTGGTGCTGGAGGATGGCCGGGTCCTGGCCCAGTCCAACGCCATCATCGGCTATTTCGGCGAGGGCACGGCCTTCATCCCGGCCGACGCCTATGATCGCGCCCGGATGTACGAATGGCTGTTCTGGGAGCAGTACAGCCACGAGCCCTATATCGCCGTGGTCCGGTTCCAGCGGCTGCTGGCCGGCAAGCGGCCCGACGAGATCGAGCCCCGGCTGGTCGAGCGCGGCCATGCGGCCCTCGCCCGGATGGAGGCGGCGCTGTCGCAGGCGGACTGGCTGGTCGGAGCGGGCCCGACCCTGGCCGACCTGGCGCTGGTCGCCTATACGCGGGTGGCGCACGAGGGGGATTTCGACCTCTCGGCCTATCCCGCCATCGTCGCATGGATCGCGCGGGTGGAGGACGCCTTCGGGATACGCTAAGGCGGTCCGGTCATTCGTCGGAGCCTGCCATGAAGCGTCTCGCCCTCGCCGCCCTTGTCCTCGTCGCCGCCGGCGGCGTGGCGCTGCAGGCCGACGCCTGGGGCAACACCGGCCACCGGCTGATCGGCGTCGCGGCGGTGCGCGGGCTAACCGACGAGATGCCGGCCTTCCTGCGCACGCCCGGGGCGGCGGCCGAGGTCGGCGAGCTGGCGCGCGAGCCGGATCGGACCAAGGGCGGGGGGCAGCCGCACGACCGCGAGCGCGACACCGCTCACTTCGTCGACATGACCGACGACGGCCGGATCATGAACGCGCAGGGCCTGTCCATCGACGCCTTGCCCCGGCTGAAGTCGGAGTATGACGCGGCGCTTCTGGCGGCGGGGATCGAGGTCGATGACGCCGGCTATCTGCCCTACGCCATCATGGACGGCTATCAGCAGCTGGTGCGCGACTTCGCCACCTGGCGGGTGCTGAACGCCGCCGAGGGGCGCGAGCGCGATCCGGGCAAGCGCGCCTGGTACCGCGAGGACCGGCTGCGCCGCGAGGCCCTGATCCTGCGCGACATGGGCTATCTGGGCCACTATGTCGGCGACGGCTCGCAGCCGCACCACACGACGATCCACTACAATGGCTGGTCGCAGAGCGTGCCCAATCCCGAGGGTTTCACGACCTCGCGCCAGACCCATGGAGCGTTCGAGAACGCCTTCACGGGTCGGGTGGCGCGGCTGGACGCGATCGAGGCGGCCATGGCGGCGCCGGCGCTGGACGGGTTCGACCTGCGCGCGCGGGTGCCGGCCTATCTGAAGACCACGCTGGCCGAGGTGCGGCCCTTCTATGGGCTGGAGAAGGCCGGTGGGTTTGCCGAAAGCGATGCCCGCGGCGCGGCCTTCGTGACGGCGCGGCTTGCGGCGGGGGCGTCGGAGCTGCGCGACCTTTACGTCCTGGCCTGGCGTGACTCGGCCGATGACTCGATCGGCTGGCCGGTGGTCAAGGTGGCCGAGGTCGAGGCCGGGACCGCCGATCCGTGGCTGGCCATGTACGGCGAGGACTGATTGGCCGACGAACCCACACCGCCGGTCGTCATCCTCGACAAGTCCCAGATGGCCGAGAACATCGGCGCGGTGGCGCGGGTGATGGCCAATTTCGGCCTGTCGGAGCTGCGCCTCGTGGCGCCGCGCGACGGCTGGCCGCAGGCGCGGGCCTGGGCCACGGCCTCGGGCGCCGACTGGGTGCTGGAGGGGGTGAAGGTGTTCGACAGCGTGGCCGATGCGGTGGCCGACCTGAACACCGTCTTCGCCGCCACGGCCCGGCCGCGCGAGACGCGCATGGCCGTGCGCACGCCGCGCGAGACCGCCCGCATCCTGTTCGACGACCGCGCCTCGGGCCTGAACATCGGCCTGCTGTTCGGCGGTGAGCGGGCCGGGCTGGAAACCAGCGACATCGCCCTGACCCAGGGCATCGTCACCATTCCGATCGATCCGCGGCACCATTCGCTGAACCTGGCCCAGGCGGTGGCGATCAACGCCTATGAGTGGCGCACCACCGTGCTGGATGCGCCGCCGCCGCGCTTCCGCGAGGGCGATCCGCCGGCGTCGGGGGCGCTGATGCTGGGGATGTACGAGCATCTGGAGCGGGAGCTGGACGACGGCGGCTTCTTCCATCCGCCGGAGAAGCGGCCGTCGATGGTGCAGAACCTGCGGGTGATGCTGGGGCGGTCGGCGTTCTCGGAACAGGAGGTCGCGACCTTCCGGGGGGTGATCACGGCGCTGTCGAAGGGGCGGGGCCGGGTGCTGGCGAAGCTGGCGGCGGAGAAGGCGGCGGGGGAAGGCTAGCCTTTCATCCGCTCATCCCGACTTTCGCCGGGATGAGCGGGTGTGGGATCAGTCCGCCAGCAGACCCTCGACGAAAGCCGGCACAGTTTCGGTGGCCGGACCGTACAGGCCCTCGTCGAACAGGCGGCTGCCCGGCGTGGGTTCGAGATTGATCTCCACGGTGTGGGCGCCCGCGAACCCGGCCTGCCGAACGAAGCCGGCGGCGGGCCAGACCGCGCCGGAGGTGCCGATGGCGACGAACAGGTCGCAGGCGGCGAGCGCCCCGTCGATGCGGTCCATCTCCAGCGGGAATTCGCCAAACCAGACGATGTGCGGGCGAAGGCGGCCTTCGCCGTGGTGCGGCGAGGGCTCGTGGGCCGCGAGATCGCCAGGCCAGTCGCAGACCCGGCCCGTGCGGGTGCAGCGGACCTTGAGCAGTTCGCCGTGCATGTGGACCAGGTCGAAGCCCGGGGCTGGCGGCGTTTCGGCATGGACGCGGTCGTGCAGGTCGTCGACGTTCTGGGTGACCAGCAGGATATCGCCGTCCCAGCGCGCCGCGAGATCGGCCAGGGCGAGGTGGGCGGCGTTGGGCCGGACCTCGGAAAGCTGACGGCGACGACGGTTGTAGAAGTCCTGCACCAGGGCGGGGTCGCGGGCGAAGGCGTCGGGCGTGGCCACGTCCTCGATGCGATGGCCCATCCACAGGCCGTCGTCGGCGCGGAAGGTGGGGACGCCGGACTCGGCGGATATGCCGGCGCCGGTGAGGATGACGAGGTTTCGGATATTGCGCGTCATCGTCCGCGCCCACGCCGCCGTAAGCGTTTACGTTGCGACGTCGCAGTGACGCTTTCGCTTCGGTGATATTCGGGGGACAGGAGGAATTTCCCCCGTTGATCAAACTCCCGATCGCCGATGATCGAGACAGCTCTCAACAGACGCGTGATCCGCCACGCGACGAACGCGGCCCAGCCTGCGCCCAACGGAATGATCTCCACCCGGGCGCTCCCTTCCGCAACGGGTCCGATAAAGTGCGCGCCCGTCATCACGAGGATGATGAAGAAGAGCGGGCCGAAGATGGAGAGCGGTCGCCGTTGAGTGGCGAGGTCGTGGTCCACCCAACGTCGTGTGCGAAGGTAGATGGTCACATTCTTCGCCGCGGGCATGCCGCAACGGTGAGCGATCGAAAACTGGCTGGCAATGGTCAAGGCGGTTTCGGGCCGGCAGCCGGATCGTTAGAACGTGGACGACTCGCGAAAGGACCCGCCCATGAAAACCCGCGCCGCCGTCGCCTTCGAGGCCAAACGTCCGCTCGAGATCGTCGAGGTCGATCTGGAGGGGCCGCGCGCGGGCGAGGTGCTGGTCGAGATCAAGGCGACGGGCATCTGCCACACCGACGCCTATACCCTGGACGGACTGGACAGCGAGGGCGTCTTCCCGTCGATCCTCGGGCATGAGGGGGCGGGGGTGGTGGTCGAGGTGGGGCCGGGGGTGACCTCGGTCGCGGTCGGGGACCATGTCATCCCGCTGTACACGCCCGAGTGCCGGCAATGTAAAAGCTGCCTCAGCCGCAAGACCAATCTGTGCACCGCCATCCGGGCCACCCAGGGCAAGGGCGTCATGCCCGACGGCACCAGCCGGTTCAGCTACAAGGGCCAGGCGATCGCCCACTATATGGGCTGTTCGACCTTCTCGAATTTCACCGTCCTGCCCGAGATCGCCCTCGCCAAGATCCGCAAGGACGCGCCGTTCGCGAGCGCCTGCTACGTCGGCTGCGGCGTGACCACGGGGGTCGGGGCGGTGGTCAATACGGCCAAGGTCGAGCCGGGGGCCAACTGCGTGGTGTTCGGCCTGGGCGGCATCGGGCTGAACGTCATCCAGGGGCTGAAGATGGTCGGGGCCGACATGATCGTCGGCGTCGACATCAACCCCGCCAAGGAAGAGTGGGGCCGCCGGTTCGGGATGACGCATTTCGTCAATCCCAAGGATGTGCCGGATGTCGTCGCGCATCTGGTCGAGCTGACCGGGGGCGGGGCCGACTACACCTTCGACTGCACCGGCAACACCACAGTGATGCGTCAGGCGCTGGAGGCCTGTCACCGCGGCTGGGGCGAGAGCATCGTCATCGGCGTGGCCGAGTCCGGCAAGGAGATCGCCACGCGGCCGTTCCAGCTGGTGACCGGCCGGGTCTGGCGCGGCTCGGCCTTCGGCGGCGCGCGGGGCCGGACCGATACGCCGAAGATCGTCGACTGGTACATGGACGGGAAGATCGAGATCGACCCGATGATTACCCATACGCTGCCGCTGGAGCGGATCAACGAGGCCTTCGACCTGATGCATGCGGGCGAGAGCATCCGCAGCGTGGTGGTGTTCTAGAGGGGCCGTTAGCTTGTCATCCCGGAAGCCGCGCGGCGGCTATCCGGGACGCTCTGCTGAACCGGACCGGGCGCCGAGATCGCGCGGCGGCATGGGCCTGACCCTGCTCCCGGCTCACCCTGCGGGCTTTCCGGGAGAGACGGGTGAGGATCGACGTCGTCCCGGATAGCCGCCGCGCGGCTTCCGGGATGACAAGGCAATCGGATTGAGGTTAGTCTCTAAAAGAAACGTACAAGCTGGAGGGAAGCCATGTTCACCCACATCACCGTCGGCGCGAACGACGTCGAGGCGTCGCGGAAATTCTATGACGCGGCGCTGGGGGCGCTGGGCCTGGATCCGGCCAGCGGGCCGGACCCCAAGGGACGGTACTGGTGGCGGACCCGCATGGGCGCCTTCGCGGTCGGCACGCCGATCGCCGGCGAGCCGGCCTGCCACGCCAACGGCGGCACCATCGGTTTCGCGGCGAAGACGCCGGAGATGGTCCAGGCCTTCCATGACGCCGGCGTCGCCGCCGGCGGCACGGCCATCGAGGACCCGCCGGGCGAGCGCAACGGCCCGTTCGGCACGTTGAACCTGGCCTATCTGCGCGACCCGTCGGGCAACAAGGTGTGCGCCCTGCACCGGCCCGGATAGCCGCTGCGCGGCTTCCGGGATGACACGGAGGGCGTTAGAGGGTCGGGCATGGAAACCCTGAAGACCCACATCGTCCACGGCGGCGTGCTGCGCTATCTGCGCCACGACAGCGCGGCCACCGGCACGCCCATGACGCTGTCGGTGTTCACGCCGCCGGGGGAGGGGCCGTTTCCGGTGCTGATCTGGCTGTCGGGCCTGACCTGCACCGAGGACAATTTCACCACCAAGGCGGGGGCCTATGCGGCGGCGGCGGCGCACGGGGTGATCATCGTGGCGCCGGACACCTCGCCGCGCGGGGAGGGCGTCGCCGACGACCCGGCCTATGACCTCGGGCAGGGGGCGGGCTTCTATGTCGATGCTACCCGGGCGCCGTGGGCGCCGCATTTCCGCATGGAAAGCTATGTCGTCGAGGAGCTGATCGGCCTGGTCGATGCGGAATTCCCGACCACGAAGGCGCGGTCGATCAGCGGCCATTCGATGGGCGGGCACGGGGCGCTGACCCTGGCGCTGCGTCATCCGCATCTGTTCCGCTCGGTCTCGGCGTTCGCCCCGATCGCCTCGCCGACGCGGTGTCCGTGGGGCGAGAAGGCCTTCACCGCCTATCTGGGCCCGGACCGGGCCGTGTGGGAGGCGCACGATGCGGCGCGGCTGATCGAGAGCGGCGTGGGCGAGGGCTGTTACGACGACATCCTGATCGACCAGGGCGACGCCGATCCCTTCCTGGCGGAGCAGTTGAAGCCGGAGCTGCTGGTCGCGGCGGGCGCGGCGGCGGGCCAGACGATCAGCCTGCGGATGCAGCCCGGCTATGACCACTCCTATTTCTTCATGGCCAGTTTCATCGCCGACCATGTGGCGTTTCACGCGGCGCGGCTGAAGGGCTAGACTGGCTCCCAGACCGGAGGATTTCCGATGAGACGTTTCGCCCTGGCGCTCGGCCTGATGGTCCTGGCCGCCGCCGCGCCCGCGCTGGCGCAGCAGCAGATGACCGATCCCGACTTCCGCCCGACGGTCGCCCGTCCTGCCTTCGCGGCGGATGGGCCGGTCGTGACGATCGACGGGGCGCATGACAATTTCCACACCGTCGACGGTCGCTACGCGCCCTTCGTCGCGCTGCTTCGGGCCGATGGCTATCAGGTGCGCGGGGGAACCGCGCCGTTCGATGCGGGCGGGCTGGACGGGACCGACGTGCTGGTGATCGCCAACGCGGGCCTGACGGACGGGGGTTCGGCCTTCACGGCCAGCGAGATCGAGGCCGTCGAGGCCTGGGTGCGGGGCGGCGGGCGACTGCTGCTGATCGCCGACCATGCGCCCTTCGGCGTGGCCGCGGCGGATTTGGCGGCGCGGTTCGGCGTCGGCATGGGCAAGGGCTGGACCTTCGAGCCGGCGGACAACGACGACGGCGTGACCAGCCGGCTGACCTATGCCGGCGAGCGGCTGGGCGACCACGCCATCATGCGCGGGCGCGACGCCGACGAGGCCATCGCCTCGATCACGGCCTTCACCGGCCAGTCGCTGATCGCGCCGGAAGGCGCTTCGGCGCTGATGCGCCTCGGACCGCAGGCGTGGGAGGCCGCGACGCCGCAGGACGCGACCGCCGTGGCGGAGGCCATCCGGAGCGGCGCCTCGGACAATCCGGCGGTGCATTCGGCGGCGGGCCGGGCGCAGGGGATCGCCTTCACCTACGGCGAGGGCCGCGTCGTGGTTCTGGGCGAGGCGGGCATGCTTTCGGCCCAAGTGGTGCGCTGGCCCGACGGGCGACCCGATACGCGCTTCGGCATGAACGTGGCGCCGGGCAATGCGCAGTTCGGGCTCAACATAATGCACTGGCTGACGGGCCTGCTGCCCTGAGACTGTGTTAGGAGCGCGCATGACCGACACGCCCGCCCCCGACTACGCCCCGATGTTCGCCGCCCTGTGCGTCGAGGTCGGCTTCTGCCTGCATCCCAAGGGCGAGGCGAAGGTGCAGGCGGCGCTGGCGAACGGGCTGGACGCGGCGGTGCGGGCCGTGTTCGACGCCGAGGGCGTGGACTTCGCCTCATCCACCGGCGATCTGCGCCGCGCGGTGCGGGACTGCCTGAAGGCGAATCTGCCTGCTTGAGCTGAGGCGGCGCCTCCTCCACCGCTTCGCGGTCCCCCTCCCCGTTGGAGAGGAGACGGAACGAAATGGTGCGGCCCGGCTTGGGTTCGGCGAGCGGGCGCCTAGATACGGGCTCCCCCCGAACCTGTCGCAAGGAGCCTCTCCATGGCCTTCACGCTTCCGCCCCTCCCCTATGCCCATGACGCGCTGGAGCCGGCCATCGACAAGGAGACGATGACCTTCCACCACGACAAGCACCACCAGGCCTATGTCGACAATCTGAACAAGGCGGTGGACGCCGACGCGAGCCTGCAGGGCAAGACGCTCGAGGAACTCTTCGCCTCGATCTCCAGGGCGCCCAAGGCTGTGCGCAACAATGGCGGCGGGCACTGGAACCACAGCCTGTTCTGGGAGCTGCTGGCCCCCGCGGACAAGACCGGCGCACCCTCGGCCGAACTGGCCGCCGCCATCGACCGCGACCTGGGCGGGATGGAGACGTTCAAGGAGGCCTTCAACGCCGCCGGCGCCGGACAGTTCGGCTCGGGCTGGGCCTGGCTGATCGTCCAGGACGGCAAGCTGAAGGTCACCTCGACCCCCAACCAGGACAATCCGCTGATGGACGTGGCCGACGAAAAGGGCGCGGTGGTCCTGGCCGCCGACGTCTGGGAACACGCCTATTATCTGAAATACCAGAACCGCCGGGCCGACTATCTGAAGGCCTTCTGGACGGTGGTGAACTGGAACAAGGCCAACGCACTGTTCGCGGCCGCGCGCTGATCGCCGGAATCCGCCGCGCCGCTCTGGCGCGGCGGATGGGGCGTCCCAATCTCAAGCGCCGCCGTACCCCCAACCGGAGAGCCGACCGATGAACGTGCATGCCCGCCTGGCCGCCGCCGCCCTGATCCTGGCCTCGATCGCCGCCTGTTCTGCCGAGGCGGACAAGGCCGCCGCTCCAGCCGCCGCCCCTGCCACGGCGACCCGCTCCGACGTTTACGCCTTCCGTATCGGCGCGCTGGAAGCCACGGCCTTGAAGGACGGCGAGATCGCCCTGCCGAACGCGGCCAATGAAAGCCCGTGGGCGGACACGGCGGGGGCGCGGACGGCGCTGATGGCGGCTGGCCAGGCCGGGGACGTCATTCACCTGTCGGTGCAGCCGCTGCTGGTGCGGGACGGCGACAGCGTCGTGCTGATCGACACCGGCGCGGGCGGGCGGATGGGAACGCAGAACAAGCTGATGGCCTCGTTGCGGGCCGCCGGGGTCGATCCGGCCCAGGTCACGGACATCCTGATCTCGCACGCCCACGGCGATCACGTTGGCGGGCTGGCGGGCGCGGACGGGCGGCTGGCCTTCCCCAATGCGGTCATCCGCATCAGCGAACCCGAGTGGGAATACATGAAGGCCGGCGCCGCCAAGGCCGGCGAGGCGGCCCTGCTCGCGGCGGTGACGCCCAAGGTCCAGCCGTTCGCGCCAGGGGCGCAGGTCACGCCCTCGATCAAGGCCGTGCCTCTGGCCGGCCATACGCCGGGGCATTCGGGCTATGAGATCGTCTCGGCAACGGACCGGCTGCTGTATCTGGGCGACGCCCTGCACAGCTCGATCATCTCGGTGCAGCGGCCGGAGTGGGTCAACGGCTGGGATACGGACAGCGCGGCAGGCGTCGCCACGCGTCAGGGCCTGTTGTCACGCGGGGCGACCGGAGCGCTGCGGATCTACGGCGGCCACTTCCCCTTCCCGGGCGTGGGGCGGTTCCAGCGCCGGGACGACGGCTTCGTCTGGGTTCCGGAAACGGCCGCCCAGCCTTGACTCAGGAGGGAGTGGCCGTCATAAGCCCGCCCTCACGCATCCGGCCCGCCGGACGCGCGAACCACTACGGACGATGCGTGGACCGCCGTTGAGATCGTCCCTCCAGTTGGGGAGGGACCGGGCCGCATCATGAGAGAGTGACACATGTCCAAGCGCCATAGCGCCAAGTACAAACTCGACCGGGTCATGGGTGAAAACCTGTGGGGTCGCGCCAAGTCCCCCGTCAACAAACGCTCGTACGGNGGCCAGCACGGCCAGCGCCGCAAGTCGAAGGTCTCTGACTTCGGCCTGCAGCTGAAGGCCAAGCAGAAGCTGAAGGGCTACTACGGCAACATCACCGAAAAGCAGTTCGCCGCGACCTACGAGGAAGCCTCGCGCCGCAAGGGCAACAGCTCGGAGAACCTGATCGGCCTGCTGGAGTCCCGTCTGGACGCCCTGGTCTATCGCGCCAAATTCACGCCGACCGTCTGGTCCGCGCGTCAGTTCGTCAGCCACGGCCACGTCACCGTCAACGGCAAGAAGGTCGACATCGCGTCGTACCGTCTGAAGGTCGGCGACGTCGTCGAGGTCAAGGAAAAGTCCCGCAACATGGCGCTGGTGCTCGAAGCCCAGCAGTCGTCGGAACGCGACATCCCCGACTATATCGAGATCGGCGACCGCGGCTTCTCGGTCCGCTTCGTCCGCGTGCCGGAACTGGCCGACGTGCCGTTCCCGGTGAAGATGGAGCCGAACCTGGTCGTGGAATNGACCGCGGCTTCTCGGTCCGCTTCGTCCGCGTGCCGGAACTGGCCGACGTGCCGTTCCCGGTGAAGATGGAGCCGAACCTGGTCGTGGAATACTACTCCTCGTAAGGACGGTTTTCCGCCTCGGCGGGATCCAGAAAAAAGAAGGGCCCCGGAGCGATCCGGGGCCCTTTTTCGTGGTCGATCGGCGAGACGGCCCTTTATTCGGCTGCTTTTTCAGCCGGGACAGGAACGGGTTGCGCGGGCGCCGCTGCGGCGGGCGCTGCGCTTTCCGCCGCCGGATCGGTAGCAGGGGTTTTGGGGCAGTCCACCTCGACGAAGGCCTCGTGGACCCGGCAAGCGTTGACGCTGAGGCCGGGCTCACCGGTCGGGCAACCGTCTCCGGGACACGGGCGAGCCTGCGGGCCGCATTGGAACGTATAGTGGGTCCGCTTGAGCTTGCAGGTCGTGGGTCTCAACGCAACCTCGTCCATGAGGCCGCATCGCCGGTCACCCGGACAGATCACGAACGACCATCCGTCGTCTGGCAATGGCACCAGGTTGTTTTCGGAGTTCTGGCCAGCCTCCTTGCAACTGGCCAGAGCCAACAAGCCAAGGCTCAGGACCGCAATTCTCGACGACACGTTAAGGTAGCCCATCCTCGTTCCTCCAAGAAATCCAGAAACTCCCGTCGGCTCGTGGCGCCCTGCTCGTCAAAGGCGCACAGAATCGTCTTACGCCCGTCAGAGTGAAAGTCCAGTGTTACGCGAAATGACAACTCCGGCGCGCGTCGCAGCTGCTGAAGCGCATCTGTGAAACTCGAGTAGCGATCGCAGGTCGCTGTCTGCCCACGACAGTTGGCGAACGAAAAACCCAGCCAGACCGAATGCGATGACCCGCCGGGCACGCTCAGAAGCTCGGGTCGACGCTCGATCACCATCAGACCCAACCGCCCCGGTCTTGGCGGCGCCAGGCCAGTGGCGGGGACGCAGCGCGCGTCGATCGGGCAGTCGGCCGTGCGGTCGACCTCGACCGGCAGGGCCACCGGGTCCAGCGAGCCGTCATAGGGAAACCGCGCCGCAGCGGCCTCCGTGCCCCCGATGCTTGCATAGGCGTCAACCGCCACATCGCCATAGTCGGCGCGGGCCGTGTTGATCATGCCGGTTTCGACGGCGAGCATCAGGACGTCGGTGGAGGGGGTAGGGGCGTCCCGATAGAGAAGGACGGTCTGCGGCGGCAACAGAACGATCTCGGCGCCCCGAAGCGACTGGAAGGTCCCCAGCAGGAAGATGCTCAGGGAAAGAAGGAAGGCGGCGACCGCGGCGCCGGCTTCGGTGATGCGCCATCTCGCGGTCTTGAGCTCATCCTTGCGGGCTGGCGTTGTCGGCGGCTCGCCGGATTTCGCGTTCCGTCCGGGACGTCGGGTCGGCTGCCTGTCCGCCATCGTCATCGCCGTTTCGTCTGCGCCATCGGGCCGACCAGAGGTAGAGTACCGACTTGTAACAGGGTGGCAAATTTGGCGGAAAACGGTGAATCAACCGCCGCTCCGGTTGAACAAGGCGGCTCAGGCAGGCGGCGGGTTCACATGCGACCCGAACAGGCGCATTTTCCTCGCGTTCAGGGTTCGGCGAGGAGGCTGGCATGAAACGGGTCGCTCTTGTGGCCGCCGTTCTGGTGTTGGTCCCACTGTTGTCGGCCTGCGCCCTGGCTGATCGCTTCGGGGCGTCGGCGCCTGCGCAGGGCGCGGACCTGCCGGGTCATGTCGAACCCGTCCACGCCGCCGTCATCGCCCGGAACCAGGCCGCCTTCTGGGTCAGCTCGAACGGCTGCACGGCCAAGGCCGACATTCAGCCGGTCGTCCGCCAGTCCAGCGACGGACCCATCATCACCCTGCGCCGGATCAAGGAAGACCGGTGCCGCGAGATTCGCCCCGAGGGGGTCGAGATGCGCTGGTCGTTCGAGGAACTGGGGCTGGCCGACGGCTCGCGCCTGTCGGTCGAGAACCCCTACCAGCTGCCGCCGGGCTAGGAGCGGCGCTCAAACGTCGGAAGCATGGTCGGCGGAATGCGGTGCGGCCGCAGGGTCGTCGCGTCGACCAGCACCCATTCGGACACGCCCTGGGCGCACAGTCGGCCCTCTCCGTCCTCGATGTGGACATAACGGTTGAAGCGCGGCCCGTGAGGATCGCCGACCCAGGTCCGGGCCACGACGCCCTGCGCCCCGGGCGGCAGGGGGCGGAAATAGTCGATCTCGTGCCGCACCGCGACCCAGGACCAGCGGGCCCGGGTCTCGCCGTCGAAGCGGGCGTTCCAGTGGGCCGTGCCGGCGTCCTGCAGCCAGCCGACGTAGACCACATTGTTCACATGGCCATTGTCGTCGATGTGTTCGGGCAGGACCGTCAGCGGGACGACGAAGATTTCGCGGTCGTCGCGCGGCTCCAGGACCGCGCGGGCCATCAGGTCCCGGAGTCGTCGGCGCCGTCGCCCAGCGGCACGCCCTTGTCGGCCAGCAGGGTCTGCAGTTCACCGGCGTTGAACATCTCGCGCACGATGTCCGACCCGCCCACGAATTCGCCCTTCACATAGAGCTGGGGGATGGTCGGCCAGTCGCTGAAGGCCTTGATGCCGTCGCGCAGGGCCTCGTCCTGCAGCACATCGACGCCGACGAAGCTGGCTCCGACGTGGTCGAGGATCTGGACCGCCAGCGACGAGAAGCCGCAACGCGGCGCGTCCGGCGTGCCCTTCATGAACAGGACCACGTCATGCTGTTTGACCGTCTCGCCGATGAAGGCCTGGACGGGGTCGGCGCCGGCGGCGGAAGTCACGGCTTGATCGGTCACGGGATACTGGCCTTTCAGTGAAGGCCGTCAGGTATGGACCGCGGAGCGGGGGGTCAAGGGGCCTGCGGCCTCAGGCCGCCTTGGCGCTCGCGACCCGCGCCATCTCGATCTGGGCGGCCAGACCCGGCGGCATGTCGCGGTCGGGCACCTGCGACAGGGTGTTCAGCCGCTCGATGTCGCTGGCCTCGATCATGATGCTGGAGACCGAGGGGTCGGTCAGGGCGTAGGCCAGGCAGATGGCCTCGGCGGTCCAGTTGTTGGTGCGGTGCAGGAAGGCGAAGGTGCCGGCGTGGGCCAGCGGACCCTCCTTGACCTTGGGACCGCCGCCGAAGCCGAACAGGCCCTTCTTCTTTTCGACGTGGGCGCTCGCGGCCTTCTTGGCCGTGTTCAGGCTGTCGGGGAAATAGCCGTAGACGAAGATGGCCATGTCCTGCTCGCGGGCGGCGCGCAGGCGCGACCGGATCTGCCAGCTGGCGTTGACGTGGAACGGCGTGGCCAGCACGTCGAAGGCGCCGGTCGAGACATAGGTGTCCATCACCTCGCCGTCGCCGGACACGCCCAGCAGGCGGACGCGTTCGGTGGCGCGCAGGGCCTTGAGCGCGTTCAGGGTGGACTGGGGCAGTTCGTTGTCGACCGGCTCGTCCAGCAGAGCCATGTCGAACCAGCCAAGGTTCGAAGCGTGCAGGGCCCTGTCGATGGCGGAGGTGATGCCCTCGGCCGAGAAGTCGCGGTCCGAGCCCCGGCGGCCGTCGCCGGCGCCCAGGGTCAGCGACACCTGCACCAGCTTGCGATCGACGTGCTTGAGGGCCTGACCCAGCACCTCGGCGAGGACGGGGTCGGCGGTCTCGAGGCGATAGCTGTTGATGCCGGCTTCCAGGGCCGAATAGACCAGTTCGCGTCCGGCCTCGGGACCGCCGGCGATGTCGCGGGCGCCGAGGCTCAGGGTCAGGCAGGAAACGGCTTGGCCGGTCAGGCCGAAGGGGCGGTAGCGCATGGTTTCAATCTCCCGCCGGCGTGGAGGTTTCGAGGGCCAGGGCGTGCAGCTCGCCGCCCATCTTGCCCTTGAGTGCGGCATAGACCAGCTGGTGCTGGCGCACGCGCGGCAGGCCCGCGAAGGCCGTGGAGACGATGCGCGCGCGATAGTGGTCGCCGTCGCCGGCCAGATCGTCGATGACGATCTCGGCGTCGGGAAAGGCTTCGGTCAGATGGCCGCGAAGCGTTTCGACGGGCATGGGCATGGAAGGCGCGGTCTCCGGATTCGCCGGGATGATGCGGCGTAAACCTTAATGGCTGGCTACGGCGGCCTATTGCGCCAGACGTTCCAGCAGCACCACCGGCGCGCCCTTGTAGGTCGTCTCGACATAGGGGGCGTAGCCCGCGCGCTTCGCCAGGGCGTGGGACGGGGCGTTGTCGGGCGAGATCATGCAGACGGTGCGCGGCGCGTTCAGGGCGTCATCGCACCAGGCCAGGGCGGCGGACAGGGCCTCGAAGGCGAAGCCCCGGCCCTGGAAGCGCGGCGCGACGCCCCAGCCCAGTTCGGGCGCGTCGAAGGCAGGGGTCAGGATTCGGTGGAAATCCAGCACGCCGACGCTGCCGACATAGGCGCCGGTCGAGGTCTCGCGGATGGCCCAGTTGCCGTAGCCGAGAGCCTCCCAGTGACCGATGTCGCGCAGCAGGCGGAACCAGACGTCCTCGGAGTTCAGGGGGGCGGGGAAGATGGCCGTGGCGAAGGCCGGATCGGCCCACAGGGTCACGAGGTCCTCCAGATCGCTCACGGCGACCGGGGTCAGGGTCAGGCGTTCGGTGACGAGGGTGGTCATGCGAACAGGGCTCCGGCGCGTTCGATGCGGGTGCGGCCGGCGGCGTCGGTGACGGCGAAGGTGAAGCCGGGCTGCAGGGCGAAGGCGCCGGCGCGGCCCGCCTTGTCCAGCGCCAGCAGGGCGACCTGGGAGGCGGCGACCTTCGTTCCCCGCAGGCGGGCCAGTCGTTCGATCACCGAGCGGCAGGCGGCGGTCGGGTCGAGGCCGTGGCGCATGGCCTCGACCACGGAATGCGAACCGGCCACGCGAACCACGTCCTCGCCGACCCCGGTGGCCGTCGCGCCGCCGACCTCGTCGTCGACGTAGAGGCCGGCGCCGATGATCGGGCTGTCGCCGACGCGGCCGCGCATCTTGAAGGCCATGCCGGAGGTGGTGCAGGCGCCGGCCATGCGCTGGTCCGCGCCGATGGCCAGCAGGCCGATGGTGTCGTGATCGCCCGGCCCGCCCGGCATTCCAGTACCCCGGCCGCGCCAGTCGGCGTTCTCGCTGTTAGCGCGGGGGGCGTAGTTCGCCGTCTTCAACCACTCGCGCCAGGCCGCCTCGGCGCGGGGGGTCAACAGGTTCTGCGTCTCGAAGCCCTGGTCGACCGCGAACGAGCGCGCGCCGGGGCCGACCAGCATGGTGTGGGGGGTGCGCTCCATGACCCGGCGCGCCACCGAGACGGCGTGGACGACGTCCTCGAGGGCGCAGACCGCGCCGATGTCGCCGGCCCAGGTCATGACGCAGGCGTCCAGCGTCACCCGGCCGTCGCGGTCGGGCAGTCCGCCCAGGCCGACGGAGGAGTTGCTTTCGTCGGCCTCGGCCACGCGGCCGCCGGCCTCGACCATGTCCAGGGCCGAGCCGCCGCCCAGCCGCGCCGCCCAGCCTGCCGCATTGGCCGCCGCGCCGAAATTCCAGGTGGAGACCATGATGTCGGGCGTCCGATCCTGCGCGACCGCCGACCCAGCCATGGCCACGAGGGGCGCGGCGCCCAACAGCGCCCGGCGCGACGGCCCGCTCACATCAGCCCCAGCTGCTTGAAGCTGGCCACGCCGTCGCGGCCGACGATCAGGTGGTCGTGGACGTCGATGCCGAGGGCGCGGGCCGCCTCGATGACCTGACGCGTCATCTCGATGTCGGGCCGCGAGGGCGTCGGGTCGCCCGAGGGGTGGTTGTGGACGATGATCATGGACTTGGCCGACAGCTCCAGCGCCCGCCGCACGACCTCGCGCGGATAGACCGGGGCATGGTCGACGGTGCCGCGATTCTGGATCTCGTCGAGGATCAGCTGGTTGCGGTTGTCGAGGTAGAGGACCCGGAACTGCTCGCGCGGCTCATGCTGCAGGCTCATGCGGACATAGGCGATCAGGGCGGTCCAGGACGAGATGACGGCGCGGCCGGCGGCTTCCTCGCGGGTCACGCGGCGGGCGACTTCGTGCAGGGCGGCGAGGTCGAGGGCGGTTTCGGCGCCGACGCCGCGGGTCCGGCCCTTCGCATCCTCCGCGCGCACGGTCACCAGGTCCTCAATCGAGGCGGCCAGCACCGCCGCAAGCGAGCCGAACCGGGCCAGCAGGGCCTTGGCGACCGGCTTGACGTCGCCCTGCGGCTGGCTGCGGAACAGGAACAGCTCAAGCAGTTCGTAGTCGGGGAGGTGGTGGATCCCGGCGCCACGGGCGCGTTCACGCAGCCGTTCGCGATGCCCGGCGTGGTGGGGCGTCCTGCGCTTGTCGGGCGGTTGGTCGAGCATGCGCCTCCCCTGAAGCGGGAGGCAGGTTAGCCTAGAATTTCGGGCGGAACAGTCCCGCCGGGCTGGCGCTGAAGATCTCGAGCCCGTCCTCGGTCACGCCGATGGTGTGTTCGCACTGCGAGGACAGCGACTTGTCGCGGGTCACGGCGGTCCAGCCGTCGGACAGGACCTTCACGTGCGGCTTGCCGAGATTCACCATCGGCTCGACGGTGAAGAACATGCCGGTCTTGAGCGTCGCGCCCTCGCCGCGGCGGCCGTAGTGGAGGACGTTGGGGCTGTCGTGGAACAGCCGGCCGATGCCGTGGCCGCAGAAATCCCGCACCACCGACATGCGGTTGGCCTCGACCACCTGCTGGATGGCGTAGCCGATGTCGCCGAAGGTGTTTCCCGGCTTAACCTGGGCCAGACCGGCCTCGAGCGAGTCATAGGTGACGTCGATCAGCTTGCGGGCGCGGGCGTTGATGTTTCCGACGGCGTACATGCGGCTGGAATCGCCGTGCCAGCCGTCGACGATGACGGTGTGGTCGATGTTGACGATGTCGCCGTCCTTCAGGACCTTGTCGCCCGGTATGCCGTGACAGACGACGTGGTTGATCGAGGTGCAGACGGTCTTCTCATAGCCCTTGTAGCCAAGGCAGGCGGGCAGGGCGCCGTGGTCGAGGGTGAATTCGCGGATGCGGTCGTCGATCTCGCCGGTGGTGACGCCGGGGACGACGAAGGGCGTGATCATGTCCAGCGCCTCGGCCACCAGGCGGCCGGCCTTGCGCATGCCCTCGAAAGCCTCCGCGTCGTGGACGCGGATTTCGTGGGTGCGGACGAAGGCGTCGTCGTCGAGTTCGGGGGTCTCGTACATCAGGCGGGGCTTTCGGGCGTCGGGTCGCGTCTCAGGTGGGAGACTATAGCACAAACCTCAAGGCCGGGTTGAGGCGCCGCCGCGCACGCGTGTTCCAACTTCGGGACGCCGGAAACATGGGCTAGACATCGGGCATGACCCAAGCCCCGCCCACCGCCGCCGTCCTGATCATCGGCGACGAGGTCCTTTCCGGCCGGACGCAGGACACCAATCTGAACGTCATCGCCCGGTTTCTGGCGGCGCTCGGGATCGACCTGCTGGAGTGCCGGACGGTCGGGGACCGCAAGGCGCAGATCGTCGACGGTTTGAACACCCTGAGGGCCGCCCACGACTATGTCTTCACCACCGGCGGGATCGGACCGACGCACGACGACATCACCGCCGACGCGGTCGCGTCGGCCTTTGGCGTGGCCCTGCCTGAGCATCCGGAGGCGATCGCCGTTCTGCAGCGGCGCTATGGCGACGACTTCAATGCGGCGCGGCGGCGGATGGCGCGGATTCCCGAAGGCGGGACGCTGATCGCCAATCCGGTGACGGACGCGCCGGGGTTCCAGATCGGCAATGTCTTCGTCATGGCCGGGGTGCCGAAGATCATGACCGCCATGCTGGAGGACGTGGCGCCCCGTCTGCGGACCGGGGCGGTCGTTCACGCCCGGACGTTGAAGGTCACGGGCGTGGGCGAGGGGGCGATCGCGGATATCCTGACGGCGGCGGCGCGGGCGGAGCGAGAGATCAGCTTCGGCAGCTATCCGTTCGGGCATGGCTCGACAGGCGAGACCGGGACCAATCTGGTCGTGCGGGGACGCGATGCGGCGAGGCTGGATGCGGCGGTCGAGGCGCTGGCGGCGGATCTGAAGGCGGCGGGCGTGGCGGTCGAACCCGCCTAGAGTCGGCGGAACGCGCCGGCCACGGCCGCATAGGCCGGGTTGGCGCGACCCTTCGAATCCAGCAACAACGGGCTGTCGTCGGTCCAGCCCCTGCCGTCGGGGCGCAGCAACCAGCTGTCGGTGTCGCGCAGGCCCCAGGTGGTGAAGGCGTAACGCTGGCGGGCCGGCAGGGCCATGAAGGACTCGGCCAGCTCGCCGACGCGGGCGACCTGCTGGGCGCGTTTCGTCGCGAGGGAGCGGGTGTCGAGGCGGTTGTCGGAGCGCATCGAGAAGTCCAGCTCGGACACATGGATCGGAAGGCCGAGGGATCCGGCGTCCTTGAAGAAGGTCGTGATCCGGCCGGCGGGGATTTCGATGTCGAGGTGGGACTGGGTCCCGATGCCGCCGATTGGCGCGCCGAGGGTCATCAGCCGCTCGACCAGCCGCAGGAAGGTCGCGCCCTTACGAGGGAGGTTCTCGAGATTGTATTCGTTGAGGAAGAGCACCGCCTCCGGGTCGGCCGCCCGGGCCTGTTCGAAGGCGCGGACGATATAGCCCTCCTGGCCCAGGGCCCGGCTGAAATGGCAGTCGCGCAGGCCGTCGCCGTCTTCGGCCACGGGCTCGTTGACCACGTCCCAGCCGGCCATCTTCCCACTATACCGTCCGGCCACGGTCGAGACGTAGCGGTCGTATTCGGCGGCGAAGCGGGCGCGGGGAAGGTCGTCGGTGAAGGTCTGCCCGCCCTGGGAATACCAGACGAGGGTGTGGCCGTGGACGCGCAGGCCCTGCTCGCGGCCCCAGTCCACGATCCGGTCGGAGGCGGAGAAGTCACAGGTGAAGTCCGGCTGCAGGATGCGTTCGGGCTTCAGCTCCCATTCGGGGGTCAGCTGGCTGACGTGCTTGCGCATCTGGGCGGCCCAGAGCGGGTCCGACAGCTGGCCGGTCATGCCGGTGGCGCCGACGGGGAAGGGGGCGAGGTCCTTCAGCGGCGCGGCCTCCCCACCGGGTGCGGGCTGGGCCGAGGCGAAGCGGTTGCAGGCCACGAGGGCGAGGGGCGTGGCGAGGAGGGAGCGGCGGTCGATCATTCTCCCTCCCCCGAAGTGGGGAGGGACGATCGCGAAGCGACCCGGGTGGGGCTGTATGAAGCATTGCCCGTCGGCGCCGCACTGACGTTCCCGGCCCGGCCGTCGCTGCGCGACGGCCACCCTCCCCACGAAGGGGAGGGAGAAGGCAATCTAGCCCGCACGCCTTCTCAGGCCCAGTTCGTCGAAGGCCGCGGTTTCGCGCTTGCCGGCGGCGATGATGCTGTTCAGCCGGGTCGTTTCGGCGACGTGTTCGAACTTCTTCAGTTCCTCGAAGGCGCCGGTGAGTGCGTCGCGGGCCCCTTCTTCCTCGGCGTCGAGGACCACCACATCGGCCTCGGCCGCGCCCTTGCGGAGCTTCCAGCCGCTCAGATAGGCCTGAAGCAACATGGCGGCGTCGGCGTCGGAGCGGGCGCGTTCCTGTTCGATCTCGGCCTCGGCCTGCAGTACGGCGATGCGCATCTCGGCGGAGGCGCGGCGGGCAGTGATCTCGGCGAGACGCTTCTGCAGCGTCTCGACCTCGTAGTTGGAAATACGGATCAGAGACTGGGCCCAGGCGGTCATGTGCGTGTACTCGTCCTCACTGGATCATTCCCTGGTTCAGGATTGCTTCCAGCTGGGTAAAGGAATCGGAAAGAGGCGTGTGATCGTCCTTGTCCTGGCCGAGGAAAGCCTCGAGCGCGGGGTTCAGGGCGATGGCGCGGTCGACGATCGGGTCGGCCCCGGTGCGGTAGGCGCCGATGCGGATCAGCTCTTCCATGTTGGCGTAGGCGCTGAGACACTGGCGGGCGCGCTTGTTCAGCTCGCGCTCGGGGGGCGTCTGACAGGCGGGCAGGGTGCGGCTGACGGACTTCAGCACGTCGATGGCCGGGAAGCGGCCGCGTTCGGCGATCTTGCGGTCCATGACGATGTGGCCGTCGAGGATGCCTCGCACGGCGTCGGCGATGGGCTCGTCATGGTCGCCGCCGTCAACGAGCACCGTGAACAGGGCGGTGATCGGACCGGCGGTCGTGCCGTCGGGACGGACGGGGCCGGGGCCCGCCCGTTCCAGCAGCTTGGGCAGTTCGGTGAAGACGGTCGGGGTGTAGCCCTTGGTGGTCGGGGGCTCGCCGGCGGCGAGGCCGATCTCGCGCTGGGCCATGGCGAAGCGGGTGACCGAGTCCATCAGGCACAGGACCTCAAGGTCCTGGTCGCGCAGATATTCGCTGATCGCCATGGTCATATAGGCGGCCTGGCGGCGCTTCAGGGCCGGTTCGTCGGAGGTGGCGACGACGACGATGGCGCGGCGCAGGCCTTCCTCGCCCAGCGTCTCCTCGATGAATTCGCGGACCTCCCGGCCCCGTTCGCCGATCAGGCCGACCACGACGACGTCGCACGTCGCCTGACGGGCCAGCATGGACAGCAGCACCGACTTGCCGACGCCGGAACCGGCGAAGATGCCGAGGCGCTGGCCCCGACAGGTGGTGGTGAAGACGTCCATCGAGCGGACCCCGAGGTCCAGCCGCTCGCCGACCCGGCCGCGCGAATGCGCCGGGGGCGGAGGCGCGCGCAGGGGATAGGCGGCGGGCCCGACCGGCAAGGGGCCCTTGCCGTCGATGGGCTGGCCGAAGGCGTCGATGATGCGGCCCAGCCACGCGATGGTCGGGCGCACACTGGCGGCGGAGGAGACGATGCGGATGTCGGCGCCCGGGGCCACGCCCTCGACCGGCCCGAACGGCATCAGCAAAGCCTTGGCGTCGCGGAAGCCGACGACCTCGGCGGGCAGGGGGCTCAGGTGGCGACGCTCGATCTCGGCCCGCGCGCCGACGGCGAGGCGCGACAGCCCGCCGCGTGATTCAATCAGCAGCCCGTTCACGCCCGCGACCTTGCCGGTCACGACCAGCGGGTCGATCGCTTCGACGGCGGCGGCGAGATTGCGCAATGGAAAGCCCCGGAACAGGCCTTCAGGGATGCGTCATCGTGGTTAACGGGGGGTGAAGGCGGCGGCGGCGGCCCTCGTCGGGGAACTTTCCCCGCTCTCCGCCCTTGCGGTTCCGTCTCAAGGCTTATCTCTTGGCGACCCTGTTCCGGAGACCGCCAATGGCCGACACGCCCTATGACCCCTCCCGCCATCTGAAAGCCGGACGCGGCAAGGTCTTCGCCTCGATCCTCGACACCATAGGCGACACGCCGCTGGTCGGTCTGCCGCGACTGTCGGCCGAGTACCAGCCTAAGGCGACCGTGCTGGCCAAGCTGGAGTTCTTCAACCCGATGGCTTCGGTCAAGGACCGCATCGGCGTGGCCATGATCGAGGCGATGGAGCAGGCGGGGCAGATCGGTCCCGACACCGTGCTGATCGAGCCCACCAGCGGCAATACCGGCATCGCCCTTGCCTTCGTCGCGGCGGCCAAGGGCTATCGGCTGATCCTGGTGATGCCCGAGAGCATGTCGATGGAGCGGCGCAAGATGCTGGCCCTGCTGGGAGCGGAACTGGTGCTGACCCCCGCCGAGAAGGGGATGAAGGGGGCCATCGCCATGGCCATGGAGCTGAAGGCGCGGACCCCCGACGCCGTCATCCCGGCCCAGTTCGATAACCCCGCCAACCCCGCCATCCACCGCGTCACCACGGCCGAGGAAATCTGGAACGACACGGCCGGTGCGGTCGACATCGTCGTCGCCGGAGTCGGCACCGGCGGGACCATCACCGGCGTCGGCCAGGTGCTCAAGGCCCGCAAGCCTTCGGTGCGGATGATCGCCGTGGAGCCGACCGCCTCGCCGGTGCTGTCGGGCGGCGAGCCCGGACCGCACAAGATCCAGGGCATCGGGGCGGGCTTCATTCCGTCGATCGTCGACCGCTCCGTGATCGACGGGGTCGAGCAGGTCTCCAACGAGGACAGTTTCGACATGGCCCGCAAGGCCGCGCGGCTGGAGGGGATTCCGGTTGGAATATCGTCGGGCGCGGCGCTGACGGCGGCCTTCCGACTGGCCTCGCAGGACGAAAACGCGGGCAGGACCATCGTCGCCATCATCCCCAGCTTCGCCGAGCGTTATCTGTCGACGGCGCTGTTCGAGGGTCTTTGACCGTCACAGCCGGTTAACCGGCGCGGCCTTACCGTCGGCCCGACATGTCCGAGCTCGCGCCCATTCACGAGGATGCCGCCCCGGAAGGCGGCTTCCGCGCGCGTCATGCGCTGCTGAAGCGCCTGGCCGACGTGGTGTCCTTGCCGGCCAGCCGGATCAACGCCTTCGAGCGCGCCGTGACCGGCGACCTGCTGGTGGAGATGCTGCGCCTGGCCAGCGCGGAGGACCGCCGCCGGGTGGCCCAGCGGCTGGCGCCCCTCGCCGAACTGCCCAATGCCCTGGCGCGTATGCTGCTGCGCGACGATCCGGCGATCGCGGGCCTGCTGATCGAACAGTGCGCCTCGCTGTCCGACGCCGATCTGGTCGCCTGCGCCCGCGACACCGGCCCGGACCACCGCTTCCTGATGGCCAGTCGCAGGTCCCTGTCCGAGGTGGTGACGGAGACGCTGCTGAGCTTCGGCGAAAGCCACGTCATCGAGGCCGTGCTGCGCAACAACACCGCCCGCCTGTGCCAGACCGCGATCGAGGGCGTGGTCAGTCTGAGCCGGCAGGAGCCGCAGCTGTGCGGCCCGGTGCTGAAGCGGCCCGAGCTTCGCCCCTCCGGGGCCTATGTCATGTTCTGGTGGTGCGGGCCCGACGACCGCCGGACCATCCTGCAGCGTTTCGCCGTGTCCCGGGAAGTCATGCAGGAGGTCGCCGAGGACGTCTTCGCCATGGCCGCAGAAGAGAACTGGCAGGACCCGGTGTCGCGCAAGGCGCTGCAGTTCATCGAGCGCCGCCAGCGCAACCGTGCGGCCATCGCCAAGAGTCCCTATGGCGGCCTGGAACAGGCCGTCGCGGCGGCGGCCGTGGGCGGGCTGAACCGGGAGGTGGCGACCGAGATCGCCTATCTGTCGGGGGTCAAGCCGATCACGGGAGCCAAGATCCTGGGCGACCCGGGGGGCGAGCCGCTGGCGATCCTGTGCAAGGCCACGGGTCTGGGCAAGAACGACCTGCGGAACCTCTGGCGGTCGATGCGCCGGCCCGAGACGGCCGCGGACGGCTCGGTCGATCCGACGTGGGAGCGGGTCCAGATCACCTATGACATGCTGGCCGTCGATCGGGCCCAGACCGTGCTGCGATACTGGAACTGGTCGCTGTCCTCGGCTTTGACGCCGGCCTTGCTCAGGGCCATTCGCGACGGGGAGGAAGAGGGGCTGGACGACTACTCCGCCCCCGAACGCGCGGCCATGCTGGCCCTGGCGGAAAATTTCGGACGCTGAATACCAAAGAGCAGCCGGGCCGGCGCCCGGTTTTACGCGGGTCGGTGGCGGCTATAGTAAACTTCCCGTATCCATTGAGAGGTCGTTGCGGTGATCCGGCGTCCGGTTGCTTTCCGCACGGAACAAATCTATTCACCGCATCACCGACTGATTCAGTCCAGAACCGATTTCAACAAGACGGGGCCTGCACGTGGAAGACAACGCTCAACTGCTCGAAATGACGGCGGACATCGTGTCGGCCTATGTCGGCAACAACAACGTTCAGGCGATTGAAGTGCCGGGTCTGATTTCCAGCATTCACGCGGCCCTGACCCAGGTTTCCAGCGGCGCCGTCGAACCCGAGCCCGAGGTCAAGGACCCGGCGGTTCCGGTGCGCAAGTCGATCACGCCCGACTTCCTGATCTGCCTCGAGGACGGCCGCAAGTTCAAGTCGCTGAAGCGCCACCTGCGCACCAAATACAATATGAGCCCCGAGGAATACCGGGCCAAATGGGGTCTGGCGAAAGACTATCCGATGGTCGCCCCGAACTACGCCAAGGCCCGTTCGGATCTGGCCAAGTCGATGGGCCTGGGCCAGGGCGGCCGCAAGCCGGCCCGCGCCGCCGCCCCCGGCCGCGCCAAGAAGTAACGCCGCCTTACCGGTGATCCGAGACGCCCGCTTCCGGCGACGGAGGCGGGCGTTTCCGCGTCCGGTCGTGGTTCAGGCCGCCTGGGCGCCGCGGCGCATGCGCCAGAAGCGCAGGGTGCGGAGGGCGGCGTCGCGGCTGAGCTCGGCGTACATGCGGGCGTAGGCGTGGGCCTTGGCCATGGCGTCGCCGTCGTCGTTCAGCAGCACCACCGCATAGGTCAGGAACAGGGCGCGATCCAGGTCCGCCGATTTGCAGACCACGGCCAGGGCGTCGAGTTCGCGGCGCTCGACGATCTGGCGGGCGGTGTGGAAATCGATCTCCGACAACTGCGCCAGGGCGATCAGGAAGGATGTGGTTCCCCCCGAACGCAGGAAGCGCGCCAGCATCCGGGGCGACAGTTGCCCGGCGGCCTTGAGCTCTTCGACATAGGCCAGGCATTCGGCGTAGTCGGCCGGCAGGGCGCCGTCGTCGGTGGCGATGCGGGTGCGACCGGCCGCGATGGCGCTTTCCAGCAGGGCCGGATCCAGACGCGCGTTCTGCTCCAGGATCCGGGTGCGCAGCCGGGCCTCGACCACGAAATACATCTCGTTCAGCAGGTCTGGCGGCAGGCTGGCCCGTTCGACCGCCGCCTCGTGCAGGGCCGGATTGGCCTTGGCGCGCTCGATCGCCGTTTCCGAGGCCCGACGTGACAGCCGGGCGCCGTCGTTGCGCAGCAGCGTGCCCAGGGTCTCGTCGTCGCCGCGCTCGACGATGACGTCCGAGACCGCTTCGGAAACCGTGGACCGGGCCGAGACGGCCCTCAGGTGGTCCTGACCGTGCTTGCGCACGACGCCCAGCAGATCGTCTTCGGTGAGCACCGGCGAGGCCGCCAGCACGGCGCCGGCCACGGCGGCCTCATCATGGGCCAGCTTGCGGATCAGGTTGTGCGGAGCGTCGGGCGCAGAGGCGAAGCGGGCCGACAGCTCGGCGCGGACGGCGCCCTCCATGTCGGCCGCCAACCGGGCCAGGACCGCGCCGTACAGGGTGTCCTCGGTGGTCGTACGGGCCGAACCGCCGAAGAAATGGTCGGTCAGTTCACGCAGGAGGGCGCGCCGTTTCTCGCTGGAACCCTCCTCGGCCAGGGCGATCAGGTCGGGAAGGCGCGAAGGCGCGAAGGTCTGGGCCGCGGTCTCGCTCACTGATGGTCCCCGTCGGACGCGGCGGGAGCGGGACGCATGCGGCCCTGGTTGTCGCGGATCAGGGTCGGACCCTGGTCCGGCTGGGCGAGGTCCTGCGACGCGGGGGTCGCGGTCATGGTGATGGCCAGGGCGTCGACATAGGTCGGCTCGGGCATTTGCAGCACGTCGGGCTGTCGGCCGTTCTGGCGATGGACGGAGTAGTAGCGCGCGCCCTGTTGCGGCGGACGCTCGCCGGTATTGGTCACCTCGGCCACGCGACGAACCGTCGGCGCGGCGGCTTCCGCGCGGGGCGCGGGGGCCGGGGGTTCGGCGGCGGGCCCAGGCGCGGGCGCCCCCCGCTGGAGGCGGAAGATCGGCGCGTCCCGGCGCGGGGCCAGGGGATCGGCCGGGTCACCCTGGGCCGGCGCGACCACGCCCGAGGGGGCGGGTTCGGCGGCGGGCGCATAGGCGACGTCGGCGGGAACGGGCTGGCCGCGACCGCCCTGATCCGGGAGGTATTCCGGCGTCGCAGCGTCGCGCGGCGCCGACGGAGCGACGCGAACCGGCGCGGGCGCTTCGGCATAGGCCGGCGCCGACGCCGGGACCGCGGCGGCGACCGGGGCGGGAGGCGGCGAAGGCGGCCGTATCCAGGCGTTGGCGGGCGTCAGGGTTCGGCGCGGCGCGGGCGCCGGGGCGGCGGGTGAAACCGGGGACGCAGTCGCGCTGAAGCCGCCATGGGGGATGACGAGGTTGGGACGGCGCAGATCGCCGCGCGCCGGGACGGGCGCGTCAGTCGGCGTCGCAGTCAGGGTCCGGCCAGACCAGGAAAGCTGGCGCAGGTCCGGGCGGGCGGCCGGCCCCGGTGTCTGGGCGGCGGCGGCGCCGGCCAGGGTCGTGGCGGCGAGGAATGCGATCGGGAGGCTGTGGGCGCGACGCAAGGTGCGGCTCCGGACGCAGGGGACTGGGGCTTCAGCCTAGTCGTCAGGGCCTTAAGGCGGGCCTAACGCGGCCTACCCGGGCGCACACGCCCAGGGTGAATATTTACAGGGTTCGCCGCCGTACGGCTCGTTCCAGCGCTCCCACCAGCGCATTGAGAGTCAGGCCCATGGCCATCAGGAGGACCAGCGCCGCGAGCATGTCGGCGGTGCGCAGGCGGTTGCCGGACTCCAGCAGGCGCCAGGCCAGCCCCTGGGTCGCGCCGGAGCCCGAGACAAACTCGGCCACCACGGCGCCGATCACCGCCAGGCCGGAGGCGACGCGAAGCCCCTCCAGCATGAAGGGCAGGGCGGCCGGCAGACGGAGGCGAACCAGGCGCTGGACGGGCGAGGCGCCGTAGAGGTCGAACAACCGCTCAAGGTCGGGATCGGCCGCCTTCAACCCGGTCAGAACCCCGGAAAACAAGGGAAAGAAGGCGACCGCGGCGGCCAGGGCGACGACGGCCCGGTCGGCGTGGTCCAGTCCGGTCCAGATGAGCACCAGCGGCGCGATGGCGACGACCGGCGTGACCTGCAGGGCGACGGCCAGGGGGCGCACGGCCTGTTCGGCGGACCGGCTCAGCGACACGGCCAGGGCGAGGCCGCCGCCGAGCACGGCGGCGGCGATCAGGGCCTGCATCGCCATCCGGAAGGTCGCCGCGGCGGATGCAGCGAGAACCGGCGCCCGGTCCACCAGGGCGACGGCGACTGCGCTGGGCGGAGGCAGGAACCACGGCGGGACATGCAGCGCCCGGCAGGCGATTTCCCATGCCGCCAGCAGCAGGGCGGTCAGCAGGAGGGGCGGGAGGAGACGCGTCATGCGACCTCGCGCGGCGCGGGCGCCATGGCGGCGGCGAGGGCCTCGGCCAGAGCTTCCACCGCCGCGCGATAGCCCGCGTCCATGCGCCAGCCCTCGGGGCGCGGCAGGGCGCCGGGTGAGGCCTGTTGCGTCGCGATGCGTCCGCTCGCCGCGTCCAGCACCAGGGCGCGTTCCGCGAGATAGACGGCTTCCTCCACATCATGGGTGACGAAGACGATGGCGGGCCGGGGCGACCGGGCGGCCCACAGCCGGTGCAGGTCCTCGATGAGGCGACGGCGGGTGACGCTGTCGAGCGCCGCGAAGGGCTCGTCGAGCAAGAGCAGGTCGGGTTCTTTGACCAGGGCGCGGGCCAGCGACACCCGCATGGCCATGCCGCCTGACAACTGGCGAGGGCGGGCGGTCAGGCGGTCGCCCAGACCCACGGCGGCCAGCGCCTCGTCCGCCCGACGACGCGCTTCGGAGGCGGTGACGCCGGCCAGTTCGAGCGGCAGGGCGACATTGGTCCGGGCGTCGGCCCAGGGCATCAGGGTGGCGGTCTGGAACACGAAGCCGGTGCGGCCAGGGGCGGCGCCGCGATCGACCCGGCCTTCCGAAGGTCGTTCCAGTCCGGCCAGCACCCGCAGGATGGTGGACTTTCCCGCGCCCGACGCGCCGACGATGGCGACGATCTCGCCCGGGGCGATGGCCAGATCGACGGGCCCGAGCGGCGGGCGGCCCTGATAGAGAACGACGGCGCCCGAGAGCGTGACTGTCGCCTCAGCCACGACCGGGCAGGTACTGGGTGGTGAAGGCCTTGCGCCAGTCCAGGCCAGCCGGATAGACGCCGGCGCCCGAGGTGACGTCGAAGAAGGCCTGCCAGCGTTCGGCGGTCATGGCCCCGAGGCCGTAGAGGGCCGCGTCACCGCCGTCGACGATACCGTTCGACTTCAGCTTGGCCCGGGCCTGATCCAGGACGGCCTGGGTCATCTCGGGGTTGTCCTTGCGGATCAGGGCGTCAGCCGCCTTGCCGTCGCCCTGGATGTAGTCGCGCCAGCCCTCGGCCGAGCCGGCGATGAAGCTGCGCAGGGCGGCGGCGTTGTCGCGGGCGAAGGCGTCGGGCGCCAGGACCATGGTGGCGTAGGAGGGATAGCCCTCGTCGGCCAGCAGGAAGACCTTGGGGGTGAAGCCCGCCGTCTGCTCGATCGTGTAGGGCTCGGAGGTCAGATACCCCTGCTGCACGGCCCGCTCGTCGGCGAGGAAGGGCGCGAGGTTGAAGGTGTATTTGCGGACCTGATCGTCGGTGAAGCCGTATTTCGCCTTCAGCCAGACCCAGAAGGCGGTGATCGAGGCGTCGGCCAGAAGGAAGGGCCGGCCCTGAAGGTCGGCGATGGATTTCAGAGCCGGGTCGGGGTGGGCGATCAGGACCTGGGGGTCCTTCTGGAAGAAGGCGGCGACGGCCTTCACCGGCGCCCCCTCGGCGACGAGGTTCAGGGGGATGAAGCTGTTGGAGCCCATGCCCAGTTCGACCGCGCCCGAAGCGAGCAGCTGGGGCACGTTCACGCCGGGCCCGCCCTGGATGATCTGGACGTTGAGTCCGCGGCGGGCGTAGGCCCCCGAAGCCAGGGCCTGATAGAAGCCGCCGTGCTCGGCCTGGGCGCGCCAGTCGGTGGCGAAGCGCAGACGGACGCGGCCCTCTTCGTCGACGGGGGCCTCGGACCGCTGGCAAGCCGATACGGCCGCCGCAGCCGCCAGCGCGCCGGCGCCCGCGATCACGGCGCGGCGGTGGAGCGAGGCTGGCCGATTCCCGCGCAAGGTCATGGCCTTGGTTTACGGCTCAGCCGGGAGAAGGGGAAGGGGCGCTCTGTGGCCGTCCGGCCGCTGCGAGGGGCGGGATGCAGGCGGCCAGCGAAATGTAACTGATGTCGCGACTTGTCTCGTATGTCACGCCGGCGTGTAGCGGTTGTCTCGCCCTGAATGTCCTGGTCCGCGATGGCGCAGACCTTGGGCTCAGGCGTCATGATTTCGGAAACATCAGACCCGGAATTGAGCGAGGGGACGAAGGTCCCCGGCGAACCGGCTTCCCTCGTCCCCTCGCCAAGTCCGGGTTGGACTTGGCCATTGAGGTTCAGGACCCTGGCCTTGCATCAGCGGGGCGAACCCTGATGATGGTCGACTGTATCCTGTCGCGCTCCTGGTCTCCGGCGTTCCACGAGGTCGAGCCCCGCGCCGTCCATCGATCCCGATCCGGTTCCCTCGGGGTCTTCTCCGGCCGAAGCCTTCGAAAAGTCCCTTGGGCCTTGATCCTGTCTCCCGTCCGTTAAGGTCGAAACCCCCCGGTGCGTTCGATCAGAGAGCCGGGCCGGTCCGCTTTGAGCCCCGGGTCTCCCCGGTTTTCCGCGCCGCCGTGTCCCTCGGCCTGATCAAGCTCGCTCCGATCCGCGGATCNGCGTTCGATCAGAGAGCCGGGCCGGTCCGCTTTGAGCCCCGGGTCTCCCCGGTTTTCCGCGCCGCCGTGTCCCTCGGCCTGATCAAGCTCGCTCCGATCCGCGGATGTGGCAAGCGGTCTGGAACGGGCTGTTGTGGATGAGTCTGGGGACAAATCGTGCGAATACGATCGGCGCTTGTGATGAAAGAGCAATTTCCTTCGACGGGTGAAGGATTTGCAGGTTCTGCACAGTCGCAGGAAGACGCCCTGAAATTCGTCCGAAACGCGCCCTTTTCGGGCGTCAGACGCCGAGCGCCTCGCGTTTGGCCTCGAGCTCCAGCCACTCCTCCTCGGCGGCGGCCAGCAGGGCGCGGGCGCGGTCGGCGTTGGCGGTGGCGCGGTCGAAGGCCTTGCGGTCTCGGGCGTAGAGACCGGGGTCGGCCAGGGTCGCCTCGTGGCGGGCGATGTCGGCCGGGAGGGTGGCGAGCAGACCTTCCAGCTCCTTCAGGCGGTGCGCGTCCTTGAAAGTCAGCTTGCCGGGCTTCTTCGGCGCGGCGGAGACCGAGGCGGGCGCGGGGGCGGCCTCGGCGCGGCGGGCGGCGTCCTTGTCCTGCGGCCGGGGGTTGGCGCCGGGCTGGAGGAAGCCGGGGTTCTGGCGGATGAAGTCGGTCCAGCCGCCGGGCGTCTCGACGATGTCGCCACGGCCGTTCATGGCGATGGTCGAGGTCGCCAGCCGGTCAACGAAGTCGCGGTCGTGGCTGACCAGGATCAGGGTGCCGTCGTAGGACTCCAGCAGCTCTTCCAGCTTGTCGAGCGTGTCCATGTCGAGGTCGTTGGTCGGTTCGTCGAGGACCAGCATGTTGGCGGGCTTGGCGAGGGCGCGGGCCAGCAGCAGGCGGTTGCGCTCGCCGCCGGACAGGGTGGAGATCGGCTGGCGCAACTGGCCTTCCTGGAACAGGAAGTCCTTGGCGTAGGCGGCGACGTGTTTGGATATGCCGCGCACCAGCACGCTGTCGCCGCCGCCGGGAGTCAGGGCGTCCCACAGGGTCATGTCGCTGCGCAGGCCCTCGCGCGACTGGTCGAGGTAGACGGGCTCGAGATTGGCGCCGAGGCGGACCGTGCCCTCGTCAGGCTTGAGCTGGCCGAGCAGGATCTTGACCAGGGTGGTCTTGCCCGCGCCGTTGGGGCCGACGATGGCCAGCCGGTCGCCGCGGATGACCCGTGTGGTGAACGGCTTGATGACGGTGCGGTCGCCGAAGGTCTTGGTCACACCCTTGAGCTCGGCCACCAGCTTGCCGGACGTGGCGCCGGAATCGACGCCGAGGTTGAGCTCGCGGGGGACGTCCTTGAGCCGTTCGCTGCGATCGGCGCGCAGGGCTTCGAGCGAGCGCGCGCGACCTTCATTGCGGGTACGGCGGGCGGTGATGGAGCGGTAGAAGGTCTCGGTCTCGCGCTCGATGGTCTTGGTCAGCCGCTGCAGGGACTGGGCTTCTTCATCCTGGACCTTGGTGGACCATTCGTCGAAGGCGGCGAAGCCCTTGTTGAGCGTGCGGACGCGGCGGCCCTCCAGCCAGTGGCAGGACTGGGTGACGCGGTTGAGGAAGGCGCGGTCGTGGCTGACGACCAGGACCGAGAATCGGGCCTGGAGCAGTTCCTCCTCGAGCAATTCGATGGCCAGGATGTCGAGGTGGTTGGTCGGCTCGTCGAGCAGCAGCAGGTCAGGCTCTTCGGCGAAGGCCTTGGCCAGGGCGGCGCGGCGGATCTCGCCGCCGGACAGGTTGACCGCGGGCTTTTCGGGATCGAGGCCGAAGGTGGCCAGCCAGGCCTCGGCGGTCCAGCGCTCGGCGCCTTCCGAGGCGGCGTAGTCAAGCAGGGTCTCGCCGGTGATGACGGGCTCCTGGGGCACATAGGCGAAGCGGACGCCGGCCTGGACGGAGCGATCGCCGGCGTCGGGCTCGATCAGGCCCATGACCATCTTCATCAGGGTCGACTTGCCGGCCCCGTTGCGGCCGACCAGGGCGGCGCGGGTGCGCGGCTCGACGGCGATGTCGACGCCGTCAAACAGCGGGCGCTGGCCGTCCTGGAGGCGGACGTTCTTGAGGGCGACGAGAGGAGGACGGGGAGCCATGGAAACCCTGGACACGCGCGGGGAGTTTGGGGGCGACGGGGAGGCCGCGCGGTCGAAGGCGGCCATATAGGGTGTACGGGGCTTCATGACCACCGGCAGGCGCAGGCGACTTGTGCGAGACAGGGCGGCGCGGAGGGTTTAACAGGCCGCCGATGGAACGGCCCTTCTGGCAAGCCAAACGCCTCGAACAGATGACCCGCGAAGAGTGGGAAAGCCTGTGTGACGGCTGTGGTCTGTGCTGCCTCGTCCGGTTCGAGGACGAAGACACCGGCGAAGTGGTTCCGACGCGGGTGCACTGCAAGCTGTTCGACGCCGCGCGCTGCACCTGCACCGACTACGCCAACCGGCGCGAGCATGTGCCCGATTGCATCAAGCTGACGCCGTGGAACATCGAGGCGCTGAAGTGGATGCCGAAGTCTTGCGGATACCGCCGCATCAATGAGGGCCGGGGATTGGCGGACTGGCATCCGCTGGTGTCTGGCGATCCCGAGAGCGTGCACAGGGCTGGCGTGTCGGTGCGGGGCCAGACGGTCTCGGAACGCGCGCTGAAGCGGTCCGAAGACGCCCTGGACTTCGAGGCGCCGGAGTGGATGGTCGAAAGAGGCGGCGACCAGGGCCGCTAACCGAAACTTCGTTGTTCGCCCCGCAAACTGAAGGCATGGGAGCGAAGAGTTCGAAAACGCTGCGGAAAGCGGCGGCGAGCCAACTGGACCTTGAGAGCCCGTTCGACCGGCTGACAGCGCTCGCCTGCGCCATCTTCGACATGCCTCATGCCATGATTGGAGTGTGCGACGGCGACCGGACCGTGTTCCGCGCCAACGTCGGCCTCGGTCAGAGCCAGATGCCGCGGAATCTGTCGGCGACCAATATGGTGGCCAGCCAGGGGCCCGGCGCTGTGCTGGTGATCGAGGACGCCCTGGCGGACGAAAGGGTCCGCAACCATCCGATGGTGACTGGAAAACCCCATCTCCGGTTCTTCGCCGGCGTCGGCGTCGTCAACGCGGTCGGCGAAAGCGTGGGCGCCATCGGCGTGATGGACATCCGGGCGCGTCCTCGGCCGAGCCATGCGGAGATCGAGAACCTGAAGCTGCTGGCCCGCATGGCCGGCGAGATTCTCGACCGGGCTGAGGCTGCCCGCGAACGAGAGGAACAGCTGGAACTGCTGCGCCTCACCGAGGAGATGGCCGGCGTCGGGCATTGGCGAATGGACGCCGAGACGTTCAAGTCGACATGGTCGGACCGCGTCTACGCCATCTACGGCGTGACGAGGGAGACCTACGATCCCGGGCTGGACGATGCGATCGCGTTTTTCCACCCCGACGATCGGGCGAGGGTCCGGGAAGCGGTCATGCATGGCTTGACGGCTGGCGAAGCCTTCCGAATCCGGGCGCGTCTGATCCGGGCCGATGGCGAGGAACGGCTGGTCGAGACGCGGGCGCAAACCGAGCGGAACGCGGACGGACGCGTGACGGCGATGTTCGGCGTGTTCCAGGATGTGACCGAAGCCGAAGAAGCGGCACAACGGATCGCCGAAAGCGAGCGTCGTTACCGGCTGCTGGCTGATCGCGCGACCGACATCATCATCGCATACGGCGTGGACGGCGTGGTGACCTATGTGTCGCCATCCATCGAGACGGTCAGCGGATACGCCCCCAAGGACGTGATCGGACGACCCGTGACGGATATGATCCATCCCGACGATGTGCCGGCCCTGGCCGAGAGTTTCCGGGAATTCGTCAATTCCCCGCCCGAGTGGGCGCATCGCGGCGTGACGTATCGGGGCCTGACAAGATCGGGAGTCCGCTGGTTCGAAGCCCGGACATCGATCATCCGCGACGACGACGGGCGGGTTGTCGAGTTCCAGGATGTCGTGCGCGACGTGACCGACACAAAGCATCTGGAGGAGGCGTTGACAGAGGCGCGCGACCGGGCCGAGGCCGGGGCGCGCGCCAAGTCGGAGTTCCTGGCCAATATGAGTCACGAGTTGCGGACGCCTCTGACCAGCGTGATCGGCTTCTCGGGCCTGCTGGCAGGCAGCTCGAACCTGCCTCCGGCCGAGCGGACCTGGGCCAACCGGATCGCCACGGCGAGCGAGGCGCTGCTGGCCGTGATCAACGACATTCTGGACTACTCCAAGCTGGAGGCTGACGCGGTCGATCTGGATCCGCAGCCGTTCGATCCCCGCGCCCTGGCGGCGGCCGCGGCGGCGATCGTGGAGTCGCAATGCCTGGCCCGGGGCCTGACCCTGACCGTTGATGTCGCGGCCGGGCTGCCGGCGGCGCTGATGGGAGACGAGGGCCGGCTGCGGCAGGTAACCCTTAACTTCCTCTCCAATGCGGTGAAATTCACCTCGGAGGGCGAGATCAGACTGACGGTCGCGGAGGATCGCGGGCAGTTGAGGGTGGCCGTGAGCGACAGCGGGATCGGCATCGCCCCGGACAAGATCAGACAGTTGTTCGACCGGTTCACCCAGGCCGACGCCTCGACCACACGAGTCTACGGCGGGACCGGACTGGGACTGGCCATCTCGCACCGCCTGATCACGATGATGGGGGGGAAGATCGGCGCGGAGAGCAGGCCTGCGGAGGGGTCGACCTTCTGGTTCACGATCCCCCTGCGCTGCGCGAAGACGGCGGCGGTACCGGTCGGTCCGGTTGCTCTGGCCGTTCCAGCCGGACTGCGGGTGTTGATGGCCGACGACGCCCCGGCGAACCGGGAACTGGTCAGCGCGATAATGGACGGGTTTGGCGTGGCTCTCGACACCGTCCGCGATGGGGCCGAGGCGGTGGAAGCCGCCCGGTCCGGCGGATACGACCTGATCCTGATGGACGTGCATATGCCGGTAATGGACGGACTGGCGGCGACGCGCGCGATCCGCGCCATGGGCGGGGCGGTGGCGCGGACCCCGATCGTCGCCCTGACAGCCAACGTCCAGCCGGAGCACGTGGAGCGTTGCATCGCAGCCGGGATGGACGGTCACGTCGGCAAGCCGATCCAGGTCGCGGAGTTGCTGGCGGTCATGACCCGCGCCTCGCAATCCGCCGCGAAAGCGACAAAGCCCGGCGCGGATGAGGCGGCGGCCTGACCGCGAGGCGACCTTGCGGCGCCTGACATGGCGTGACGCTGTGCTGACCTTTCGGGAATCTATAGTCGGGTTCAAGAGATAAAGTCTTTTCCGAACAACAGGATGGTCTTTTCCCGATCTGATCTGCCCGCCTTGGTGCGCTGGTCCGGTACTGTTTGGGCATGACGGGAAATCGGGACCGGGTCGCAGCCCGGGCCTGGCGGTCGCCCTCGTCCAGACGTTGACGGACCTGCTCCGCGCGCGGCGGGCCAGGCGGAGCCTGGGCGCGTTGTGCGGTGGTTCCGGCACCGGGCGGTCCGGGACGGATATTCGGGAAGGAACAGGATGCAGAAGCTGCGCTGGCCGATCGGTCGCCGCGGGCGTGAAACCGCGCCCGAAATCAAGGACAGCCGGGCCGGGGCGCTGATCGCCCTGACCAGCGGCGGGCGGGCGCGGTGGACGCCGCGCGACTACGCCCATCTGGCGGTCGAGGGGTTCGGGAAGAACGCGGTGGCCTATCGCTGCGTGCGGATGATCGCGGAGGCGGCGGCGTCGACCCCGTTGGTCCTGTTCGCCGATGGGGTGAGAACAGAGAACCACCCGCTGGCCCGGCTGCTGGCGCGACCCAATCCCGAGCAGTCGGGGGCGGAGTGGCTGGAGACGCTGTACGGGGCGCTGCAGACGGCGGGCAACGCCTATGCCGAGGCGGTGGGCGAGGCCGAGCCCGAGGAGCTTTGGACCCTGCGACCGGACCGGGTGAAGGTGGTCCCGGGACGCGCCGGCTGGGCCGAGGCGTATGACTATTCCGTCGATGGACGATCGGTGCGGATCGGCCGCGCGGCCGACGGCTGGATGCCGGTGATGCAGTTGAAGCTGTTTCATCCGACGGACGATCATTACGGGTTTTCGCCGCTGGAGGCGGCGGCTTCGGCCATTGATGTGCACAACGCGTCGGGGGCCTGGAACAAGGCGCTTCTGGACAATGCTGCGCGGCCCTCCGGGGCGCTGGTCTATGCGGCGAAGGATGGGGAGCGGCTGACGGCCGAGCAGTTCGAGGGACTACGGGCGCAGGTCAACGAGAGCCACGCCGGGACGGTGAACGCCGGGCGGCCGCTGATCCTGGAAGGCGGGCTGGACTGGAAGCCGATGAGCTGGACTCCCGCCGATATGGATTTCATCGCCGGCAAGCATGCCGCGGCGCGCGAGATCGCGCTGGCGTTCGGGGTGCCGCCGCAACTGCTGGGGATTCCCGGGGATGCGACCTACGCCAACTATCGCGAGGCCAATGCGGCTTTCTGGCGGGGGACGGTGGTTCCGCTGGCGCGGAAGACGGCTGCGGCGCTGGGCGGGTGGCTCGGCGGACGGTTCCCGGGGATCAGGATCGAGGCGGATCTGGAGGCGCTGCCCGCGTTGCAGCCCGAGCGGGACGCGCTGTGGGCGCGACTGAATGCGGCGGCCTTCCTGACCGATGACGAGCGGCGGCGAATGGCGGGGCTGGGTGACTGATGGAAAGCCTGAAGAAGGTTCCGGTGGCGCTGATCGGGGCGCTGGCGCTGCAGACGATCGGCGGACTGGTCTGGGCCGGCGGGGCGGCGGCCCGGATCGCGACGCTTGAGGAACGGGTCGCCGAGCAGCGGCTGGTGGCCGAAAGGCTGGCGCGGCTGGAGGAGCAGAGCGTGGCGACGCGGGCGGCCGTGGAGCGGGTCGAGCGCCGGTTGGAACGCCGCGGATGACGGCGCTCGCCGGGGCCGATGCAGGCCTGAGGATCGAAGGCTACGCTTCGTTGTGGGGTGTGGCCGATCTGAACGGGGACGTCGTCGCCAAGGGCGCCTTCTCCGCCAGCCTGGCCAGGACGGGCGCGCGGGGCGTGCGGATGCTGCACCAGCATGAGAACCGGGCGGTGGTCGGAGTCTGGGACCGGATGGTCGAGGACGAACGCGGCCTGTGGGTTCAGGGCCGGATCATGGACTGGTCGGCCGAGGCGCGGTTCGCGGGGGCCCTGTCCGGGGCAGGGGCGCTGGACGGGTTGTCGATCGGGTTTCGGAGCAGCCGGGCGCGTCGCGAGGGGCGGCTGCGGGTGCTGGTCGAGGTGGATCTGTGGGAGGTGTCTCTGGTGACGTTCCCGATGCTGCCAGGCGCGCGGTTCGGGGTGGCGCGCGCCGCGACGATGACATCGGGAAGCCGCCGCAACCGGTGAACCGCCGGCGCGCCGGATAGCGGCTCGGCGAGAGGGTCCCGCTCAGCGGGATCCGGACCCGGTCGTGCGGGGAGGACCGCGCATTCAAGGGTTCGTGAAGTCCAAAGACGCCTCCGGGTGTCAGCGGCCTGTCCGGGACGCCCGGACGATGACGGTTGGCCTATGCCCGCCGTCCCTTCAACTGGAGCAAAAATGAAAGAGACCAAACAGGCCCCGGCCACGCCGGAGGCGCGCGCCGCCATGCACGAGATGATGGCGGCGTTCGAGGCGTTCAAAGGGGCGAACGACGCCCGGCTGGATGAGATCGAGAAGAAGGCCTCGGCCGACACCCTGCTGGAACAGAAGGTGGCGCGGATCGACCAGGCGGTGGCTTCGGCGCAGGCGCGGCTTGACCGCGTGGTGAGCGAAGGGCGGCGACCGGAGCTGGGGCAAACCTCCGTCCCGTCATTCTCCCCGAACGGCGGAGGACTGGAGGAGAAGGCGGCTTTCGACGGCTATCTGAAGACGGGCGCTTCGTTCGGGCTGGAGCTGAAGACGGGACTGAGCACGGCGTCGAACTCGGCCGGCTATGTCGTGCCCGAACAGACCGAGCGGGCCATCGAGCGGCGGCTGATGGCCGGATCGCCGATGCGTGAGATCGCCACGGTGCGCACGGTCGGCGCCGGGGTGTTCCGCAAGCCGGTGTCGACGGCGGGCGTGGCCTCGGGCTGGGTGGCCGAGACGGCGGCGAGACCGGAGACGGACCCCGCCACCCTGGCGCTGCTGGAATTCCCCTCGGCCGATCTGTACGCCAACCCGGCGGCGACCCAGTCCCTGCTGGACGACGCCCTGATCGACCTGGACGAATGGCTGGCGGCCGAGGTCGAGGACGCCTTCGCGGCCCAGGAGACCGCGGCCTTCGTCACCGGGGACGGCGTCAACAAGCCGAAGGGCTTTCTGAGCTATCCGATCGTGGCGGACGCCAGCGCCGTCTGGGGCGAGATCGGCCATGTGGCGTCGGGCGCGGCAGGGGCGTTCGCCCCGAACAGTCCGACCGACCGGCTGATCGACCTGGTCTATGCGCCCAAGGCCCAGTACCGGCCAAACGGGCGGTTTGTGATGAACCGCAAGACAGTGTCGGCGGTGCGCAAATTCAAGGACGCCGACGGCAACTACATCTGGCAGCCGGCGCAGCGGGCGGGCGAGACGGCGAGCCTGCTGGGCTATCGCGTGACCGAGATCGAGACCATGCCGGACATCGCCGCCAACAGCGCGGCGATCGCTTTCGGCGACTTCCAGCGCGGCTATCTGATCGTCGACCGGGCCGGGGTGCGGGTGCTGAGGGACCCCTATTCGGCCAAGCCCTATGTGCTGTTCTACACGACCAAGCGCGTCGGCGGCGGGGTGCAGAATTTCGACGCCATCAAGGTGATGAAGTTCGCGGCGAGCTGAGGCTAGCCGAGGCAGCAGACGACAGGCCGCAGGCAACAGTGGGCGGGCGGGGGACCGAACCGTGTCGCCTGTTCACTGATGCCTGCCGCCTCCCTTCCAACATCGGAGACATCCCATGACCGCACCCGTCACCCTGGCGGAGGCGAAGCTGTTCCTGCGCGTCGAGCATGACGCCGAGGATGGTCTGATCCAGACGCTGATCGATGCGGCCCGGGCGCGGGTCGCGGAGGATGTCGGGCTGGCCCTGACCTCGACGTCGCCGGCGCCGCTGAGGCTGGCAATTCTGATGCTGGTGTTGCGCGCCTACGAGCGGGGTGATCGGGAGATGCCCATCGCGCCCGTCGAGGCGTGGATCGCGCCGTCTCGCGTGGTGCGGCTGTGAGGGCGCTGGCGGGTCTGTTCGAAGGCGTCGAGGCCGAGACGCCCTACGGCGGACGGGCGGTCAACTGGGAACCGCTGGGGTCTGCCTGGCTCAAGCTGGGGAGTCGGCGGCGGCGAGAAAAGACGGAGGCCGGCGGGCGGCGCGTCGTGGAGACGGTGACCGCCGAGACGCGGGCCGATGTGCGGCTGACGCCGGGCCGGATGCTGAGATTTGGGGGTGGCGACTGGCGGATCGTCTCGGGCGAGACCGTCGGCGGGCAGGCGATACTGAACCTGGAGCGGACGCGATGAGCGCGCATGAACTGGCGCTGCAGAAGGCGCTCGTCGCACATCTGAAGGGCGATGCCGCGGTGCAGGCGCTGCTGGGCGCGCCGGCGCGGATCTGGGATGCTCCGCCGGAGGGGCCGGGGTTTCCCCACCTTCTGATCGGGCGCAGCGAAAGCCGGCCGGTGCGGGCGGACGGGGGCGGGGTCGAGCATGCCCTGACGCTGACGGTCGTGTCCCGGTTCCGGGGGACGGAGGAGGCCAAGGCGGTGCTGGCGGCGGTGCGGTTGCGGCTGGCGGACGCCGTGGTGGAGGCCGACGGGGTGCGGACGGCCGCCTTGCGGGTCGCGTTCGCGGACGTGTTTCCGGGCGCCGACGGGGCGCGGACATTTGCGGTGCTGCGCGTGCGCGCCGTCACGGAGGAGATCTGAACATGGCGGCGCAACGGGGCAAGGACATCCTGCTCAAGATCGAGGACACGCCGGGCGCGTTCACGACCGTGGCGGGTTTGCGGGCGCGGACGATCAGCCTGAACGCCCGGACCGTGGACGCCACCGACGGCGACAGCGCCGGGCGCTGGCGCGAGCTGCTGGGTGGGGCGGGCGTCAGGTCGGCGGCCGTGGCGGGCCAGGGGATTTTTCGCGATGCGACGTCGGACGCCCTGATCCGCGAAGCCTTCTTCAACCAGGCGCCGCGGACGTGGCGCCTGGTCGTGCCCGACTTCGGCGTGCTGGAGGGGCCTTTCCTCGTCGCCGCGCTGGAGTATGCAGGCGAGTATGAGGGCGAAGCGACGTTCGCCATCAGCCTGGCCAGCGCCGGTGAAGTGACATTCGGCGCCCTGTGATGGGACTCAACGGTGCGCGGGGCGAGACGGCGGCGATGCTGGCGGGGGCCGAGCGGCGGCTGTGCCTGACGCTGGGAGCGCTGGCGGAGATTGAGACGGCGTTGGGGCTGGAGTCGGTCGGGGCGCTGGCGGAGCGGATGCGGGCGCTGTCCGGACGGGACCTGATGGCGGTGCTGGCCGCACTGCTGCGCGGCGGCGGAGAGCGGGAACTCGCGGCGGGCCTGGAGCGGGCCGAGATCGACCCGCGCGCGGCGGCGGAGGCGGTGGCCCGGGCCTTCGCCGCGTCGGCATGAAGACGCCGTGGAGCGGCATGGCGCGGACCGCGGCGATGCTGGGCGTCGGGCCCGAGGCGTTCTGGCGGTTGTCGCTGAAGGAATGGCGGATGCTGACCGAGGCGCCCGCAAACCCGGCGCCGATCGGGCGCGCCGATCTGATGCGGATGGCGGAGACTTGGCCGGATGACTGACAGTTTCGAACCGTCCGCTCTGGACGTGGTGCCGATGAAGGCGGCCGAGGCGGCGGCGGCGCTGGAGGGATTGCGGGAGCCGGCGGAACGGGCCGCGGCCTCGATCGAGGATGCCTTCGGCCGGGCCGGGGAGAGCCTGACACGGTCGCTGGCGCAAGCGGCGGCGGATGGCGAGGTGACGCTGGCCGAACTGGCGCGGGCGATGCTGGCGGCGGTGAACGCCGCGGCGGGATCGGGCGGCGTAGGAGGGCTATCGGACGCCATCGCCGCAGCCGTGCGGACGATTTTTTCAGGGTCGCGAGCGGACGGGGGATCTGTCGCGGGCGGCGGCGCCTACCTGGTCGGCGAGCGCGGTCCGGAGGTGTTCCGGCCCGCGGGCGCGGGGACGATAGAACCCGCCGGCAGCGCCGGCGTGACCGTCAATGTCCGCGTCGATGGGGGAGCGCCGGGCCTGTTGCGGTCGGAAGCCCAGATCGCCCAGGTGCTGGCGCGCGCCGTATCACTGGGCGCGCGCAGGCTGTGACAAGGAATCGGCCGGGAGTCAGACCTCCTTGGGACTGGGACCGAAGCGGTTGTCGCCGGGCTGGCTGTCGGTGACGCCGATCCAGAGCAGGAAGCCCAGGTTCACAAGGAGCAGGAGCACGACGATGCCGAAGGCCGGGCCGAGCAGGGCCATGATGGCGGCCGGATCCTCACGGTCCAGGGCGGCCTGGTTCATGATGGCGGAGACCCCCAGAATGGCCACCCCGACGCAGACGCCGACGATGTTCGCGACCCAGGGAATGGCGACCAGCCAGCCGGTCTTGCCCATGTCGTGAAGACGTTTTACCGCGATGGCCAACTGGGGCCAGATCAGGGCCAGGGAGATCAGGCCGCCGAGGATGGGAATCCACCCGGCGACGACGCCGACGCCCAGACAGATCAGCCACCCGATCCAGAAATGCGAGCGCCGGGTGCGGCCCTCGAACGAAAACAGCAGCTTTTGCCAGTCAAAGCTTTGAATCCGGGATGAACTCTCGAGGCTCATGACGCCCTCCCCGCGCGATCCGGACCCGCGGTCCGGCATGGGAGGATGGCGTAACGGTGCTCGCTCGACAAGCGAAAGCGACCGCTGGAAATCCGGACAGGAGAGAGTGAATGGCCTTTCACGAGGTGAGGCTGCCCGCGCGGCTGGCGTTCGGGTCGACGGGCGGCGTGGAGCGACGCACCGAGATCGTGACCCTGGGGTCCGGGTTCGAGCGGCGTTCGACGCCCTGGGCGCAGGGGCGCCGCCGCTATCTGATCGGGGCCAATCTGAGATCGCTGGACGACATGGCGACCCTGACCAGCTTCTTCGAGGCGCGCCGGGGACGCCTGTACGGGTTCCGGTTCCGGGACTTCGCGGACTGCAAGTCCTGCACGCCGGGCGCGGCCGTGAGCGCGGTGGATCAGATGCTGGCCCAGGGCGACGGGGCGCGGACCGTGTTCCCGCTGTCGAAACGCTACGGCGACGACCAGACCGCGGCGGAACGGCGGATCGCCAAACCCGTCGAAGGCACGGTGCGGCTGGCGGTGGGCGGGGTCGAACAGGCGAGCGGGACGTTCGCGGTCGATCACGCGACAGGGCTGGTCACGCTGGACGCGGCGCCGGCCGCCGGTGTGGCCGTCACAGCAGGTTTCGAGTTCGACACGCCGGTGCGGTTCGACACGGATCGGATCGAGGTGACGCTGGAGAGTTTCGATGCCGGACGGATGGCGGCCGCGCCGCTGATCGAGGTGCGGGTCTAGCCATGCGCGATATGCCGGAGGAGATGGCCGCCCGCATCGAGAGCGGTGCGGCGACGCTGTGCCACGCCTGGGTGCTGCGACGGACGGACGGAGTCGAAACGGGCTTCACCGACCATGACCGCGACCTGACCGTCGAGGGGGTGACCTGCCAGGCAGCGAGCGGCTGGACAGCCGGGGCCGCAGACAGCGCGGTCGGCCTGGCGGCGGGATCGGGGGCGATCGCCGGAGCCCTGGATGACGCGGCGATCACGGATGCGGACGTCGAGGCGGGACTGTACGACGGGGCGGCGGTCGCGCTGTGGCGGGTGGACTGGGAGCGGCCGGAGCTGCGGATGCGTCTTTGGACGGCGACGCTGGCGCGGATCCGGCGCGAGGGTGGAGGCTTCGTCGCCGAACTGGAGGGGCCGCTCGCCCGGCTGGAGCGGGTGGTTGGTCGCACCTACGGACGGGGATGCGACGCCCTGCTGGGCGACGGGCGGTGCCGGATCGATCGGGCCGCCTTTCCTGGCGCCGAGTGCGACAAGCGTTGGGAAACCTGCGTGGGGACATTCGCTAACGGGACCAATTTTCAGGGCTTTCCGGACATTCCCGGCGACGACTTCCTGACTGCCGCTCCGGTCGAAGGTGGACGCAATGACGGCGGGAGCCGCCGATGAACGCGCGGGCGGCCGCGGTCGCCAGGACCTGGCTGGGAACGCCGTACCGGCATCAGGCCAGCGTGCGGGGCGAGGGGGCGGACTGTCTGGGACTGGTCCGCGGCGTCTGGCGCGACCTGGTGGGACGCGAGCCGGAATCCCCGCCGGCCTATCAGGCCGACTGGGCCGAGGTCGGGGGCGAGGAGACCTTGCTGGCCGCGGCGCGGCGCTGGCTGACGGAGAAGCCGGTCGCGGATGCGGCGCCGGGGGATGTGCTGATGTTCCGCATGGCGGCCGGATGTCCGGTCAAACACTGCGCGATCCTGAGCGATACGGCGGGCGCCGAGCCGCGGATGATCCACGCCTACTGGGGCCGGGCCGTGGTGGAGAGCTGGATGGGGGCCTGGTGGCGGCGCCGGCTGGTCGCGGTGTTCGGTTGGCCGGCCGGAAGCAGGGGAAACGACTGAATGGCGCAGGTCATCCTGAGCAGCGTGGGGCAGGCGGTCGGCGGGCCCATCGGGGCGGTGATCGGGTCGACCCTCGGGCGGACGATCGACCAGAGGGTCATCTCGGGGCTGGAACCGGCGCGACAGAAGGGGCCACGGCTCGAGACGCTGAAGGTGCAGGGTTCGGCCGAGGGCGCGCCGATGGCGGCCGTGTTCGGGCGGGCCCGGGTCACGGGGCAGGTGATCTGGGCGGCCCGGTTCCTTGAGGGACGAAACACGATCTCGGGCGGCAAGGGCGGGCCGAGAGCGGTCGAGTACGACTATTCCCTGAGCTTCGCTGTCGCCCTGTGCGAGGGCGAGATCGACGGGATCGGCCGGGTGTGGGCCGATGGGCGGCCCATGGACCTGTCAGGCGTGACGATGCGGGTGCATCGCGGCGGCGCCGATCAGATACCGGATCCGCTGATCGAAGCGGTCGAGGGAACCGCGCCGTCGTATCGGGGAACGGCCTACGCGGTGTTCGAGGACCTGTCTCTGGGCGCCTATGGGAACCGGCCCCCGCAGCTGGCCTTCGAGGTTTTCCGAAGGGCGGGAGCCGGCGGGACGGCGCTCGAGGACCGGCTGGAGGGCGTGTGCCTGATCCCCGGCGCCGGGGAGTTCGTGCTGGCGACCGATGTCGTCACGCGCCGTGAAGGGCTGACGCGGACAACGGCGGAGAATGTCCATGGCGGGGACGGGCGGACGGACCTCATCGTATCGCTGGATCAACTGATGGCCCAGGCCCCGGGTCTGAAGCGGGTCAGCCTGGTCATCGGCTGGTTCGGGACCGACCTGCGCGCGGCGCAGTGCACGATCCGGCCCGGCGTGGAGCGGGTCGGGAAGGCGACAGAGCCGTTGAGCTGGTCGGTCGCGGGGCTGGCGCGTGCGGAAGCGCACGTGATCTCGGAGAGCGGCGGCGCCCCGGCCTATGGCGGCACCCCATCGGACGAGAGCGTGCGGCAGGCCGTCGCCGAACTGAAGGCGCGGGGGCTGGAGGTGACGCTGTACCCCTTCGTGTTCATGGACGTGCCGGCGAGGAACAGCCTGCCAGACCCTTACGGCGGAACGGAACAGGCGGCCTATCCGTGGCGGGGACGGGTCAGGGGACGTGACGGCGGTCAGGCGGCGGCGGACGTCGAGGCCATGTTCGGGACGGCGGCGGGCCGGGGCCTGCGGCGGCTGGCGCTTCACTATGCGGCGCTGGCGGCGGAGACCGGCGCGGACGGGCTGCTGATTGGCTCCGAGATGCGTGGGCTGACCTGGACCCGCGACGACGTCGGCGGCTTTCCGGCGGTGGATCAGTTGAGGACGCTGGCGGCCGAGTGTCGGGCGGTGGTCGGACCGGACGTGGCGATCAGCTACGCGGCCGACTGGTCCGAATATTTCGGGCGGCATGAGGGGGCCGACGCGCTCTTCCATCTGGATCCGCTGTGGGCCGACGCCAACATCGATTATGTGGGCGTCGACTGGTATCCGCCGTTGGGCGACTGGCGGGCCGGCGACGGCGGCGTGGACGGCATGCTTTTCGCCGGGCCCGACGACCCCGCCTATCTGACGGCGCAAGTGGCGGGCGGAGAGGGGTTCGACTGGTTCTACGCCTCGGAGGCCGACCGGGTCATCCAGACCCGCACGGCGATCGCCGACACGGCGCATGGCGAGGACTGGATGTTCCGGCCCAAGGACCTGAAGGGCTGGTGGAGTAACGCGCATCATGACCGGCCGGGCGGCGTACGGAATTCGGCCCCGACGGCCTGGGTTGCCGGAATGAAACCGATCCGGCTGACGGAGTTCGGCTGCGCGGCCGTGGACCGGGGCGGCAATGCGCCCAACCTGTTCCAGGATCCGAAGAGCGCCGAGAGCGGTCTGCCGCCCTTCTCAAACGGGGTGCGCGACGACCGGATGCAGCGACGCGCGCTGGAGGCGGTCCTGCGGCACTACGCGGTCCCGGACAACAATCCGGTGTCGGCGGTCTATGGCGGACCGATGCTGAACGGGGCGGACGCCTGGTGCTGGGACGCGCGGCCCTGGCCCGCGTTTCCGGGTCGCGGAGACGTGTGGGCGGATGCGGGGGCGTGGCGGACCGGGCATTGGCTGAATGGCCGGCTGGGGGGCGAGACGCGGGATCTGATCGCGGCGGTTCTGGAGCGTGGTGGGCTGACCGCGCAAGATTTCGAGGTGGGGGCCGTGAGCGGGGCGGTGCAGGGCTATGTCATCGACAGGCCGATGCGGACGCGGGACGCGCTGGAGCCGCTTCTGGCCGCGCTGGGGCTCGTCGCGGCCGAGCGGGGCGGCAAGGTCGCGGTGGTTGGGGAAGGTCTGGCGGAGGCGGCGCTGACGACGGAGGCTCTGGGGCTGCCGGAGGACGGCGCGAGCATCCGGGCGGATCGGACGCTGGAGGGGTCGCCAGGGACGGCGCGGGTAAGGTTCATCGACGGCGACGCGGACTATCGGACGGGGTCGGCGATCATGCGGTCAGCGGGCGAGGGCGGCGGGGTCGACCTGGATTTGCCGGCGGTGTGTTCGGCCTCGCTGGCGCGGGCGGCTGCGGAACGGGCCCTCGAACGACTCGCGGACGAACGGCTGACAGCGGCGCTCGGGCCGCTGGCGGCCATGCGGCTGGAACCGGGGGACCGGGTCTCGGTCGAAGGTCGGGAAGGCGACTGGCGCGTCATGCGGCTGGACATGGACGAGACGCCGTCCGCGATGCTGGAGCGGATATCGTCGGTGGACGCCGGGGCGGACGAGGGCGGGCCCAGGGCCGACAGGACGAGCACGATGGTGGGTGCGCCCTTCTTTCGGATGATGGAACTGCCGCCCCTGGCCGGGGCCGAGATCGACGGACGACCGATCCCGGTCGCCGCCGGGGAGCCATGGCGGCCGATGCAGGTGTTCGCGGGACCGTCGACGGATGCCCTGGCGGCGCGAGGCGAGATCCCGCGACCTGCGACCGTGGGCGTGCTGACGGAACCGCTGGCTCCAGGCCCCAGACATCGCTGGGATGCGGTGAACACCTTGGCTGTCCGGGTCGAGGGACGAACTCCGGAAAGCCGTCCCGCCATCGCGGTGCTCGCGGGCGGCAATGCGGCGGCCGTCGAGACGGAGGACGGCTGGGAGATGGTGCAATTCCGGACGGCTGAGTTGTTGGGCGACGGCGTCTGGCGATTGGGCGGATTGTTGCGTGCGCAGCAGGGGACAGACAACGCCATGGCGGCCGGCGCAGCGGCGGGGGCCCTGGTGGTTCTGCTGGACTCTACGCCGGCGCGGGCGGAGTCGCCGCGGACCGAGCGGGGGCTGCCGCTGATCTGGCGCGCCGGTCCGACGGGGGGACCTCCCGGCGGGGCGGCGGTCAGCGAGGTGGTCCATACGGCCACGGGCGTCCACGACCGGCCCTGGTCGCCTTCGCATCTGAGGGCGGGCGCCCGGGCTGACGGGGGGTTCGACCTGGGCTGGGTCGCGCGGTCCCGTATCGACGGGGACCGCTGGGAGGGCGAACCGGCGTCCGCCGATCCGCTGCGGTTCCGGGTCAGGATCCTGGCGGAAGCGACGGTGCTCCGGACGTTCGAGGCCGAGGGCGTGGCGGCGCTCTATCCGGCGGCGGACGTCGCGATCGATTTTCCCGCCGGGCCCGGCCCGGGAGCGACGATCGCCGTGGCGCAGTGGGGGGATGGCTACGGCTGGGGCGTCGAGGCGAGGGCGGCGCTCGGCTGATCGCCACGCCAGAGATTTCGACCGCGCGCCTTTCGGGAATCCCCTCGATGGCCTAACTGATCGTTTCGGTATTGGTGGGCTGATGCGCTTCGCGCTGCTTGAGCCCGGCGCAGGAGCGGTTTCGAACGTGGCGGGCGATCCCTACAAGGAACTGGGCGTTTCGAGGGGCGCGAGCGCTGACGAGATCAAGAAGGCGTTCCGAAAGCTCGCCAAGGAACTGCATCCCGACAAGAACCCCGGCAACACCGTGGCCGATGAGCGGTTCAAGCGGATCACGGCTGCGTTCGACCTGCTGGGCGACAAGGAGAAGCGCGCCAAATTCGATCGCGGCGAGATCGACGCCGACGGCCGTGAGCAGTTCCGCGGCTTCGGCGCGGGTGGACCGACCCGCGGCGGTTCGGGCGGCAATCCGTTCGGCCAGGGCGGGGCGCGGCAACAGGGCTTCGAGAACATCGATCTGGACGAGCTGTTCGGTGGCATGTTCGGCGGCGGGACGAGGCCGGGCGGAGCGAGGGGCGGCGGCTTCTCCAATGCGGGTCTGGGTCGCGGAGCCGACGTAAAGGCGACGTTGGAGATCAGCCTTGAGGATTCGATCTCGGGCGCGACGCGGCGAATCCAGTTCTCGGATGGACGAACCCTGGACGTTACCATCCCCAAGGGCGCGGCGGACGGCCAGACGATCCGGCTGAGGGGTCAGGGCGCGCCCGGTGCCTCGGGCCGCAGCGAGGCGGGCGACGCCCTGATCACGCTGAAGATCGCGCGGCATCCGGTGTTCACGCGGGACGGGGCGGACCTGACGATGGACTTGCCGGTATCCCTGACCGACGCCGTTCTGGGCGGCAAGATCCCGGTGCGGACACCCGAGGGGACGGTTTCGATGACCATTCCCAAGGGGTCGAGCTCAGGCAAGGTGCTGCGGCTCAAAGGGCGAGGCGCGTTCGCCGACGGCAAGCGCGGCGACCTTCTGGCCAGGCTGATGGTCATGCTGCCCGAGGAGGAAAACGCGGCGCTGACCAAGTTGGCGCAGGCGATGCGCGACGCGGGCCCCTACAAGCCGTGGCGCGATTGATGGCCAATCGGCCGAACGTGAAACCGGCGCGGCCGTGGTTCTCGTCCGGGCCGACGGCGAAGCGGCCGGGATGGTCGTCGCAGGCGATTCCTCATGAGCTGCTGGGCCGAGGCATCCGCGCGCCGGAGGTGGTGGAGCGGTTCGCGCACGGCCTGAGACTGACGCGGGAACTGCTGGAGGTCCCGGCGGACTGGGTGCTGGTCTATGTGCCAGGGTCCGACACCGCGGCGGTCGAGGCGGCCATGTGGTCGATGCTGGGCGAGCGGCCCGTCCAGGTCCTGGCGTTCGAGAATTTCGGCAAGGTCTGGGCGAGCGACGCCGTCGAGCATCTGAGACTGGACCCGGAGGTGTTGACGGCGCCGTGGGGCGGGTGGCCCGATACCTCGAAGGTCGATCCGAAGAAGGACCTGGTGTTTCCCTGGAACGGCACGACCTCCGGCGTGTGCGCCCCGAACGGAACCTTCATCGCCGACGACCGCGAAGGCGTGGTGATCTGCGACGCGACCTCGGCGGCGTTCGCCATGCCCTTGCCGTGGGGCAAGCTGGACGTGGTGACGTTCAGCTTCCAGAAGGCGCTGGGCGGCGAGGCGGGCCTGGGGGTAGCGGCGTTGTCGCCACGGGCGGTGGCGCGGCTGGACCGCTATGAACCGCCGCGCAGCGTGCCCAAGGTGCTGCGGCTGCGGGATGCGAACGGCTTCGACCGGATGCTGGCCAACGGGTCGATGCTGAATACCTTCTCGGTGTGGACGATCGAGGACTGGATCGACGCGGTCCAGTGGGGGCTGGCGGCGGGCGGTCTGGACAGCCTGATCGCGCGGACGGCCGCCAACGCGGCGACGCTCGACGCGTGGGTCCGGCGGACGGACTGGGTCGACTATCTGGCGCGAGACCCGGCGACGCGCTCGACGACTTCGGTGTGCCTGAAGTTCGTGGATGCGCGCGTGGCGGCCATGGACGACGATGCGCGCCGGGCGCTGGTCATGCGGATGAAGGCGCTGGTCGAGGATGCGGGCGCGGCCTTCGACATCGAGAGCCACCGCAACGCCCCCGCGGGTCTGCGGATCTGGTGCGGCTGCACCGTGGAGACGGCGGATATCGAGGCGCTGACGCCCTGGCTGGACTGGGCGTTTGAGACGGCGCTGGCGGAATAATCGCTCCGCGGCGGGACACCCGCCGATTCCCCCGCTATAGGCTGCGCCCGCATTCCGAAATCCCGGACAGCGGAGAACAGTCTTGGCGAACGTCGCGGTGGTCGGCGCCCAGTGGGGTGACGAGGGCAAGGGCAAGATCGTCGACTGGCTGTCGAACCGGGCCGACATGGTCGTCAGGTTCCAGGGCGGGCACAACGCCGGTCATACGCTGGTCGTGGACGGCAAGGTTTACAAGCTGGCGCTGCTGCCGTCCGGCGTGGTGCAGGGCAAGCCCTCGATCATCGGCAACGGCGTGGTCGTCGACCCCTGGCACCTGGTCGGCGAGATCGGGAAAATCGAGGCGCAGGGAATCCACATCAGCCCCGAGGTGCTGATCGTGGCCGACAACGCCTGTCTGATCCTGCCCATCCACCCGGCGCTGGATGTGGCGCGCGAGGCAGCGGCGAGCGCACCGGGCGCGCGGATCGGCACTACCGGGCGGGGCATCGGTCCGGCCTACGAGGACAAGGTGGGGCGGCGCGCGATCCGGGTCTGCGACCTGGCCAATGTGGAAGACCTCAAGGTCAAGATCGACCGCCTGCGCTCGCACCATGATCCGCTGCGGGCGGGGCTGGGGCTCGAGCCGATCGATCCGGAGGCGCTGCTGGCGCAGCTGCTGGAGATTGCGCCCAAGATCCTGCCCTATGTGCAACCGGCCTGGCGGGTGCTGGATCAGGCGCGGCGGGACGGCAAACGGGTGCTGTTCGAGGGAGCCCAAGGCGCCTTCCTGGACGTGGACCACGGCACCTATCCCTATGTGACCAGCTCGAACACCGTGGCCGGACAGGCGGCGGCGGGATCGGGCATCGGGCCGCGCGGGGTCGGCTATGTGCTGGGGATCGTAAAGGCCTATACGACCCGGGTGGGCGAGGGGCCGTTCGCCTGCGAGCTGAATGACGAGGTGGGGATCCATCTCGCGACGGTGGGGCGCGAGATCGGGGTCAATACCGGCCGGGCGCGCCGCTGTGGCTGGTTCGACGCCGTGCTGGTCCGCCAGTCGGTGGCGATCAACGGGATTGACGGTATCGCCCTGACCAAGCTGGACGTGCTGGACGGGCTGAAGATGCTCAAAATCTGCACGGGCTACCGCATCGACGGTGAGGTGCTGGACTATCTGCCGTCCAGCCTGAAGGCCCAGGCCGCGGCCGAACCGGTGTTCGAGGAACTTGAAGGCTGGAGCGAAAGCACAGCCGGCGCGCGCAGCTTCCGGGATCTGAATGCGAATGCGGTCAAGTATGTCCGGCGGATCGAGGAGTTGATCGGCGCCCCGGTGGCCCTGCTGTCGACGAGTCCCGAACGCGACGACACCATCATGATGCACGATCCCTTCCGGGGCTGAGGGCGGCCGGGCATTCAACCGGCCTTAACCGGCGCCGGTTAAGGATGACCGTCCCTGAGGAGAGTTGCGTCTTGTTTGCTGCCGATCGTCGAGTGCTGGCAAGAATGGCCCCGATGCTGAGGCGGGTTCTGATCGTCGATCCGAACCCCCATTCCGCACGCATACTGAGCGAGATCATCAAGGGACTGGGCGCCGCCCGGATCCTGGTCGAGCCAACCGAGGATCGCGCGCTTCAGAGGGCGGCGGAACTCGAGCCCGGCATAGTGTTCACTGAGCGGACCGGCGACAAGCTGGACGGAGAATCGTTGGCGCGGAAGCTGAGGCGGTCGCATCTGGGATGCCGCCGCGCGCCGATCATCATGGTGACGACCGAGGCTACGGCGACCACGATCCTGGGCGCGCGCGACGCGGGGGTGCACGAATTCCTGCGCAAGCCCTTCACCAGCGCCGACCTGTTCAAGCGGGTCGAGAACGTCGCGCTTAAGCCCCGGGACTGGGTTGAGGCGGTCGGCTATATCGGACCGGACCGTCGGCGGTTCAATTCGGGCGAGTTTTCGGGGCCAGGCAAGAGAAAAGCGGACGAGGCCCCCACCGGAGCCGAGGCGACCGCGGCTACCAAGGATCAGGCCATGCGCATTCTGGCGGCGGCGCTGGACAAGTTCGACAGCGATCCGATGCAGGCGGTGCGCGCCGTGCGGGAACAGGCGTCCCAGCTCAAGGCGCTGGCCCTCAAGGCGTCGGATTCACGGCTCGTGGTGGCGGTCGGCGCGCTGGAGGTCACCCTGGCGTCGGGACCCGTGACCAAGGCGACCCTTGCGGCCCCGATCGGGACGCTGCTGGCCATGGCGCCGATCACGCCGATGCAGCGCGCGGGCTGAGACTCCCGCACCCGGCAGTCTACCCAAGCAGGCCGGCATAGGCCGCCACGATGCGCGGCCAGACGGCCGAGGTCGGGTCGACAAGCTCGAAATGCCCGGCTCCTTCCAACACCACGGACGTCGCGGGATCGCCCGCCGATACGGCCGCGGCCGCATAGTCCTGGCCAAACCGCGGCGGCACGATGTGGTCGAGCGCGCCCGACACCAAGATCTGCCGGTCGCCCAACGGCAGCAGGGCGGGGGGCGAGGTGTCGGCGAAGATGTTGGGGGCGTCCCTTCCCTGAACACCCACCAGCGCGTCGATGGTCGAGGGGCCGCCGCAGGCGTCTGGTCCCGTCTCGCGATAGGCGGTCAGATCCGCGATGCCGGCCAGCGTTACGACCCCCCGCACCGGAAGGGGGCCGACGATGCGAAGCGGGCTGGTCGACGGAAGACGGTCTCGAGCCGCACCCCATAGCGCCAGATGGCCGCCGGCGGAATGACCGGAGACCGCGACCCTGCGCAGGTCCAGGCCGTACTGCGGCCCTAGGGCGCGCAGATGATCCAGGCCGGCGGCGATGTCCTGAAACGTCCCGGGATAGCCGCCGCCTGCGTGGCCGATGCGGCGATATTCAAGATTCCAGACGGCGTAGCCCCGGTCCCGGAGGTCGGCGGCCATGTAGTCCATCAGTTCGACGCCGGGCAGATCCGCGCGCCAGCAGCCGCCGTGGATCAGGACGATGACGGGATGGCGACGGCCGCTCTTCGGAATCCACAGCTCGCCGAACTGGAGTGGGTCGGCGCCATAGGCGATGCGGAAGTCCGCGCTCGCGCGAGGCTGGCTCAGAAGCTGGCTGAAGGTGATAGGCGTTCGGGTCTCGACCGGATCGACAGGCGCGGGAGAGGACATGCAGGCGGCGACGGACAGGGATGCGGCCAAGACGGTCAAGGGCGGGCGCATTCCGGGCGATCCTGTCGATGTCGCCGTTTCACCGGCGTGGCGGCTCACTGTAGAGAGCGATAGCCGCCCGGCAACAGGAGCCTCCCGAATGACGACCCGCCAGACTTGTCTTGATCGGGATGCCGCTGATCCGCTGGGCGGCGTTCGGAACCGGTTCAGTCTGCCGGACGGGGTCGTCTATCTGGACGGGAATTCCCTGGGCGCCCTGACGCTGGCGGCGGCGACGCGGGTGCGTGAGACGACCGAGCAACAGTGGGGCCGGGACCTGATCTCCAGCTGGAACCGCCATGGGTGGATTGACCTGCCCCGACAGGTGGGAGGCAAGATCGCCCGGCTGATTGGCGCGGAGGCGGACGAGGTCACGGCGGCGGATTCGGTGTCGGTGAACCTGTTCAAACTGGCCGCGGGGGCCGTTCGGGCCCGGGGGCCGGAGCGGCGGGCCGTCGTCATCGAGCGGGGCGACTTCCCGACCGATCTCTACATCCTGCAGGGTCTCGCCGGGGCCATGCCGGAGATCGACCTGCGGGTCGTCGAGCCGGGGGCGTTCGAGACGGCGCTGGACGACCGGACGGCCCTGGTCCTGCTCAGTCACGTTCACTACCGAAGCGGCGCCGTGCGCGACATGGCGGCGCAAAGCGCGGCGGTGCGGGCCGCCGGGGCCCTGAGTCTCTGGGACCTGAGCCACAGCGCGGGGGTGCTGGACGTCGACCTCAACCGGGACGGGGCGGATCTGGCGGCGGGCTGCGGCTACAAATATCTCAACGGCGGGCCCGGCGCACCGGCGTATCTGTTCGTGGCGAGGCGGCATCAGGCGGCGTTGCGCAATCCTCTGTCGGGCTGGATGGGTCACGCCCGGCCGTTCGATTTCGTGGACGATTACGAGCCGGCCGCCGGGATCGACCGCTGGCTGTGCGGGACACCGCCCATCCTCAGCCTGGCGGCGCTGGATGCGGCGCTGGATGCCTTCGACGGCGTGGATATGGCCCAGGCGCGGTCCAAGGCGGCGGCGCTGGGCGATCTGTTCATCGAAAGGGTGGAGGCGCGATGCGCGGCGCATGGGTTGATGCTGGTCGGGCCGCGCGACGCAGCGGCCCGTGGCGGTCAGGTCTCGTTCGCGCATCCAGGCGGTTGGGCCGTGATGCAGAACCTGATCGCGCGCGGGGTGGTCGGGGATTTCCGGCGCCCGGACGTCATCCGCTTCGGCTTCGCGCCGCTGTACGTGCGTCACGTTGATGTATGGGATGCGGTCGAGGTGCTGGGAGACATTTTCGACAGCGGGAGCTGGCGGGACGAAAGGTTCCAGGCCCTTTCGGCCGTGACCTGAGTCCCTCCCCGCGATGCGGGGAGGGAGGGTTCATCAGGCGTCGACCAGGTTCCGCTCGTCAGCCGCCGCGCGCATGGCCTTCTGAAGCTTCTCGAAGGCCCGGACTTCGATCTGGCGGACGCGTTCGCGCGAGACTCCGTACTGGCCGGCCAGCTCTTCCAGCGTCACCGGATCGTCCTTGAGACGACGCTCGGTCAGAATATGCTTCTCGCGGTCGGTCAGCTCCTGCATCGCTTCCTCGAGCAGGCCCATGCGGATCGACTTCTCTTCGCTCTCGGCCAGGGCGGTTTCCTGCGACACTGCGGTGTCATCGGCCAGCCAGTCCTGCCACTCGCTTTCGCCGTCCGATCGGATTGGAGCGTTCAGCGAGGAGTCGCCGCCGAGACGGCGGTTCATGTTGGTGACCTCTTCCTCGGACACGCCCAGCTTGGTGGCGATGGCGGAGAGGTGTTCCGGACGCAGATCGCCCTCCTCGAAGGCAGAGATCTGGCTCTTGGCCTTGCGCAGGTTGAAGAACAGCTTCTTCTGCGCGGCGGTGGTGCCCATTTTCACGAGCGACCAGCTGCGCAGGATGTATTCCTGGATCGAGGCGCGGATCCACCACATGGCGTAGGTCGCGAGACGGAAGCCCTTGTCCGGGTCGAATTTCTTGACGGCCTGTTGACGGCCTGCATCAGGCCGACGTTGCCCTCGGAGATCACCTCGCCGATCGGCAGGCCGTAGCCGCGATAACCCATGGCGATCTTGGCCACGAGACGCAGGTGCGAGGTCACCAGACGGTGGGCGGCCTCGGGGTCCTGGTGCTCGGTCCAGCGCTTGGCGAGCATGAACTCCTCGTCCTTCGCCAGCATCGGAAATTTGCGGATTTCCGTCAGGTATCGCGAAAGCCCCTGTTCAGGCGACATCACCGCGAGTGATCTAGCTACAGCCATATGGTCCCTCCGACCGTCAAAACGAGCGGGCTCTCCGGAAGCGGCCACCCGATGTGCGCCGTCGCCTCACCCCTCAACCGATGAAATAGGGTCGGGTTTCCGCCTTTGTCAGAGGCGGATCGTCACACCGCGGCGTGACCGTTGCCCCGGCGCCACGGCACCGAATGACGGACGTATACCGGATAGTGCGTCCTTAATCAAGACGGACTAGAGCCGGGCCAGGCCTTCTTCGAGCACCCGCATGTCTTCGGGAGGCGGGGTTTCGAAACGCAGGGCCTCTCCCGTGATCGGATGGACGAAGCCGAGGATCGCCGCGTGGAGGGCCTGGCGGGTCAGGCCAGCCGCGGCGATCGCGGCGCGCACGAGGTTGGCGGGACTGCCGGTGCCATAGACCGGGTCGCCCAGCAGGGGCGCGCCCTTCGAGGCCATGTGGACCCGGATCTGGTGGGTGCGGCCGGTGTGCAGGGTGCAGGCCACGCGGGCGGCGAGGGGCGGGGCGGCGGGGCGGCTGCCCTTCTGGGGCGCGGCGCCGAAGAGCCGCTCGACGACATAGTCGGTGATGGCTTCGCGTCCGCCGGTTCTCAGCACCGCCATCTTCTTGCGGTCGCCAGTCGAGCGGCCGAGGTTGGAGACGATGCGGCCCTTCTCCGGCTGTGGCGCGCCGCGGGTCAGGGCGATGTAGGTCCGTTCGATGTCGTGGGCGGCGAACAGGGCCGAGAGACCGGCATGGGCCGCGTCGGACTTGGCGGCGACCATCACGCCGGATGTGTGCTTGTCCAGCCGGTGTACGATGCCCGGGCGGGCGACGCCGCCGATGCCGGACAGGGACGTCGCGCAATGGTGAAGCAGGGCGTTGACCAGGGTGCCGGTTTCACTACCGGGCGCCGGATGGACGGCCATGCCAGCCGGTTTGTCGACGACGATCAGGTGGGCGTCCTCGTACAGCACCGTGAGGGCGATCGCTTCGGGTTGCGGAATGGCGGAGACGACGGCTGGCAGGGCGATGGCGTAGAGGCCAGGCTGGGCCTTTCCGGAGGCCACGGATACGGGCTCGCCGTCACGGCTGACGACGCCTTCGGCTAGGAGGGCCTGCAGCCGCGCGCGCGACAATGTGGGGAAGATGTCGGTCAGGGCCTTGTCGAGACGGACCCCGCCCGTCTCGAGGCGCGCCTCTAGGATGGTGGCGCTTTCCTCATCGGCGAGGAGGTCTTCAGAAAGGAGAGGTTCGTCGGACAAGGGCGGCTCCGCCGCTCAGCGGGCGGTCGCTGATCTAGCACGGCGGGCAGCCTGAAATACAAGGCGCGCTTGGCGGCTCTCCCGTTCTGAGTCATGGTTAAGCTTGGCTTTACGGAGGGAGGGTCATGCGATCGTGGATTCTCGCGGCTGCCGCAGGCGGCGCGGTCATGGTTCTGGGCAGTTGCGCGACGATGAGCGCGGAGCAGTGCATGGCCGGGGACTGGTCCGGACAGGGCTTTGCGGACGGCGCGGCGGGCCTGACCATGAGCCGCCTCAACGACCATGCCGAGGCCTGCGCCAAACACGGGATCACGCCCGACGCCGCCGTCTATGGCGCGGGACGCGAGCAGGGCCTCGTCCAGTATTGCAGGCCGGATCGCGGGTTCAGGGAGGGCCGCGCCGGTTCCAGCTACGGCGGGGTCTGTCCATCGTATCTGGAAGCGGACTTCCTTCCCGCCTATCGCGACGGACAGATCGTTCATCAGGTCGAGCAGGCCCTGGTCAACGTTCGCAGCCAGGCGGACTCGCTGGGGAACCGGCTGGAGGAATTGGACGACAAGATCACGGCCAAACAGGCCGAGGCGCGGGCCGAGGGGCTGACCGACCAGCAGCGCGAGACGATCCGCAACCGCATTCAGGAGATCCGGCGCGAGCGCGCGGACACCGAGCGGGAATGGCGCCGGGCCCAGGATGCGATCGACGACGCCGAGCGCGACGTCCGGGACGTGCGCTGGCGTTTCCAGGGTCAATACGGCGGCTGGTAGGGCGTCGGGGCGCCGCGATCAGGCGCGTCAGGCGGCCTTGGACGTGGTCGAGCCGAAATGCGGGTTCAGCTCGCCCCTGGCGTAGCGCTGGGCCATCTGGGCCGTCGACAAGGGGCGGATCTTTGACGCCTGGCCTTCGCAGCCGAACTGGACGAAGCGCTCCTGGCAGAGTTTGCGCATCGCCTCCTTGGCCGGTTTCAGATAGGCGCGCGGGTCGAACTCGCCGGGCTTCTCGGCGAGGATCTTCCGGATCGCGCCGGTCATGGCCATGCGGTTGTCGGTGTCGATATTGATCTTGCGCACGCCGTGCTTGATGCCGCGCTGGATTTCCTCGACCGGCACGCCCCAGGTCTGGGGCATCTCGCCGCCGTACTGGTTGATGATGTCCTGGAGGTCCTGCGGAACCGACGATGATCCGTGCATGACCAGATGGGTGTCGGGCAGGCGGCGGTGGATTTCCTCGATCACATTCATGGCCAGGACGTCGCCGTCGGGCTTGCGCGTGAACTTGTAGGCGCCGTGGCTGGTGCCCATGGCGATGGCCAGGGCGTCGACCTGGGTCTCGCGCACGAAGTCCACGGCCTGATCCGGGTCGGTCAGCAACTGCGAGTGATCCAGCTTGCCCTCGAAGCCGTGGCCGTCCTCGGCCTCGCCCATGCCGGTTTCCAGCGAACCCAGCACGCCCAGTTCGCCTTCGACCGAGACGCCGCAGCTGTGGGCCATCTGGACCACCCGACGGGTGACGTCGACGTTGTACTCGTAGCTGGCGGGAGTCTTGGCGTCCTCCTCCAGGGAGCCGTCCATCATCACCGAGGTGAAGCCGTACTGGATGGCCGTGGCGCAGGTCGCCGGGCCGTTGCCGTGGTCCTGGTGCATGCACACCGGGATGTGCGGATACAGCTCCGCGAGGGCGTCGATCAGCTTGGCCAGGACGATGTCGTTGGCGTAGTTCCGGGCGCCGCGGCTGGCCTGGATGATGACGGGGGCGTTGACCGCCTCGGCCGCCTCCATGATGGCCAGCCCCTGCTCCATGTTGTTGATGTTGTAGGCCGGCAGGCCGTAGCCATTCTCGGCCGCGTGATCGAGAAGCTGTCGCAGCGTGATGCGCGCCATGGGGTGTCTCCTGAGCCCGTATGTTTTGCCGGTGGTTTAGCCGCACCGCGCCTTGAAGTCACGCAATGTAACAACGCAAACCGTCAGGTCCGGAGCGCCTCGACGCCGGGCAGGGGCTTGCCTTCCATCCATTCCAGGAAGGCGCCGCCGGCGGTGGAGACGAAGGTCATGTCGTCGGCCACGCCTGCGTGGTGCAGGGCCGCGACCGTGTCGCCGCCGCCGCCGACCGCGGTCAGGACGCCGGCCTTGGCCAGGGCGGCCGCATGGTGGGCGACCGCGACGGTGGCCGCATCGAACGGCGGCACTTCGAACACGCCCAGCGGCCCGTTCCAGATCAGCGTCTTCGAGGCGGTCAGGGCGTCGACCAGGCGGGCGACGCTGGCCGGGCCGGCGTCGAGGATCTTGTCGTCGGCCGACAGCGGCTGGCCGGCGACAACGGGGCGGGCGGCCGCGCCGGGCTTGACCTCGGTCGCCACGACGAAGTCGACGGGGAGCAGTATCTGGCACCCCCGGGCCTCGGCCTCGGCCAGAATTTCGCGGGCCGTGTCGGCCATGTCGCGCTCGGCCAGCGATCCGCCGATGTCGATCCCCTGGGCGAAAAGGAAGGTGTTGGCCATGCCGCCGCCGATGGCGAGGCGGTCCAGCTTGCCGACCAGGTTCTTCAGCAGGTCCAGCTTGGTCGAGACTTTGGCCCCGCCGACAATGCCCATGACCGGCTTTCGCGGCTTGCCCAGGGCCGCGTCGAGGGCGTCCAGCTCGCGGCGCATCGACTCGCCGGCATAGGCCGGCAGCAGATGCGCCAGGCCCTCGGTCGAGGCGTGGGCGCGGTGGGCGGCGGAGAAGGCGTCGTTGACATAGACGTCGCCGAGCTCGGCCAGTTGTTTCGCAAAGGCCGGGTCGTTGGCTTCCTCGCCGGCGTGAAAGCGGACGTTCTCGAGCAGAACCACCCCGCCGAGCGGCACATCGGCGATCATGGCCTTCGCCTCGTCGCCGACGCAGTCGGTGGCGAACCGGACCGGGGCGCCGAGCAGATGCTCGAGGTCGTCGACCACCGGCTGCAGGCTCATCGACGGGACGACCTTGCCCTTGGGTCGGTCGAAATGGGCCAGCAGGGCGACCTTGGCCCCCGCATCGCGCAGCCTGTTGATGGTCGGCAGGGCGACGCGCAGGCGGGTGTCCTCGGTCACCTTGCCGTCCTCCATCGGAACGTTGAAGTCCACCCGGACGAGGGCGGTCTTGCCGGCGAGGGAGGGGGCGTCGTCGAGGGTGCGGAAGGTCATGCTTTTTCTCCTCCGCTCATCCCGGCGAAAGCCGGGACCCAGTGCTTTCGAGAGGCACAACGACCGGGATCACGAGCGGTGCGAAACTGGACGCGGTCATCGCCCAAAGGACTGGATCCCGGCTTTCGCCGGGATGAGCGGATCGTTTGGTGCTAGATCAGCTTGCTCATCACCAGCGCCGTATCGGCCATCCGCGTCGCGAAGCCCCATTCGTTGTCGTACCAGGTCAGGACGCGGGCCAGCTTGCCGTCGACGACCTGGGTCTGGGGCAGGGCGGCGGTGCTCGAGGCGGCGATGTGGTTCAGGTCGGTGGACACCAGCGGCTCGATCGTGGTCGCCAGCACGCCCTTCATGGGGCCGTCGGCGGCGGCCTGGAGGGCGGCGTTGATCTCTTCCACCGTCACCTCGCGGCCGGCGACGACCTTGAGGTCGACGACCGAGACGTTCGGGGTCGGGACGCGGATCGAGGAGCCGTCCAGCTTGCCCTTCAGGGCCGGCAGCACGAGGCCGAGGGCCTTGGCGGCGCCGGTCGAGGTCGGGATCATCGACAGGGCGGCGGCGCGACCCCGGTAGAGGTCCTTGTGCATTGTATCCAGCGTCGGCTGGTCGCCGGTGTAGGCGTGGATGGTGGTCATATAGCCGCGCTCGATCCCGAACAGGTCGTGCAGGACCTTGGCGACGGGGGCCAGCGCGTTGGTGGTGCACGAGCCGTTGGATACGATGATGTCGTCGGCCGTCAGCGTCTCATGATTGACCTTGAAGACGATGGTCTTGTCGGCGCCGTCGCAGGGAGCCGAGACCAGCACGCGCTTCGCGCCGGCGGTCAGGTGAGCGGAGGCCTTCTCCTTCGTCGTGAACAGGCCGGTGCATTCGAAGGCGATGTCGACGTTCAGCTCCTTGTGCGGGAGCTTGGACGGATCGCGCTCGGCCGTGACCTTGATCTTGCCGAGGCCGACGTCGATCCAGTCCGCGCCGGTCTCGACCGGGCCCGGGAACCGGCCGTGCACCGAATCGTAGCGCAGCAGGTGGGCGTTGGTCTCGACCGGGCCCAGGTCGTTGATCGCCACCACCTCGATGTCGCGACGGCCGTGCTCGACGATCGAGCGCAGGACGAGGCGGCCGATGCGGCCGAAACCATTGATGGCGACGCGGACGGTCATGGGGCGGTCTCCGAAGAAGGGCTGAATGTCGGCGCTTCAATGGAACCGGCGGGCGCGAGGATCAACCCCGCGCCCGTAACAAGGCGTGATCAACTGTAACGCTTCCGGTCAGTCGGTGCGTCGCGCGGGCGGGCCGGGACCGCCGAGGCCGAGCGAGTCCATGGTCGCGACCTGGCCGGCGACGTCAGGGCGTCTCAATCGCGGGATTGACAAGGGGAAGGTTCAGCCGAGCGGTCAGGCCGCCGCCGGAACGGCTGGTCAGGGTCACGTCGCCGCCAAAGGCCCGCGCCGCCTGTCGGGCCACGGTCAGGCCCAGTCCGGCTCCGCCCGTTTCGCGACTGCGCGAGCGTTCGGCGCGCTGGAAGGGTTCGAACACGGTCTCCAGCTCGCTTTCGGGCAGGCCGGGGCCGTCGTCCTCGACCCGGATCACCGCCTGGCCCCCTTCCGTCAGCGCCGTCACCCGGGCCGCGTCGCCGAATTTGACGGCGTTGGCGATCAGGTTGGCGAGGGCGCGGCGCAGGGCGGCGGGACCGGCCTCGACGGGCAGGACGGCCCCGTTGGAGAAGGTGACGTCCGCGCCGGTTTCGGAGAAGCCGCCGGCGCAGTCCTTCGCGAGCTCGGCCAGGTCGAATCGTTCGCGCCGCTCGGGCGTCGCCTCGCCGCGGACATAGGCCATGGCCTGGGCGATCAGGGCGTCCATCTCCTCGATATCGGCGGCCATGCGGTCTCGCACCGCCTCGGGGGCCTGTTCGGCCCGGAACCTCAGCCGGGTCAGGGGCGTGCGCAGATCATGGGCGATGGCGGCGACGGTCTGGGTGCGCCGGCGCATGTGGTCGCGCAGGGACGCCTGCATGTCGTTGAATGCCTGGATGGCGGTGCGAACTTCGGAAGGGCCGGACGGCGTCAGCGGCTCGGCGTCGGGGTCCGCGCCCAGTCGCTCGGCGGCATCGGCGAAGACCCGGATCGGCCGGGTCAGTCGCCGCGCCATGAACCAGACCAGCGGCGCCAGCAGCAGCATGGATATGGCCAAGGCCAGCAGCACCCGCTGCTGCCACGGCGACAACAGGCCGCGCGGCGGCTCGACCGTGGCCCAGCGCCCGTCGGGCTGCAGCACCGAGGCGGCGAAGGGCGCGAAGGTCAATCGGTCGGCCAGGACCGTGAACTGCCGTGTCTCGCGGTCGATGATGAAGGCGCCGCCCGAACTGTGCGGCATGACGTGACGCATGTTCAGCTGGGCCCGGATCTCGGCGCCTTGCCGCATCACCGTCACCTCGCGCGGCACAGCCGGAGCGGGCGGGGCGGGCGGCGGGGGCGGAGACGGAGGGGCCGGCGGAGGCGGCGTGCGGCGTGGGCCATGCACGAAGACGAAGTTGAGATGATCCCTTACGGCGGCGTCCGACGGTTCGCCCCCGCGTTTCCTCGGCCGGTCGTGATCGACCCGGACCCGCACGGTCTCCTGCTCGACGCCCAGCCGCTGGGCCAGACCCGCCGTAATGGCCATGGCCATGGGGTCGATCTGCTCGTCCGGGCCTACCGTGGTCGGTCTGTCGGTGAAGCGTCGCCGCAGCGCCCGGCCGTCCGAGGTTTCGGCCGGTTCGCCTTTCAGCGCATTGGCCGCGGCCTCGATGCTGAAGCCCGCGGGGCGGGGCTCCGGGGCCAGCACCACGACCCCGAAAGCCACCGCCTGGGACATGACGACAGCCAGAACCGCCAGCGCCGCCACCTGGACCAGGACGGGAAAGGACGAGGGCCGCCTCACGCGGCGCCCCGGACGCCGGCCAGCCGCTCGACCTTGACGTCGAACATGTATCCTTCGCCGCGCAGCGTCTGGATCATCTCGAGGCCCGAACCGTCGTCCAGCTTCTTCCGCAGCCGGCTGATCTGCACGTCCATGGCCCGGTCGAAGACGTCGGCGTCCGCTCCGCGCGCCCGTTCCAGCAACTGGTCCCGGGTCAGCACCCGGCCCGGCCGCTCGGCGAAGGCCCGCAACAGGGCGAATTCTCCCGCCGACAGGGCGACGGCGCGCCCGTCGGGCCGCGTCAGCTCCCGCCGCAGCAGATCCAGCCGCCAGCCGGCGAAGGCCAGCGCCGGACCCTCGGCTGCGGTTTCTTCGCGCGGACGGCGCAGAACGGCGCGGACGCGGGCCAGCAGTTCGCGCGGATTGCAGGGCTTGGCCAGATAGTCGTCGGCCCCCAGTTCCAGCCCGATGATCCGGTCGGTGTCCTCGCCCATGGCCGACAGCATCACGATCGGCGGTCCCCCCTTGCCCGACAGGCGGCGGCAGACCGACAGCCCGTCCTCGCCGGGCATCATCAGGTCCAGCACGATCAGGTCGGGCGCCTGGCGCGCGACGGCCCGGTCCATCTCTGCGGCCGAGGCGGCGCCGGTCGCGTCATAGCCGTGCTGGCTCAGATAGTCGCACAACACCTCGCGGATGCCGGGATCGTCGTCGACGACGAGAATGCGGGGGGCGGCCTCGGCTTGCATGACGGCCATTGTGGCGGACCGGGCGCTCGCCGTCATTTCAGCGTTGAAACATTTCTCCGCCGGCCTGAAACACGGGCGAAAGGGCGGCATGGTCGAACTGCGTCGCTCCACAACGGGAACCAACGCCCATGCTGACCCTGATCGCCCTGTCCGCCCTCCTGATGCAGGACCATCCCGCCCCGCCGGCTCCACCCGCGCCCCCGGCCCCGCCCGAGGTCCACACCCGCTTCATGATGATGGGCGACGGGCCCGGCGCCCTGGACAAGGATGGCGACGGCCAGGTTTCGCGCGAAGAGTTCGCCGCGCCGATGAACGACCATTTCGCCCGCATGGACAAGGACCGCGACGGCCGCCTGTCGACCGAGGAAATGTCGGCCGGCCATGGCGCGGGCGGGCACATGTTCCTGCGCGGTCCGGGCGGCGAGGGCAGCCCGGGCGCGCGCCACGTCGAAGTCCGGCGCTCCGGAGCGCCGGGCGGGCATATGGAGCACGAGATCGTCATTCGCGGTCCCGGCGGTGAGGGCGGTCCCCACATCCTCCATCTGCCGCGCGGCGCCGACGGCCCCGGCGAGCACAATGTCATCGTCCGCCGGCTCGGCGGCCCGGACGGCGAGCACAGGATGGACGCCGACAATGACGGCCGCATCAGCGAGGCCGAGTTCACCGGGCCGCTTCGTGAAGCCTTCGCCCGCATGGACGCCGACCACTCGGGCTTCATCGAGGAAGGCGAACGCGGTCAGGGCCACGACATGCAGGTCTTCACCCACCGGATCGAAACGCGACAGGGCGATGACGAGTGATCCGTTCAGCGACTTCGTGATTTGAAACTCGGCGAAGGCGCCCTCTAATGGCGCCATGATCTTCCGTCGCCTGTTTGAACGACTGGCCGTGTCAGCCGCGATGAGCCTTGCGCTCTTCGCGGCCCCGGCGTTCGCGGGCGATCCCGCGATCGCTCCGGCGGCCTCGGTCGCCGCCCCTGTCACGCCCAGCCGCGAACGCGTCCGGATGAACCAGAGGGTCTTCGACCATATCTGGAACGAGGTGCGGCGCGAATACTATGACCCGCACCTGCACGGGGTGGACTGGAACGCCGCGCGCCGGACGTGGCGGCCCGTGGCGCTGGCGGCGCGGGATGACCGGACCCTGTACCGGTCGTTGCGCGGGATGCTGGACCTCCTGGACGACGAACACGCCGGCGCCGCCCCGCCGGCGGTGGCCCGGCGTCAGGATCAGCTGCGCGGACGCCGCGCCGCGATCGGTCTGTCCATGCGCGCTGACCGGGACAATCAGGACATCTATGTGGTCGAGGAGGTCCGCGAGGGATCGCCCGCGGCCGAAGCGGGCGTCGGCGTCGGCTGGCGGCTGATCGCCGACGGCGTGGCGGGATGGACCCCTGAACAGGATGTGATCGAGGGCCGACCCGTGGTCCTGGCGCTGGTCGACGCTGACGGAGCCGCCCGCCCGACCGTTCTGAACCCCCGGGTGATGGAGCCGCGCCCGGCCTTCGTCGCCGACCGCACCCGCCCCGGCTTGCTGGTTCTCAAGGTCGAGGCCTTCGAGCAGGGCCTGGGCCGCTGGATGGGCGAGCAGCTGGCCGGTGTGACGCCGGACATCGACCTGGTCCTGGACCTGCGGGGCAATCCCGGCGGACGGTTGATGGAGGCGGACGCCGTGCTGAGCTGCTTCCTGCCGACAAACCGGGCGTGGGCGACCCGCACGTCACGGACGGGCCGGAGGGTCGAAATGAGGACGACCGGCGGATGCGGCGAACTGACGGCCCCCGTCGCCAACGATGTGGCGGTGCTGGTCGACAACCAGAGCCGCAGCGCCGCCGAACTGACGCCGGCCGCCCTGCAGGAAGCCCGCCGCGCCGTCGTCGTCGGAGCGCCGACAGCCGGGGCCGTGCTGATCTCGCGGGAGACGCAACTGCCCGACGGCGGCCGGCTGACGCTCAGCCGGGCCGATTTCGTGACCTCGGGGGGCGTGCGGCTTGAGAGGCGCGGGGTGAAGCCCGACGTGACGGCTTCCGGGACTGCCGAGGACCGGCGGGTGGGACGCGATCCGGTCCTTGAGGCGGCCGTGGCGGCGCTGGCCGGCGCGGCCCCTGAAGAACGGGCCCTGTCGATCCGCGCCGCGCCGCTCTAGCCTCGGCGGATGATCTCCTTTCCACGGGCGACAACGCCCGCGGTCTTACTGATCGTCGTCCTGTGCGGCTGCCAGTCCCTTCCGTATGCGGACGACCGCGCGATCCCTTCGCCCGTGGTGGTCGCCGATGGATCGACCGAGCGAACCGCGCTCAATACGGCGGTCTATGACGCAGCCGTGGCCCTGGTCACCCGCAGATTCTATCGCCGGGACTTCGGTGGCCTGGACTGGCCGTCGCAGGCGGCCGGGCTCCGCGAGACGGCGATCGCCCGGCCCGACGAGACGGAGTTTTACCGGGCCCTCAATACGACTCTTGCGTTGCTCGATGATCCGCACACCAACGCCCTCGCCCCGACGGCTCACCTGCGCCGGCAACAGGCCCGGCTGGCGGAGGGGCCGCAGCTTGGTCTGACCCTCACGCGATCCGGGGAGAGGTTCATCGTCACCCGCATTCGTCCCGACGGGCCGGCGGCGGAAGCCGGCGTGCGGCTGGGCTGGCGGGTCGAGACAGTGGACGGGGCGGCGTTCGAGCCCGGCCGCGCCCATCTCGAGGCTCCCGGCGTATGGCGCTTCACGGACGCCGATGACGCCGTCCATGAACTCGCCCTCGCGGCCCGCCCGATGCCGCGGGCCGCGCCCCTGGTCCATCGGCGGCCGGATGGAGTGCTCCTCGTCCAGTTCGACGAGTTCGATCGGGTCACGCGCGAGGCCGTGCTGGATCGGCTGAAAGCCGAGCTCGTCGACACCCCCTCCGCGGTCATCATTGATCTGCGCTACAACGGCGGCGGGCTCGACTCGGAAGTCGGACGTCTGTTGTCCCCGTTCTTTGACGCCGGCCTGACGTACGGCGTCGCCGAGTTCGGCTGGCTGCCGGACCGACGCCTTCGCACGCGCGCCGCGCCCGTACATTTCGAGGGACCGATTTCGGTTCTGACCTCGCGTCAGTCCGCGAGCGGGGCGGAGCTGTTCGCCGCCTTCGTGCAGGAGCAGCGAAGAGGCCCCGTCGTCGGCGGCGCGACAGCGGGCGCGGTGGTGGGGTCGCGCCTTTTCGCCCTGCCGGACGGGGGCCGATTGAGCGTCGGCGTCGTCGCTTTCCGCACCGGATCGGGGACTGTGCTTGAACGGGTCGGCGTGACGCCGGACGTGCCTGTCGAGCCCTCGGATGCTGATCTCAGGTCCGGACGCGATCCCGTGCTGGAGCGCGCAGTCGAGGTGTTGCAGCGACCCTAGGCCGGAACCACCCGCACCCTGGACGCGGCCTCTCGCGCACGCTCGCGCGCCTCGTCGGTCGTCGCCCCGCGCGCGGTCGCCACGCCCATGCGGCGGCGCTCATAGCTTTCCGGCTTGCCGAACAGGCGCAGGTCGGCGGTCGGCACGGACAGGGCCCCGGCGACACCCTCGAAGGCGACGCCGACGGCGTCCATGCCGCCGTAGATCACCGCACTGGCGCCGATGTCGCGCTGGCTGACGTCGACGGGCAGGCCCAGGATGGCGCGGGCATGCAGCGCGAACTCGCTCATCGTCTGGGTCGCCAGCGTCACCAGTCCGGTGTCGTGCGGGCGCGGCGACACCTCCGAGAACCAGACCTGGTCGCCCTTCACGAACAGCTCGACCCCGAACACGCCCAGGCCGCCCAGCGAATCCGTGACCTTGCCGGCGATGTCCTGCGCCGCGGCCAGCGCGGCCGGCGTCATCGCCTGCGGCTGCCAGCTCTCGACATAGTCACCCTTGACCTGCCGGTGGCCGATCGGAGCGCAGAAGTCCGTCCGCACGGCGCCGTCCCGCATCGAGCGGACCGTCAGCAGGGTGATCTCGAAATCGAAGTCGATGCGGCCCTCGACGATGACCGTCGCCGTCTCGACCCGACCGCCGGACTGGGCGTAGGCCCAGGCGTCGGCGACCTGATCAGGGGACTCGACGAAGGACTGGCCCTTGCCCGAGGACGACATCACGGGCTTGACGAAGACCGGCAGTCCGATGCGCTCGGCGGCGTCCGCCAACTCGTCAGCCGATGAGGCGAAGGCGTAGGGCGATGTCGGCAGGCCCAATTCTTCCCCCGCCAGCCGCCGGATGCCTTCCCGGTTCATGGTCAGTTGGGTGGCGCGAGCCGTCGGGATGACCACCGCATGTCCCGCCGCCTCGATCTCGGCCAGGACGTCGGTGGCGATGGCCTCGATCTCGGGCACGATGATGTGGGGCGCCTCCGCCGCGATGACTCCGGCGAGGATGTGCGGGTCGGTCATCGGAATGACGTGGCTGCGGTGCGCCACCTGCATGGCGGGGGCGTTGGCGTAGCGATCGACGGCGATGACCTCGACGCCGAGCCGCTGCAGTTCGATCGCGACCTCCTTGCCGAGCTCCCCCGCCCCCAGAAGCATGACGCGGATGGCGGTGTCGGACAGCGGGGTTCCGATACGCATGGTCAGTCTCCGGTGCTGGCGGGTTCGATCAGGTCCCAGGCGTTGCCGTACAGGTCCTCGAACACCACCACCTTGCCATAGGGCTCGTGGCGCGGCGTCTCGCGGAAGGCGACGCCCGCGGCCGACCAGGCCACGTGGTCGCGCGTCAGGTCGTCGGTCTCGAGAAACAGCCAGACGCGATCGCCCGCCTGTCGCCCGACAGCCTCGCGCTGGGCGTCGGTCGTCGCCCGCGCCAGCAGCAGCGAGGTCTGGCCGCCGGGCGTGACCCGCACCCAGCGCTTGCCGCCGCCCATGTCCGTATCCTCGCTCAGCGCGAAGCCGAGTTTGCCGACAAAGAAGGCGATGGCCTCGTCGTAGTCGCGGACCAGCAGGGTGACGGCGCCGAGATGGGCCATCAGCCCTGCAGCCGCGCCTTGACCGCCGCGACCACGGCGTCGGTCGTGATGCCGAATTTTTCGTACAGGACCTCGGCCGGGGCGCTCGCCCCGAAGCCGGTCATGCCGACGAAGCCGCCGTCCTCGCCGATGAACCGCTCCCAGCCTTGCTGGATCGCGGCCTCGACAGCGACCCGGACCGTGCCGCGGCCAATGACGCTGTCCTGATATTTCTTCGGCTGCTGGAAGAAGAGCTCGAAGCACGGGACGGAGACGACCCGCGTCGGCGTGCCTTCGGCCTCCAGTGCATCGGCGGCGGCCAGCGCCAGCGCCAGTTCCGTGCCCGTGCCGAACAGGGTGACCTTCGCTGCGCCCCTGGCGGCGCGGATTTCATAGGCGCCGCGGGCCGACAGGTTCTCCGACGCCGAGACGGTGCGGACCGCCGGCGTCTTCTGCCGCGACAGGGCCATGGCCGACGGAGCGGCCTTGTGCTCCAGCGCCGCCTGCCAGCATTCCATGGCCTCGACAGTATCGGCCGGGCGGAAGACCAGCAGGTTGGGGATGGCGCGCAGGGCGGCCAGATGCTCGACCGGCTGGTGCGTGGGGCCGTCCTCGCCCAGTCCGATGCTGTCGTGGGTCAGGACGTGGATGGCCCGCACCCCCATCAGGGCGCCGAGGCGGATGGCCGGGCGGCTGTAGTCCGAGAACACCATGAAGGTGCCGCCGTAGGGAATGACCCCGCCGTGCAGGGCCATGCCGTTCATGGCTGCGGCCATGCCGAACTCGCGGATGCCCCAGTTGACGTAGCGACCCTCATAGGTCGGCGCGTCAAAGATCGGCGTACCCTTGACGAAGGTGTTGTTCGAGCCGGTCAGGTCGGCCGAGCCGCCGATCAGCTCGGGGATGGCGGCGAACAGTTCGTCCAGTGCGGCGCCCGAGGACTGGCGCGTGGCCTGGGCCGGCTTCGTCTCCACCAGTTCGGCGATCCGGGCGTGCAACTTGTCGAAGGCGCCGGCGGGCAGGTCACCCTTCATGGCGCGGGTGAAGTCCGCGGCCTGCGACGAATCGTTCAGGCGGGCTTCCCACGCCTTGCGCGCCTTGGCGCCGCGGCGTCCGACCTTCTTCCACGCCTTGTCGACGGCCTCGGGCAGTTCGAACGGCTCATGCGTCCACGACAGGCCCAGGCGCGTGGCGGCGATCTCGGCTGCGCCCAAGGCTGCGCCGTGGGTCTTGTGGCTGCCTTCCATGGTGGCGGCGCCGCGGCCGATCTTCGTCTTGCAGGCGATCAGGGTCGGCCGATCCTGTTTCGTCGCCCACTGCAGCGCTGACTTGATGGCCTTCATGTCATGGCCGTCGACGGCCTTCACGGCCCAGCCCGCGGCCTTGAAGCGCGCCTTCTGGTCGGTGGCGTCAGACAGCGACACCGCGCCGTCGATGGTGATCGAATTGTCGTCCCACAGAACGGTCAGCTTGTTCAGTCGGTAGCGGCCAGCGAGGGCGATCGCCTCCTGCGACACGCCTTCCATCAGGCAGCCGTCGCCGGCGATGACCCAGGTGCGGTGGTCGACCAGATCGTCGCCGAACCGCGCCGCCAGATGGCGCTCGGCCATGGCGAAACCGACGCTGTTGGCCAGGCCCTGACCCAGCGGGCCGGTGGTGGTCTCGACGCCGGGCATATGGCCGAACTCGGGGTGACCCGCCGTCTTCGAGCCCCACTGGCGGAAGTTGGACAGTTCCTCCTTCGTCGCGGCCTTGTAGCCGGTCAGGTGAAGCAGGGAGTAGATCAGCATCGACCCGTGCCCGGCCGACAGGATGAAGCGGTCGCGGTCGGCCCAGTCGGGACGGCTCGCGTCGAACTTCAGAAATTTCGAGAACAGCACCGTCGCCACGTCGGCCATGCCCATCGGCATGCCGGGGTGGCCGCTCTTCGCCTTTTCGACCCCGTCCATGGAAAGCACCCGGATGGCGTCGGCCATCTGTCTCGGGGTGGCCTTTTCGGATGCGTTTTTGGCGTCGGTCACGGGGAGGACCTTTCGTCGGGAGGCGGAAAAAAGGAAGCGCGCCGCTTTACCCCGGCGTGCGCGCGGGTTCTATACGGATTCTGGAGGATGTGACCCGAATGGATGCTGCTTCGGCCGCCAAGGACCGTGTCGACCGCGCGCTGGCTCTGCTCGAGCGCCGGCTGCTGGAGCTCAAGGGTCGCGCGGCCGGATCCAGCCGCGTGCCGGACGACGATCTGTTCGCGCCCGAGCCCTCGACCGAAACCGACCGCGCCCGCATCCATGATCTGGAAGCCGCCGGCCGCGACGCCGCCGAGGCCCTGTCCCGCGCCGCCGACGCCATCCGCGCCAGCCTGTCCGAACAGGAGGCCCGCTGATGGCGACAGTGACCGTCGAGATCAACGGCCGCCCCTACGCCGTCGGTTGCGCTGACGGCCAGGAGGACCGCGTCCGCACCCTGGCCGGCCAGTTCGACGGCCATGTGCGCCAGGTGGCGGGCGAGGTCGGCCATGTCGGCGACATCCGCCTGTTCCTGATGGCCGGCCTGATGCTGGCCGACGAACTGCATGAGGCGCGCGCCAACGGCGGGGCCGCGCCTGCGGCCTCGGGGGCCGCCAACACCGACGGCGTGGCCGAGGCGTTGAACGCCGTCGCCGCCCGGCTCGAGAAAATCGCCCAGGGCCTTTGACGTCCGGCCATTGTTCCGCCCCGGCGGAACGACTATCTTGTCCGACGGCGGGTCTTGCTGCGGCCCTCGTCGAAGGCAACATTTCCTTGCGACCTTAATTCACTCGAAGGGAGCTGTCCCTGACCAGGCTCGTGGGCTTGGGCACACGGCGCCCACCTGGCTACCCAGGTCGAGAGGATTTAAACGTCCTTCACGGTTCTTGCGGCGCCGCCAACCTCTCCTCCTTTTTGCGCCATCTCTCGGCTCGCGGAGCCTCGCTGCCTGAGCGCGTGCGGCGACGCTTGAGCCGCCAGGGTCCGCGCGCTAGGGCTGCCGGGCGTGTTCGACGCGGCCGGGCGGTGTCTTCCATGACCGACAAGCATCAGCTGCGCGCCGCGATGCGGGCCACGCGCAAGCGTCTGGCCGGACTGGACGCGGGCGCGGCCGGCCGCGCCGCCGAACAGGCCGGCGCCCTGCCGCCGGGACGGATCGTCGCCGTCTACCGCGCCATCGGCTCTGAACTGGACGTTGACGCCCTGTCCCTCGCCCTCAGCCGGGCGGGGCGGGAACTCTGCCTGCCGGTGGTCATGGAGCGGGACGCCCCCATGATCTTCCGCCGCTGGTCGCCGGGCGAACCGCTCGAGCTCGACGAGGCCGGCGTTCCGGCGCCGTTCCCGCTGGCCGAGATCGTGGACCCGGACCTGATCCTGACCCCGCTGCTGGCCTTCGACGCCGAGGGCGGACGGCTGGGGCAGGGGGGCGGCTACTATGACCGGACCTTCGCCGCGCGTCCGGATGTCCTGCGCATCGGCTTCGCCTACGCCGGCCAGGAGGTCGAGCGTCTGCCGGTCGAGGCGCACGACATTCGTCTGCATGGCGTTCTGACCGAGACCGGCTATAGACCCTTCGCATGAGACTGGCTTTTTTCGGTGATGTCGTCGGCAAGTCCGGACGCGATGGCCTGAGCGACCACCTGCCCGGCCTGAAGCGCGACCTGAAACTCGATTTCGTGGTGGTCAACGCCGAGAACGCCGCCGGCGGTTTCGGCATCACCGAGAACACGGCGCGCGATCTGTTCATGGCCGGCGCCGACTGCCTGACCCTGGGCAACCACAGCTGGGATCAGCGCGAGGCGCTGACCTACATCGTCCGCGAGCCGCGCCTGATCCGCCCGCTGAACTATCCGCGCCTGATGGACGCGCCTGGAGCCGGCGCCAATCTGTTCGAGACCCACAGCGGCAAGACCGTGCTGGTCATGAACGTGCTGGGCCGCATCCACATGGACCCGATGGACTGCCCGTTCAGCGCCGTCGAGAAGGAACTTGCCGCCTGTCCGATGGGTATGGCGGCAGACGCCATCATCGTCGACATGCATTGCGAGGCCACCTCGGAGAAGATGGCCATGGGTCATTTCTGTGACGGCCGCGCCTCGCTGGTGGTCGGCACCCACACCCATGTCCCGACCGCCGACTGTCAGATACTGCCCGGCGGCACGGCCTACCAGACCGACGCCGGCGGCTGCTGCGACTACGACAGCGTCATCGGCAACGAGAAGGAAGAGCCCCTGCGGCGGTTCACCACCCGCCTCTCGGGGGGGCGCTATGTTCCCGCCCATGGCCCGGCCACGGTCTGCGGCGTCTATGTCGAGACGGACGACAGGACCGGGCTGGCCACGCGGGTCGAACCGATCCGGGTCGGCGGGCGGTTGAGTCAGGCGATTCCCGTCCTGGCTTGACGCAAGAACGCCGCCGCGGCCGTCGCCTTAGTCGCTCAAGTCTTCAAACCGGGTCGTCGAAATCCCACCAAATCCGTCGTCGAATTCCCCGTCGTCCGCGGACGCCTCAGGCCGGGACGATCCGGGCGTCGCCGCTGGCCACGGCCAACTTCGCCCGGGTCGTCAGCACGCCGCCCTTTTCCGACACCTTGTCCAGCACCTTGAACTCGGTCTGCCAGCGCTCGGGCGTGACATCGCAGACGACATAGCCGCGCTGGGCGTTGTTGAATTTCAGGAACGGATTGTCGGCCAGATAGCGGCGTCCGTCGGCCCGCTGGTCCTGACCGTCGCCCGATGAGCTGATCGATGTGGTGACGAACTCCGAGGCGATCGGCGCGCCCTCGGGGTTGCGGCTGTCGCGGTGCAGTTCACCGGCATAGTTCTGGTGCTCGTCGCCGGTCAGGACGACGGTGTTGCCGATACGGCGTTCGCGCAGCCGGTCCAGCAGCCGCTGGCGCGGGATCGAATAGCCGGCCCAGGTGTCCAGGTTGTAGCCCGGCTCGGGGCCTTCCTTGCGGTCCAGGTCCATCACCATGATCTGCTGCGCCAGCACTCTCCAGTGCGCCCGCGACTGGTCGAGGTTGCGGTACAGCCAGGCCTCCTGGGCCTCGCCCAGTACCTGCGCGTCCCGCGCGGCGACCCCCGCGCAGGTCGTCGCCCAGGCGTCGTCGCAGGGCTGGTTCGAGCGGTGGGAGCGGGTGTCGAGGAAGTTCAGGTCGAGCAGGTCGCCCCATGACGAGCGCCGGTACAACTGCATCTCCGACCCGCGCGGGAAGGCCGACCGGCGCAGCGGCATATGCTCGTAAAAGGCCTGGGCCGCAGCCTGACGCCGCAGCAGGAAGACCTCGGGTGGCACCCCGTCGTCCATGTCCGAAACCCAGTTGTTGGCGATCTCGTGATCGTCCCAGGTCACATACCAGGCCGTCGCCGCGTGGCTGGCCTGCAGGTCCGTGTCCATCTTGTACTGGGCGTAGCGGCGCCGGTAGTCCTCCAGGCTGTAGGTCTCGCCGCCGAAATGCTGGCGCGGGTTCTCCATCGTCCCGCCCGACCCCGAATAGGTCCGGCTGCCGCGCCCCTCGTAGATGTAATCGCCATAGCAGTAGACGAAGTCGAGATCTTCGGCCGCCGCCTTGCGGTGAGCGGTGTAGAAGCCCTGCTCGTAGGCTTGGCAGCCCAGCACGCCGAAGCGGGCCCGGGCGACGGCCGAACCGGCCGCCGGCGCGGTTCTGGCCCGGCCCGTGGCCGTGCGCTCGGTTCCGGCGCTGAAGCGATAGAAATAGTCCCGGCCGGGCTCCAGTCCCTCGACCTCGACATGAACTGCATGGCCCATCTCGGGCCGGGCGACGGCCTCACCGTTCCGCACGACGCCGGAGAAGCCGCGATCCGTCGCGACCTCCCATTTCACCGCCACGGGCTGGGACGGCATGCCATGGCCGATCTCCAGCGGTCGGGGCGCGAGCCGGGTCCAGATGACAAAGCCGTCCGGTGCGGGGTCGCCGGCGGCGATTCCGAGCTGGAACGGATATTCGGAGAACACCGGATCGGCGAGGGCCTGACGGCCGGCGCCGGCCAGGGCGCCGCCGGACCCGAGGCCCAGCAGCAGTCCGCGACGGGACAGGGAATCGAATACCGACATAAGACCTCCGGAACGCGCTTGTCCCGACCTAGCCCGGAAATGTGACGGTCGTCACGGCCCCGTTACGGGCGCGGTGCGGCGGCGGGCTCCCACGCCTGCATTTCCGCGATCTCGCGAGTCCGGGCCGTCTTGATCTCCTGCGCCATTCGCCGGACCTGCGGGTCCCGGGAGCGAACCAGGGCGGCGTCCGCCATGGCCACGCCGTTGCGATGGTGTTCGATGACTCCGGCGACCCAGGTCCGGTCCATCTGGGCGGGATCGATCGCGGACGTCGTCGCGGTTTCCCGCACCGTCGCCGACTGGTTCGCCGCCGCCGTCTCGCGCAGGGCCTGCTGGACGGGATCGCCGCCGCCGTCGCAGGCGGTCACGGCCAGGGCCGCGAGCAGGATCGGGAGGCGCGGCGTCAACCCTCGATCCAGTTCGGCATCCACCCCTCGTGCATCTCGCGCAGGTGCTCCAGCGGCAGGCGGAACAGGTCGCCGTCCGCACTTCCGGAAGCGAAGTCCCGCCCCTTGGCCCGGCCGACCACCGAGGCGTGCAAGCCGGCTGTCTGGGCCGCCGCGATGATCCCGGTCGCGTCCGGCGTGGCGACCAGATAGCGCGCCTGGTCCTCGCCGAAGAGCAGGATGTGGGCGTGGGTCGCCGAGGTGGCGTCCAGCTCGATGCCGCAGTCCGAGGCCAGGGCGATGTCCGCCGCGGCCCCGATCAGGCCGCCGTCCGACAGGTCATGCACGCAGGTCAGGTCGCCGGCCTCGATCAGACCGCGCACGAAGTCGCCGGTCTTGCGCTCCAGCGCCAGATCGACCGGCGGCGGCGCGCCGTCCTCGCGGCCCAGCACCTCGCGGAGATAGATCGAGGAGCCCAGTTCCCCGACCGTCTCGCCGATCAGGACCAGTACGTCGCCCTCGACCATGCCGCCGAAGCCGACGACGACGTCATAGTTGGTCAGCAGGCCCACGGCCCCGACCGTCGGGGTCGGCGGAATGGCCGCGCCGTTGGTCTCGTTGTAGAGGCTGACGTTGCCGCTCACGACCGGGAAATCGAGCACCCGGCAGGCCTCGGCCATGCCGTCGATGGCGCGGACGATCTGGCCCATGATCTCGGGCCGCTGCGGATTGCCGAAATTGAGGTTGTCGGTGATGGCGATGGGCCGGCTGCCGACCGCGGTCAGGTTGCGCCACGCCTCGGCCACGGCCTGTTTGCCGCCCTCATAGGGATCGGCCTGGACGTAGCGGGGCGTGCAGTCCGAGGTCATGGCCAGACCCTTGTCGGTGCCATGCACCCGCACCACGCCGGCGTCGGCGGCGGTGGCCGAGTCCTGCAGGGTGTCGGCCATGACGTGGCGGTCGTACTGCTCCCAGATCCAGCGCTTGGAGGCCATGTCCGGGCAGCACACCACTTTGATCACCGCATCCACCCAGCTGTCCGGCGCCGGGATCGTCTTGGCGTCCAGCCGCGGCTGCAGCTCGGGCTGGACCCAGGGCCGGTCATACAGGGGCGCGTCATCGAACAGCGGGGCAAGAGGCACGTCGCAGACCGTCTCGCCGTGATGCTTGAGCACCAGCCGGCCGGTGTCCGTGGTCACCCCGATGACGGCGGCGTCCAGTCCCCACTTCTTGAAGATGCGGTGGCCGTCTTCCTCGCGGCCGGGCTTCAGCACCGCCAGCATCCGCTCCTGGCTTTCCGACAGCATCATCTCATAGGCCGTCATGCCCTCTTCGCGCTGGGGCACGGCGTCCATGTTCAGCTCGATGCCGACGGCGCCCTTGCCCGCCATTTCGACCGAGGACGAGGTCAGGCCCGCCGCGCCCATGTCCTGGATCGCCGCCACGGCGCCCGAGGCCATCAGCTCCAGCGTCGCCTCGATCAGCAGCTTCTCGGCGAACGGATCGCCGACCTGCACCGTGGGCCGCTTCTCGTCCGAGTCCTCGTCGAACTCGGCCGAGGCCATGGTCGCGCCGTGGATGCCGTCGCGGCCGGTCTTCGATCCGAAATAGACCACCGACAGGCCCGGAGCCGGCGCGGCCGAATAGAAGAGGGCGTCGGCCTTGGCCACGCCCACGCACATGGCGTTGACCAGGATGTTGCCGTTGTAGCCGGCGTGGAAATTGGTCTCGCCCGCCACCGTCGGCACGCCGACGCAGTTGCCGTAGCCGCCGATCCCCGAGACCACGCCCTTGACCAACCGCTTGGTCTTCTCATGCGACGGGTCGCCGAAGCGCAGGGCGTTCAGCAGGGCCACGGGCCGCGCGCCCATGGTGAAGACGTCGCGCATGATGCCGCCCACGCCCGTCGCCGCGCCCTGGTAGGGCTCGATGTAGGAGGGGTGGTTGTGGCTCTCCATCTTGAAGATGCAGGCGTCGCCGTCGTCGATGTCGATGACGCCGGCGTTCTCGCCGGGGCCGCAGATGACGCGCGGCCCCTTGGTCGGGAATTTGCCGAGGTGGATCTTCGACGACTTGTACGAGCAGTGCTCGGACCACATCACCGAGAAGACGCCCAGCTCGACGTTGTTGGGCTCTCGCCCCAGGCGGTCGAGGACGACCTGATATTCGTTCGGGGCCAGGCCGTATTCGGCGGCCAGTTCGGCCATGGTCTTCTGCGGAGCGCTCATGGGCGCGCCTTCTAGCCGTTCATGGAGCGGGTGTCAGCCGCCGCCGAGCGGAACATCGCGCGCGGCCGCCCATTGATCCCGGGAAGTCGAAGGAGGCTGCCATGACCGACCAACCGATCGATCCCGCCGCGACGCCCGAAGATCCCGACGCGCCGGAGATCGCCGCCGACGACGCCGGAGCCTCCGCCGCCGCCGAGCGGGCCTCCAGAAACGCCGCCAACGACGATCAGACGGACGGCGACTAGGCCGGGGGCGCTTCGCGCCGTTCGACGCCTTGACGCAGGCCAAGGCTCAGCACGATCGCCCCGACCAGCACGGCGACAGCCGCCCCTAGCGCGACATAGGCCAGGGGCGCGTTGCGCGGCTGTTCGGCGACAAAGGCGCCCAGCAGACCCCAGGCGATCGGAATGGCGTAGGCGAGAGTCCGGACCCGCTGGGTCACGGCAAGGGCGACGACGGCGACCACTACGATGGCGGTCGCCGCCCAGACGGTCGGCGACAGGACCGCTGGCAGGTCGCCGTTGCCGGTGGCCACGGTGATAAGGTTCAGGGGCGCCGCAACCGTCAGCCAACCCGCCAGGAGCGCCAGCGGCCAGACCACCATCCAGCGATCACGCTCGCGGATCGGCAGGGCGCGAATGGCGCCGGCGTTCTGCAACAGCGGAATCAGCAGCACCGCCAGCGAGCCGAAGATCAGCACGATGGTGGCGACCTCCGCATCCAGGGCCGCGGCGACGATCCACAGGCCGATGCCCGCGAACGCCAACGCCGACGGCCAGCCGAATCGATGGATCAGCAGACTTTCACCCGTCCGCGGCAGCACCTGCCGCACCGCATAGATCAGCAGGCCCAGATAGATGACACCCCAGATGGCGAAGGCGTAGCCGGCGACCTTCAGGGTCGCATCGCTGTCGGCCGAGAACTCGGCGGCCGTCTGGCCCCAGCCGAGGGCCATCTGCGCCTGGCCGACGATCACGGCGAAAAGCGCGGCCCCCAGAACGATCAGGCGACGTGTCATCTGGGCGGGGGTGGCGCGGACGATGGACGACATCGGGTTCTCCTCAGGACGCTTGCCCCTAGGTACGTCACGACGCGGCCAAGGTTGCACTGCGGGCCGGGAATGGAGACCCGGCGGTTTCGCAGGCAGACAATCCCCGCCGCCTGACGTTTCGCCTTGACGGAGGCCGCTCGCCGACCTCCGATCAGCGCATGGGTGAAGGTGATCAGCGAACGTTCGAATCCCGGCTGGCCGAGGCCGACCGGGCCCTGTCCGTCAATCCCCGGGATCTCCGCGCCCTGATCGCCAAGGGCGACGCCCTGGTCGGACTGGGGGATGCGCGGGCCGGGGCCAGCTTCTACAGCTCGGCCTTGCGTGGCGCCGCGGGCGGGGTCCCCGTCCCCCCCGATCTCGTGGAGGACCTGCGACGGGCGCAGACGGCGGTTCAGGATCAGAGCGCCCGCTTCCAGAATTATCTGACCGACAGCCTCGCCCGCTCCGGATTCGACGTCGCCACGTCCAGCGACCGTTTCGCCCTGTCGCTGGACCTGATGGCGGGCCGCAAGCGGTTGTATCTGCAGGAACCGCGCTTCTATCTGTTTCCCGGCCTGCCTCAGGTCCAGTTCCAGCCCCGCGAAACCCTGCCCTGGCTGGCGGCGGTGGAGGCGGCGGCCCCGGACATCCGGGCCGAGCTCGAGGCGCTTCTGGCCGAGCCGGACCTGTTCCGCCCCTATGTCGAGCCGCGCGCCGACCGGCCCAACACCGATGCGAAAGGCATGGCGTCGAATGCCGACTGGAGCGCCCTGTTTCTGTGGAAGGACGGTGAGGAGCAGCCGGAGATGGCGCGCCGCTGTCCCCGGACGCTCGAGGCCCTGGCCGGGGTTCCGCTGTGCCGCGTCCCGGGCCGGACGCCGTCGATCCTGTTCTCCCGTCTCAAGGCCGGCGCTCGCATCCCGCCGCACCATGGCCTGATCAACACCCGCCTGATCTGCCACCTGCCGCTGATCGCGCCGCCCGGATCGCGGTTCCGGGTCGGAAACGACATCCGTGAATGGAAGGAAGGGCAGGCCTGGGCTTTCGACGACACCATCGAGCACGAGGCCGCCAACGACAGCGGCCAGGAGCGCACCATCCTGATCTTCGACGTCTGGAAGCCCGAGTTGACGGAGGAGGAACGGGCCCTGGTGTCCGCAATGTTCCGGGCCATCGACGGCTATGGCGCCGGCGGCGACGCCTGGGGAGTCTAGGGCGCCGTCCTGCGAAGCGAACGGCTCAGGGTTCGCCGTCCTCTTTCGTGTCCGTGTCGTAGACGATGACCTGAATGGCCCCCTCGTGGGAGAACATCCGGCTGGTTGAGGCCTCCACGCCGGTGGTGAAGTTGGCGGTGCCGAAGCCGGTGTAGACCGTGGTGGTGCTGGTGCCCACGTTGATGGCCTCATAGCGGCGCCCCACCCGGGCAGGATCGCTCGTCACCAGAACGAAGGCCTCGCCGTCGCGGGGCCTGAACTGCACGGAATAGACCGGTCCCCGGTGGAAATAGTCCGAGGGCGCAAAGGTGCGCGTCACCCGGCCGCGCGCGTCCAGAACCGAAACCTCGGGCGACAGGATGCGCATCGCCTCCAGCAGGCCCCCCACGGCCAGGGTCTTGTCGCCGAGGTCGGCTGGCAGGGCATAGACGACATAGGGCGTCGCCATGCCCGCCCGCGTCAGGCAGGGAGTCTGCGGGCCGACGACGGTCGTCACCAGATAGCCGTTGGTCTCCTTCTCCGGCGTCAGGCTGACGGCTGCCGAAACGTCCGGCGACGCATGACAATCCTGTCGGACGTAGTCCAGCACCGGCGGCAGGGGCGGCGGCGTCGTGGCGCAGCTCGCCGTCAGCGCCGCTCCGGCGACAACGGCGAGGGCGGATTTTGGAACACCCATCGCGCTCGCCTAGCGCAGCAGCTGGATGGCGGTGTCGGCCACCTGGTTCAGGGCGTCCTCGATGCCGGCCGCCAGCCGGGCCGGGTCGGCCAGCAGGTCGCTGCGGTTGCGGAAAGCGTACTCCGGGTTGGGCGCGATGGTGATGATCCCCTGCATCGTGTTCAGCGGATTGTAGACGATCTGGTTCTCCATCAGGGTCGATCCGTCGGACACCTTGACCAGCCTCACCTTGGCCCCGACGGTCGGTCGGAACGGCTGGCCCGCGCCGGACGACATATAGCCGTAATGCACGACCGCGATGTCCAGCCAGGCGTCCGTGCCCGCCGGCGCGGTCGGATAGGTTCCCAGCCAGTCCCGCTTCTTGCGCGCCTCTCCGGGCAGAGGCGCCACCCGATAGCCCTCGGCGCTGAGCGCCGACATCAGCCGGGTTTCCAGCTCGCCTTCAGCGTCGAACTGGATGCCGGCGAGGGCGTCGTTGACGGCGTCCTGCCGTTCCAGCTGGATCCCCGTGTCGATCAGGGCCCCGATCAGGCCGAAATTCGATCCGACCGAGGCGACCTCATAGGCGATGGCCTTTTCGGGCAGGGAGTCCTCCACCAGGGCCACCCCTGTCACCCCCGCCGAGGCGCGGTCATACGGCGTCGCCACATAGGGCGAGGCGCACGCGCCAAGAGACAACGCGGCCACGAGGCCGGCAAGCTTACGATACATGGAAACCCCCCGATTACAGGGAGATATGGCCCCACCCCGTCCACACTTGTCAATCGACCGTGTGCGACATTTTCCCGGAAAGCGCGTGTGGTCAGGCCGCCGCGAACACGCTGCGGAACAGGACGGCGCCGTCAGCGGAGCCGAGCTCTTCCTCGAAGGCACGATCCGGGTGGGGCATCATGCCCATCACATTGCCGCGCGCGTTCTGGACGGCGGCGATGTCGTTCACCGAGCCGTTGGGATTGTCGACATAGCGGAATACGACCTGGCCCTCGCCCTCGAGCCGGGCCAGGTCCTCGGGGCCGGCGAAATAGTTTCCGTCGCCATTGCCCTGGGTCATGATTACCTCGCGCTGGCCCTGATAGCCGGCGGTGAAGCGGGTCTGGCCGTTGGCCACGGTCAGGCTGATCGGCTTGCAGACGTATTTCAGGCCGGCGTTGCGCAGCAGGGCGCCCGGCAGCATTCCGGCCTCGCACAGGATCTGGAAACCGTTGCAGATGCCCAGGACGGCCACGCCGTCGTCGGCGGCCTTCTTGACCGCCTGCATGACCGGCGACTGCGCCGCCATGGCCCCGCAGCGCAGATAGTCGCCGTAGGAAAACCCGCCCGGCAGGACAATCAGGTCCAGTCCCGACGGCAGTTCCGTCTCCTGGTGCCAGACCATCTGGACCTGTTCGCCCGTGGAGCGTTCGACGGCGACCTTGCAGTCGCGGTCACAGTTGGACCCCGGGAAGACGATGACGGCTGCGCTCATGGCGCGGGCCTTTAGCAGCGTTTGCCGCCCGTGTCAGGGTCTGGCGCGGTCCGGCGTCTCGCGCCGCACGCCGGCGAGGAATTCGCTCATCGCCGCCACGCGAGGCCCGGCCATCCGGCGGGCCGCCGCGGTCTTCAGGCGCGGCGGGATGTCGGTCGAGAACCGCTCGATTCGTCCCAGCGCCTGATCGTAGTCGGGCCGGTCGCCCGTCGCCGCCAGCAACCGCGCCGCGCCAAGCAGACCCAGAAAATCGAGCGCGTCGGCGTCGTGGAGGACCACCGCCTCAGGCCCTTGCGGCTCCTTGTCGTACATATGGCCGAGGATGGCGGCGCGGACGGCGGGGAATTTCTCCATCGGGAAGCCGGCCTCCGTCAGGAAGGGCTCGGCCAGCTGGACCGAGCGGGCGGCGTGATCCACTCCGGCCGCGGCGAACGGCTCGATCCCGCCCCAGTCGTGCAGGAAGGCCGCGGCGAACAGGACGTCGGCGTCCACCGTCAGACCCTCCGCCTCGGCGAGCGCCATGCCCAGCACGTAGTTCCGCTCGGAATGACGCCAGCCCCAGCTCGGGTGCTGGAAATGGTCCGTCGCCTGGGCGTAGACGGCGCGCCGCCAAGGGCTGTCCAGCGAGATGCCGGCCGAGGTCGCGATCGGGGCCGCCTCGACGGCCGGAGCGTCCTGAGCCGCGGATATGCCCGCGGGGCTCAGCAGCAGCGCGCCCGCCGCGATGGCCAGAAACAGAGTGTTCATGCCGCCCCTCCCGATCAGCCCTTGTTCTCGTACACGCCCGTGATCGAGGCCTTGGCCAGGGTGTGGAAATGCACATTGAAACCGAACACGGCGCCCGAGTTTTCGGGCGTCACGTCCAAGCGCTCCGCGTCCACGGCGAAGACGGTGAAGATATAGCGGTGCGGGCCATGTCCCGGAGGCGGCGCGGCGCCGCCGAAGCCGGGCTCGCCGAAGTCGGTGCGGCCCTCGACCGCGCCCGCCGGCACGGCGGCGCCTTCGGCCAGTTCAGTCACATCGGCGGGGATGTTGGCGACGGTCCAGTGCCAGAAGCCGGAGCCGGTCGGCGCGTCGGGGTCGTAGCAGGTGACGGCGAAGCTCTTCGCGCCCTCGGGCGCGCCGGACCATTTCAGATGCGGCGACCGGTTGCCCTTCGCATGGACCTGGGCGTCGGGCAGGGCGCCGCCGTCGGTGAAGCCGTTCGAGGTCAGGGTGAAGGTCATTCCGCAGCTCCGTGATGCCGACGACCGTAACGCGGAAGCCGCACGTTCGTCTCTAGCTTCGGAACAATGCGACCATCTGCGCCATCCCGCCCGATCGCCGGATCAGCACGCCGACGAGGACGGCCGCCAGAAGCCAAAGCCCGACCACGATTACCGCGGCGGTCGGGGAGGCGGGCCGGGCCTGCGCCGAGGCGCTCTCGCGCAACTCTGCCATCAGGGCTGGCGGAATCAGCCTGATCGCGACCCAGATCCCTAGCGGGACCAGCAGCAGGTCGTCCAGATAGCCGAGCACCGGGATGAAATCGGGGATCAGGTCAATGGGCGACAGCGCATAGGCGGCGACGCAGCCGGCGACGATCTTGGCCAGCACCGGAGTCCGGCGGTCCCGCGCTCCGAGCCACAGCGCGATGATGTCCCGCTTCAAGGCTTTCGCCCACCGTCTCAGGGCGTTGATCATCCGGATGTCAGTGCGCCGCGTCCTTCGCCGCCGGGGTGAAGGCCGAATCGTCCGTCAGCCCGCCGGCCAGGGCCGCGGCGAAGATCAGCACGCAGACGAGCACGAAGGCCGCGACCGAGAACTGGATCAGCCGCTTCACGCGACCTCGATGCGGTAGCCTTCGATCACGGTGTTGGCCAGCAGCTGCTCGCACATCTTCTTCGCCTCTGCGGCCGGGTCGGCGACGCCGTCCAGATCGAATTCGATCAGCTTGCCGACGCGGGCGTGGGCGACGCCGGCCCAGCCCAGACCGTGCAGGGCTTGCTCGACGGCCTTGCCCTGGACGTCCAGGACGCCGGGCTTGAGAAACACGTGAACCTTGACCTTGGCCATTCTAGTGCAATCCACCCTGAATCACGGTCGGCATGTCCTTCATGATGCCGAGGCGGCGGGCCACCTCGGTGTAGCTTTCGATGACATTGCCCAGATCGCGGCGGAAGCGGTCCTTGTCCAGCTTCTCGCCCGTGTTGGTGTCCCACAGGCGGCACGAATCGGGGCTGATCTCGTCGGCCAGGCGGCTGAAGTCGTTCTCCCACACCCGGCCGAACTCGATCTTGAAGTCCACCAGGGTGATGCCGACGGCGCCGAACATGCCCGACAGATAGTCGTTCACCCGCACGGTCATGGCGAGGATGTCGTCCAGCTCCTGGGTCGTGGCCCAGTTGAAGGCGGTGATGTGCTCCTCGGTCACCATCGGGTCGTTGAGTTCATCCTTCTTGAGGTAGAATTCGATGATCGAGCGCGGCAGGGGCGTGCCCTCGTCGATGCCGAGCCGCTGGCTCATCGAGCCGGCGACGACGTTGCGGCAGACGACCTCAAGCGGGATGATCTCGACTTCGCGGATCAGCTGCTCGCGCAGATTCAGCCGCTTGATGAAGTGGTTGGTCACGCCGATGCCGTTCAGGCGCGACATGATGAATTCGCTGATGCGGTTGTTGATCACGCCCTTGCCCTCGAGCTGGGCCTTCTTCTCGCCGTTGAAGGCGGTGGCGTCGTCCTTGAAATACTGGATCAGGGTGCCCGGCTCGGGACCCTCGTAGAGGATCTTGGCCTTGCCCTCGTAAATCTTCTTGCGCTTGACGTTCATCATGACGGGTCCGGGCGGGGCCCGCCGGAAACGCAAATCGCGCGGCCAGACGGGGTCTGGGCGGCTTGATCCGGAATCGCGGGCGGGCGGGAAAAAGTCGCGGAACCCTTAGCGGATGCGGCGCCGCGATACAAACCAGCGGCGTTTTGGCGCGCCCCGTGGCCGTGTCGCCGCAACCCCGTCAGTTCCGGTTGCGTTCGTGCATGGGGTGGATATAGACCACCTCGACGCGGCCCTGCTTTCGGCCGCCAGACGGAGCCTCGCGACGCGCATGACCACCTTCGACGATCGGGAAAAGGGCTTCGAGTCCAAATTCGCCCTCGATCAGGAACAGGAATTCAAGGCGGTCGCCCGGCGCAACAAGCTCCTGGGCCTGTGGGCGGCCGGGAAAATGGGCCTCAACGCCGCGGGCGCCGAAGAATATGGCCGCGCTATCGTCAAGGCTGACTTCGAGCAGCCGGGCGAGGAAGACGTCTTCCGCAAGATCGCCCAGGATCTGGAAGGAGCCGGCCTGACGGTGTCGGAAGGCGAGATCCGCCGCAAGATGGACGAGCTGTCGTCCGTGGCCCGCGACCAGATCCGCAACGGCGAATAGGGTCCTCCCAACCAGATCGAAAAAGGGCCGCTCCAGCGATGGAGCGGCCCTTCTCGTTTCAACAGCAGCGCCGTGATTACGGCATCAGAACCGTATCGACGACGTGCACGACGCCGTTGGATTGCATCACATCCGCCTGGCTGATGGTCGACTTGCCGCCCTTGGCGTCGGTGATGACCCAGGTGTTGTTGGGGCCGGCCGAGACCTTCAGTTCCTCGCCCTGGACCGTGGTCAGGGTCGCCGTGCCGCTATTGGCCTGGGCCTGCGAGGCGATGTCGGCGGCGGTCAGCCGGCCGGGGACCACGTGGTAGGTCAGGATCTTCGTCAGGTCGGCCTTGCCCGCCGGGGCCAGCAGGGCTCCGCGGGTGGCCGCGGGAATCTTCTCGAAGGCGGCGTTGTCGGGCGCGAAGACCGTGAACGGACCCGCGCCGGACAGGGTCTCGCCGAGGCCGGCGGCGGTGACGGCGCTGACCAGGGTGGTCAGGTTCGAGGCCTTGGCGGCGTTGGCGACGATGGTCTCGTTCGGGCTCATGGCGGCGCCGCCGACCATCGGGTCGGTCGAGGCCGGAGCCGTGGCCGAGGCGTCGGTCGCCGCGGCCTCGGCGGGAGCCGCGTCCTCGGCGCTGTTGCAGGCGGCCAGCGTCAGCAGGGCGGCGGCGGATACGGTGGCGAGCGTGGCCAGGCGGGTCGGTTTCATCGGGCGTCTCCTGATACGCGCCGCCCTCGGCGGCGTCGGTGCAGGTACTGGCCGGGGCGGGAAAAGATGCGCCGTGATCACGATATCCGGCGCGACATGTGACCGCAGGGCGTCAGGGCGCGACGAACGGTTTCAGGACGCTCCACGCCTCGGCCTTGGAGGCGGGCGATCGGGTGTGCGCGGGGCTGGAGGACGGCAGGTCGATGAGGCGAAGGTGCGGTCCGGCGCGCAGGGTGCGTCGGCCGATTCTGGCGGCCGTCGCGCCGTTGAAGGCCACGGCGCGGAGCCGCGGCAGCCGCTCGATCAGCAGGTTCAGATCCGCCGCCTCCGCGTCACGGATGGCCCCGTCCAGGCTGCCCGGCCGGACGGCGCGGGCGATGACGTCCCACAGGCCGACGCCTGCGGCCTGCAAGGCGACAAGCCGGTCGGGATAGGGCAGGGCCGCCAGATCGACCTCGACGACCCCGCCGACCAGCCGCCAGAAGGCGTTCTGCGGATGGGCGTAATACTGCGCCGCCCTCAGCGAGGCGTCGCCGGGCAGGCTGCCGAGGATCAGGAGGCGAGTGTCCGCATCGACGACCGGGTCGAAGGCGCGCTTGAGGCTCACGCCGCGCCGAACACCCGCGCGAACACCGTGTCCACGTGTTTGGTGTGATAGCCGAGGTCGAACAGGGCCTCGAGCTGTTCGGCGGGAAGGGTCACCCGCGCGTCCGCCTTGAGAAAGTCGAGGAACCGGCCCTCGCCGCGCCAGACCTTCATGGCGTTCTCCTGCACCGCGGCATAGGCGTCCTCGCGGCTGACGCCGGCCTGGGTCAGGGCCAGCATGACGCGCTGGGAATGCACCAGCCCGCCCAGCAGGTTCAGGTTCTTCTCCATATTGGCCGGATAGACCTGCAGCCGCTCGACCACCCCCGCCAGACGATGCAGGGCGAAGTCCAGGTGGATGGTGGCGTCCGGCCCGATGCCGCGCTCGACCGAGGAATGGCTGATGTCCCGCTCGTGCCAGAGGGCGACGTTCTCCATCGCCGGGACCACGGCAGAGCGGACCAGGCGGGCGAGGCCGGTCAGGTTCTCCGTCAGGATCGGGTTGCGCTTGTGCGGCATGGCCGACGAACCCTTCTGGCCCGGATCGAACGGCTCTTCCGCCTCCAGCACCTCGGTGCGCTGCAGGTGGCGGATCTCGATCGCCAGCCGCTCCACGGAGCTGGCGACGACGCCCAGGGCCGCGAAGAAGGCGGCGTGGCGGTCGCGCGGGATGACCTGGGTCGAGACCGGCTCGACGGCCAGGCCCATCCTGTCAGCGACGTATTGCTCGACCGCGGGATCGACGTTGGCGAAGGTGCCGACCGCGCCGGAGATGGCGCAGGTGGCGATTTCTGCCCGGGCGGTCAGCAGGCGTCGCTTCGCCCGCTGGAATTCGGCGTGATAGCCGGCCAGCTTGAGGCCGAAGGTCACAGGCTCGGCGTGGATGCCGTGGCTGCGGCCGACGCAGGGCGTGAATTTGTGTTCCTGCGCCCGCTTTTCCAGCGCCGCGAGAACGCGGTCGACGCCGTCAACCAGCAGGTCCGAGGCCCGCGCCAGCTGCACCGCGAAACAGGTGTCCAGCACGTCCGAGGAGGTCATGCCCTGGTGCAGGAAGCGCGCCTCCTCGCCCACCAGCTCCGACACATGGGTTAGGAAGGCGATGACGTCGTGTTTGGTGGTGCGTTCGATCTCGTCGATGCGGTCGGCGTCGAAGATCACATCCCTGCCCTTGGCCCAGATCGCCTCGGCGGCCTCGGTCGGGATCACGCCCAGCTCGGCCATCCGGGTGGCGGCGTGCGCCTCGATCTCGAACCAGATCCGGTATTTGGTCTCCTGCGACCAGATGGCGACGGCGGCGGGGCGGGAATAGCGGCTGATCATGGGCCGGTCGTGTCGGTCCCGCGACCGGTTGAGTCAAGCGCCGCTTGTGGGTGGGGGCCCCGAACTCGGCCATCCGGCGCTGGCGGCGGGCCCGCCCGGGCTCTATTGGCTGAAAGCCGGATATCGGGAGAGGCTTCATGGAACTGATCATCGGACCGCGTCTGTACTCGACCTGGTCGCTGCGTCCCTGGCTGGTGCTGAAGCGCTGCAAGGCGGATTTCACCGTGCGGGAAATGGATATCTATTCCGACGCCGGCCGCGCGGAGCTGGAGGCCGTTTCGCCGTCCCGCCTCGTGCCCGTGCTGAAGGTCGAGGGCGAGACGATCTGGGATTCCATGGCCATCTCGGTCTGGTGCGCCGAACGTTATCCCGAGGCCCGTCTGTGGCCCGCCGATGACCACCCCCGCTGGCTGGCCCGGTCGGCGGCCTGCGAGATGCATGGCGGCTTCATGGGCCTGCGGACCGACTGCGGCATGGGGCCGGATCACACCATGGTCGGCCCGGACCGCTCGCCGCCGCCGACCGGCGAGGCCGTCGCCAGGGACATCCGCCGCATCGTCGCCCTGTGGCGCGAGATGCGGACACGTTTCGGCGCCGGCGGGCCTTACCTGTTCGGTGAATGGTCCGTGCCCGACGCCTTCTTCACTCCGGTGGCGGCGCGGTTCCGGCATTTCCAGATCGATCTGGCCGCCCATGGCGACGACGGGACCGCAGCCGCCTACCGGGACGCGCTGCTGGCCCAGCCCGATTTCCTGGAGTGGACGGCGGAGGCGTTGGCCGGGCGTTAACCGATCCGCGGAACCCGCCCTTAAGACAACGGCGGTATTCCGGATGGTTCAGAGCGCGGAAGCGTTCGGAGGCCCTCATGCCCATGCCCGTCCAGCAGTCCGGAACGCGCCGTCCCAGCCTGATGGTCTATGGGCTGATGATCGTCATCGCCTGTTGCCTGCCGGCCCTGCTGCTGGTCAGCGTCATCTAGGTCGCGGGTCTCCGCATTCCTGCGGCGCGGGGTCCGCAAGCCGAGCGGCAGGGCGGTCGAAAACACAGTCTCACCCGTCTCACCCGTCTCATGCGTCTCGGAGCGCGGCGGCTGCACCGCGTCCGTGAGGGTGGGGGAATCCCGCTGAATTCGGTTGTCAAAGACCGGAAGGCGCCGGTCAGTGAAGCATGGGCCTGCGTCAGATTCGGACGCAGGGACCGACCGAGGGCTTCCGACAGGTCGCTGACCGGGGTCGGCTAGTTGGTCCCGGCCATTAGCGGGGCGGACGCCAGATCAATCGCCTGCACCGGAGCGGGCGGCGGCGCGACGTAATCCAGAGCGATGGGCACCCGCGACGCGCCTGACGCCACCGCGTCCAGCGTATGCAGCGGCCGGCCGTTCATGCGCTGGTAGATCCAGTAGGCCGCCACGACCTTTTCGACATATTCGCGCGCCTGGGGCACGTCGATCATCTCGATCAGCAGCAGCGGATCCGCGTCGGGACCCAGTTTGCGCACCGCCATCACCATCGGGCCGGGGCCGGCGTTGTACGAGGCCGCCGCCCGCAGCAGATCGCCGTTGATCGCCGGCAGGGCCAGAACCCGGTTCACATAGGCCTGACCGAGGCGGGCGTTGACGTTGGGCTGGAACAGCCGTTCCGGCTCGCTGACGAAGCCCCGGTCGCCGGTCAGTTCGGCGGCGGTCGTCGGCATGACCTGCATCAGGCCATAGGCCCCGGCGCCGGACCGGGCGCGGGCGTTGAAGTCGGTTTCCTTGCGGGCGATGGCGTAGACCAGCGACCGTTCGACGGTGAAGCCGCCGTCAGGCTCGATCACCGGCTGGGGATAGCGGTCGGCGTCGATGCGGCGGACGTCGTCGCCCGACCCGGTCACCCGGGGGCCGAGGGCCCGGCCCAGGGCGGCCCACAGCTGGCGGCCCCGGTCGGTGGCGGCGGCGCGAATGCCGGTCTTCAATTCCTCGCGCGCGTCGCCGCGGCGTCCAACTTCGAAGAAGGCGACGGTGCGCAGGGCGCGGGGCTCGGACCGGACGAACTCCTCCAGCTCGCGGGCGTCGACGCCGATCGGTTCCTCGACCTGATACGACGCGCGTTCCACCCGGGCGGCGCCGTAGGGCGTCGGGCCCAGGTTCTCGATCGTCGGCTCCTCGCCCAGCTGACGCAGGGCGATCTGGCCATAGAAGGTCGCGGGCCAGGCGCCCGCGCGGCGCAGCAGCGGCTGGACGCGATCCTGCTGGCCGGACCGCGCCGCCGAACGCGCGGCCCAGAAGGCGGCCCCCGAGCGGACCCATCCGTCCTCGGTCGGATCGTCCAGCACGCGCTCGAACGCGACCTTGGCCTGGCCGAATTCGCCCAGCCGGTATTGAGCTAGGCCGACCGTCCACCAGTCGCCCAACTGGTCGCCGAGGGCGACCGCGCCGGTCAGGTCGTCGCGGTTCAGGGCGACGCGGGCCGCCTTCATCGGATCGCCCTCGGTGTTGCCGCCGGCGGCGGCGATGCTGTTCCAGTTCCTGCCGCCGCCCATGCGGGAGGGCTGGCGGGGCTCCGGGGCGCCGTCCGGACGGCGGCGCATGGCGAGGGTGTAGGCGCGGTCCGCGGACGGCAGGTCGGCATACTCCGCCAGCCAGGCCGACAGTTCCTCATAGGTGGCCGTGTAGTCGGCGTGGAACAGACGTTCGAACTCCACCTGACCCAGCAGGACGCGGTCGTTGGCCTGACGCGCGGAATCCCGCGCGGCGTCCAGATCCCCACGTCGAAGGGCGTCGAAGGCGGTGGTGTAGCTGAGGCGGTCCGCGGCGCTCAGGGCCGTGGGCGCGCGTCGGACTTCCTCGGCCTGGCCGGCGGTCGCCAGGGCGCACAACGCCAGGGCCAACGTCGGCGCGATGATCGCGCGGCGGAAATCAAACGGCACTGAGGCGGCCCCCTTGAAGCGTTCAGCAAGCCCGTCTCGACCCGGGCTGTTTCGCGCTGTTCATTCGGTCGTCAGGCGTAAAGGGCGCCACCGCCCCCGGCCCATGTCAAGATTTCTCCCCATTTTGGGGCAGTTTTGAGTCTGAAGAATGAACGCGTCCGGTTATTCAACCGTATCCAGCCGCGCGGCGAGGGACAGCATGTCCGCCCAGGCCTGACGTTTCGCCATCGGCTGCCGCAGCAGGAAGGCGGGATGCAGGGTGGGCAGCACCGGCGCCGAAACCGCGCCCTCGGGCAGCCGCCATTCCCGCCACTGGCCCCGCAGCCGCATGATGCCCTCGTCGGTGGCCAGCACCGATTTGGCCGCCGCCGCGCCCAGCAGCAGCACCGCCCTCGGCTTCAGCAGCGCGAAGGCTCGCTCGACGAACGGCGCGCACACGGCCTGTTCGGCCGGCGTCGGCGTACGGTTGCCCGGCGGACGCCAGAAGACGGTGTTGGTGATGAACACCCGGCCCTCCAGCCCGGCCTCGGCCAGCATCCGGTCCAGCAGCTTGCCGGCCTTGCCGATGAAGGGCTGGCCGCGCTGATCCTCTTCCGCGCCGGGTCCCTCGCCGATGACCAGAACCGGCGCCTCGGGATTGCCCCGGCTGAACACCGACTGCGTGGCCCCCATGCCCCTGAGGGGACAGCCCTCGAAGGCCGCGATGGCCTGACCCAGTTCCTCCAGCGTCGAGGCGGCGCTGGCCAGTCGGCGCGCTTCGGACAGGGCGTCGCCCGCGTCGGGCGCGGCCATGACCGAGGCCGTGGCCCTGGCCACCGCCTTGACGGCCGGCGGCGGGACGACATGGGTGCGGTCGACCGGCGCGTCCTCGAAACAGGCGTCGACCCCCGCGTCGCGCCAGAAGGCGAGCAGGCTTTCGGTCGCGGCGGCGTCGAGGGGCTGGGTCATCATGACGGTCCACACAGGGATAGTCCTTGACCACCCTTGCGTCACCTTCCGATAAGCGGAAAACACCAAGACCACACCGACGACGAGGAAATCAGGGCATGGCCGAGGACGCGATCGAGGGCGGCGCGACAGACGCCTGGCAGGAAGCCGTGATCGACAAGCTGCCGCCTGCCGAGGCCCTGGCCGGGGTCGAGCGCGAGGTGATGGAGTACGACGTCGTCATCGTCGGCGGCGGCCCCGCCGGCCTGGCGGCCGCCATCCGCCTTAAGCAGCGGGCGGAAAAGGACGGCAAGGACATCACCGTCGCCGTGCTGGAAAAGAGCGCCGAGATCGGCGGCCATATCCTGTCGGGCGCCGTCATCGATCCGCGCGCCCTGACCGAGCTCTTCCCCGACTGGAAGGAACGCGGCGCGCCGCTGGAGACGCCGGTGACCGAGGACCGGTTCATGGTGCTGGGGCCTATGGGCCAGGTCTCCCTGCCCATGCCCCTGCTGCCGCCGATGATGCACAACGACGGCTGCTACATCGCCTCCCTCGGCAATGTCGCACGCTGGCTGGGTGAACAGGCCGAGGCGCTGGGGGTCGAGGTCTATCCCGGCATGGCCGCCAGCCATGTGGTCTGGGACGAGCCGTCGGGAACGGTGAAGGGCGTGGTCGCCGGCGTCTTCGGCATCGACCGCCACGGCAAGCCGACCGACGACTTCCAGCCCGGCATCGAACTGCACGGCAAATACGTCTTCATCGCCGAGGGCGTGCGCGGCTCGCTGGCCAAGACCATCATGGCCCGCCACNCCGCAGAAATACGGCATCGGCCTGAAGGAGCTGTGGCAGGTCCCGGCCGACAGGCACCGCCCCGGCCTGGCCCAGCACACCACCGGCTGGCCGCTGGACGAATTCACCGGCGGCGGCAGCTTCCTGTACCATTTCGGCGACCGCTACGTGGCCATCGGCTATGTCGTGCACCTGAACTACAAGAACCCCTTCCTGTCGCCGTTCGACGAGTTCCAGCGCTTCAAGCACCACCCGGCGATCAGCGAGCATCTGGAGGGCGGAACGCGCATCTCCTACGGCGCCCGCGCCATCACCGAGGGCGGCTTCCAGTCGGTGCCGAAGCTCAGCTTCCCCGGCGGCGTCCTGATCGGCTGCTCGGCCGGATTCGTGAACGTGCCGCGCATCAAGGGCAGCCACAACGCCATGAAGACCGGCATGCTGGCCGCCGACGCCGCCTATGACGCGGTCATGGCGGGACGCTCGGGCGACCGGCTGGTCGAATACCAGGCCGCCTACGAGAAGAGCTGGGTCTACAAGGAGCTGAAACAGGTCCGGAACGCCAAACCCTATCTGTCGAAATTCGGTACGACGCTGGGCGGGGCGGCGGGCCTGATCGACATGTGGTTCTCGTCGCTCTTCGGCGTGAACCTTCCGTGGACGCTGAAGCACGGCAAGACCGACGCCGGCTCGACCGAAAAGGCCGCCAAGCACAAGCCCATCGCCTATCCGAAGCCGGACGGAAAGCTGTCGTTCGACAAGCTGTCCTCGGTCTTCGTCTCCAACACCAACCACGCCGAGGAACAGCCCGCCCACCTGAAGCTGCTGGACGCTTCCGTGCCGATCCGGGTCAACCTGCCGCTCTACGGCGAGCCGGCGCGGCTCTACTGTCCGGCGGGGGTGTATGAGGTGCTGTACGACGAGGCCGGGAACAATCCGCGCTTCCAGATCAACGCCCAGAACTGCGTCCACTGCAAAACCTGCGACATCAAGGACCCGTCCCAGAACATCGTCTGGACCACGCCCGAGGGCGGCGGCGGGCCGAACTATCCGAATATGTGACGCCGAGGAGGCGAGGGGGCCTTGTCGCCGCCGCATAATGCGGTGAGGGTTCCGGCATGCGCATTTCTCGCCTCGCCCTTCTGCTGACCGGTTGCGCCCTGACGGCGCTGGCTTCACCGGCCTGGGCGCAGGATCCGCCGGCGGTCGGACTCCGTGCTCCGGTGGAGGCTGCCCCCGTTCCGGAGGCCCCGGCGATTATCGTCGAAGCCGCACCGGAAGCCGCGCCGGCGGCGGAATCCCCGGCGCCGCCCATCCCCGCGATCTGGGCCCCGGTGCCGATCGACGCCGCAGGCCAGTCGGCCTACGGCCTCTATCTGGCCGGCCGCCTGGCCAGCATTCGCGGCGACCGCGCGGCGGGCTCGGAATTGCTGAGGGAAGCCCATGCCCTCGCCCCGGAGCAACCCGTGCTGGGCGAAGAGGCATTCAGGTCGGGCCTGTTCTCGGGCGATCTGGGCTCTGTGGCCCGTCTGACGCCGACCGTCGCCGATACGCCGCAACTGGCCGAGGTCGGCCGGCTGATCGAGGTCGTCGAGACCCTGCGGGTCGGAAACGCCCGCCAGAGCCTCGCCCTGCTGACCGCCGGCCCGTTCGAGATTTTCGCCCCGGCCGCCCGCTATCTGACCCCGACCATCGCGGCGGCCGCGGACGACTGGGAGACGGCGTTGAAGGTCGTGGATGCGCCGCCCGCCGATCCCGCCGGCCTCATCCTGCACCAGCAGCGGGCCAGCCTGCTGGAAAGCCGCGGCCGCGTCGCCGACGCCGACGCCGAATACAGGATTCTGATGGCGGCGCCCGCGGGCGCGATGCTTTATGCGCTCGACTATGCTGAATTTCTTGAGCGGCAGGGACGGCGCGACGAGGCGCTGGCCGTCTACGATGCGGCCCTGACCGGCGGAAATCCGGAGTCCAGGGCCGCCAGCGGGCGGGCGCGCGTGCTGGCTCNCGGCACGCCGCGCCGCGCCTCGGACGCCCTCGTCTTCGCCGCCCTGCAGACCACCGCGGGCGAGAACCATGAGGTTTCAGCGATCTATCTGCGTCTCGCAGACAGCCTGCACCCCGACGATCTGACCGTGCTGCAACTGGCCCAGAGCCTCAGCAACAACCAGCCCCTCCTGGCCCAGGCGGCGTTCTCGCGCGTCGGCCGGGCCGATCCCATCACCTACGCGCGGGCCCAGGTCGGCCTGGCGATGTCGCTGAGCGCACAGGGCGACGACGAGGCGGCGCTGGAGGCCTTCCGGCGCGCGGACGCGGCAGCGCCGAACCAGGCGGCGTTCGCCTTCACGCTCGCCACCCATCTCGACGGTATGAACCGGCAGGGTGAAGCGCTCGAGATATTGAACCGGCCCACGCTCAACGTCTCCGGACAACCGCCGCAGTTCCGCTTCCTGCGAGGCGCGGTGCTGGAGAAACTGGGTCGGATCGACGAGGCCGAGGCCGAACTCTGGGCCGCGCTGCAGGCCCAGCCCAACGACCCGACCATTCTGAACTATCTCGGCTATCTGTGGGTCGATAGCGGCCGGCGCGTGTCCGAGGGCGCCGAGATGCTGGCCCGGGCCCATGCCGCCCGGCCCGAGGACGGCAATATCCAGGACTCCCTGGGCTGGGCCCAGTTCCGCCAGGGCCAGTACGATATTGCGGTCCAGACCCTGGAAGAGGCCGTCGGCAAACAGCCCGGCAACGCCGAGATCGTCGATCATCTCGGCGACGCCTACTGGCAGGTGGGCCGTCGCCGCGAGGCCGAATGGCAATGGAACCGGGTGCTGACGCTGGAGCCCGACGCGGAACGCCGCACCGGGGTGGAGCAGAAGCTGCTCCGGGGACTGCCCGAGCCGACGCCCCTGTCCAGCGGCGGCCAGCCCTGAGGCATGGCGCCGGTTCGTCTTCTGGCCCCCGCCAAGGTCAATCTGTTCCTGCACGTCGGGCCCGTGGCCGCCGACGGCTATCACCCGCTCTCCAGTCTGGTCGCCTTCGCCGACGTCGGCGACGGGGTGACGGTCGAACGGGCGGAGCGGCTGTCGCTGACCGTCATCGGCCCGTTCGGCGCGGGGCTGGGCGACGGGGGCGATAACCTGATCCTCAAGGCTTTGCGGGCTCTGGGCCAGGCGACGGGTGCCGGCGACCCGCCCGTGGCCGTGACCCTGGACAAGCGGCTGCCGATCGCCGCCGGACTGGGGGGCGGCTCGTCCGACGCGGGCGCCGCCCTCAAGGGCGCGCGGGACGCGCTGGGCCTCACGCTCGACGATGCCGCCCTGGCCGAGGTCGCCGCCGGGATCGGTGCCGACGGTCCCATGTGCCTGCACGCCCGCGCCGCCTGGGCCGAGGGGCGGGGGGACCGGCTGACCTTCGAGCCGCGCCTGCCGCCGCTGCCGGCCGTTCTGATCAACCCCGGCGAGCCGTCGCCGACGGGGGCTGTCTACCGCGCCTTTGACGGGCGCGGGGCGGGATCGCCCGACCGCCCGGCGGCTCCCGCAGACTGGCGCCCGACCACCGTCGCCGACTGGCTGACGGCGCAACGAAACGATCTCGAGGCGTCGGCCGTCGCACTGCAACCCGCCATCGGCGAGGCCCTGACGGAAGCGGCGCGACTGCCCGGCGTACGTCTGGTCCGGATGTCAGGCTCCGGGGCCACGGTCTTCGCCCTGTTCGACACGGCCGAGGCCGCCGCCGCGGCCGCCCGGAGCCCGATCCTGGCCCGTCCCGGCTGGTGGGTGCGGTCGACCACGCTGCGCTAGATCGGGCGCCGGCAGGTCGACAGGCGGGCCGTGGACGACCCCCGGAATGGAACTGAGGCCCCGCCCAGGTCTTTCACGCTGCAGGTTCCGTTACGGACGGCCGCGCCCTCCCTCCCTTTGCGACCGTCCGCACCAGAAGGGATGAATTCATGCTCCGCCTCCGATTGCTGACCGCCGCCGCCGCGACCGCCCTGCTCGCCGCGCCCGCCGCCTTCGCCCAGACGGCTCCCGTACCGCCCGCCCCCACGCCGGTTCCGGCGACCCCGGCCACCCCGGCGACGCCCGCGGTCGCCGCCACGCCGGCCACGCCAGCTCCCCGGCCGGCCGAACCGGCCGACGAGGCCGCGCCTCCGGCCCAGGCCGCGCCAGCCCGGCCTGCCACACCCGCCACGCCCGCCGCGCCCGCCCAGGCCGCGACTCCGGCGGCCGCCGGCAATGTCATCGATGTCCTGACCGCCCAGGGCGATTTCACCACCCTCCTGGCCGCCCTGAATCAGGCTCAGCTCACTGAAATCCTCAAGTCGCGCCCGGCCGTCACCATCTTCGCCCCAACGGACGCCGCCTTCGCGGCCGTGCCCGAGGCGGAACGTACGCGGCTGATGGACCCCGCCAACGCCGCGGAGCTGCGGACCCTGCTGCTCTATCATGTGATCGTCGCCGACGTTTCCTCGTCGCAGATCACCGGCGCCAGGGGCGGCGTCGAAACCGCCAGCCGCACCCAGGTCCTGCTGGACGGCACCGGCGAGGCGCTGCGCATCGACGGCGCGACCATCACCCGGGCCGACATCGATGCCTCCAACGGCGCGATCTTCGCCATCGACAAGGTCCTGAACCCGGCCCGGTCCATGGCGACGCCGGCCGCCCCCGCTCCGGCCGCGACGCCGGCGCCGCCCGCGGCCACCCCCGCCGCAACGCCCGCCCCCGCGGCGGCGACGGCGCCGGGGGTTACAGCCACGACGCGTCCGGCGGCTCCCGGCACGGTGGCTCCGAACGGCCAGCCGGCCGCGACCACCACGACCATCGCCGCCCCGCCGGTGCCCAATCCGACCGACGGACAGGTGGACGCCCAGCCGGACCCCTCGCGTCCGACTCCGCCGGTCGATACGCCCGATCCGGCGGATGACGACGACGACACCCCCGCGCCCACGCCGTCGCCCGGCGGCTGATCCGGCCTTGAACCCCGAACGGCGGCGGACCCGCGTCCGCCGCCGTCTTGCCGTGCGCCGCCGGCCTTAACCGCCGGACAACCGGTGTTTGCTACCCTGCGGCCATGGAAACGCTCTCCCGGTCCCAGATCGCCGCCTTCGAGGCCGTGCTCAACCGGATCCCGGCGGAAGACCGCGCCCGGATTCATGCGCTGAAGGCCGCCGCCGCCGCCGCAGCCGAGGCGTCCGCCCCGCACTGGGATTTCGACCAGCCCGGCCATCGCGCCGAAGCGGCCTTGGCCGAGGCCTTCGGCTCCACCCTGACCGACGATCACCGCCGCGCCCTGATCGCCGTCTGGGCGCTGGAACTGCCGGCGCGGGTGCCCGCCGCCGACCTGCCGCCCGCCGTGCTGGAGCTGTATCCGGAATGGATCCAGCGTTTGGCCGACTTCCTCACCGCCGCCGCCGATCCCTATGACCGCGACTACTGGGCCAAGGACGTGCGCATCTCGCTGGTCCTCAGCGTGCCCGGGGCCCGCACCCAGATGATCGACCTGTCGTCGCCGATGGGGCCCGGACAGGTGCTGCGCCACGCCCGCGAGGGCTGGGGCTGGTCGGTGATCCCGGCCTATGCCGCCGCAAAGGCCTGGAAGCCGTGGCTGGAGGTGCACACCGAGGCCCGCGAACTGTCCGATTTCAACGAGGCCGGCTGGGACCGCGCCTGGGCGACGGCGGCCGAAATCTGCAAGCGCCGGCCCGAGATGGCCGGCATGCTGGGCTCCAGCTGGTTCTACGATCCGCCGCTGGAGCGGATCAGCCCGCGCCTCGCCTATCTGCGCGTCAACCCGCTGAAGCACGGCGCCTTCCTGCTGCATCAGGGCCCGGGCGACATCCACACCCAGCGCGCCGCGACATCGTCGCCGACCCGCGCCGCCCTGATCGAGAAGGGCGAATACACCGCCCGATCGTGGATCGTGGCCTGGCCGAGAGCCGCGCTGATCAAGTGGGCGGATGCGCGCAAGGCGCAGGGGTTGGCGGAAGCGGCCTGATTTTATCTCCGATCATCCCGGCGACAGCCGGGACCCGGTGCTTTGGGTGATGCGGCGGAACCGGTGATCCGCGCCCGCCAATCCTGAAACGCCAGCGTCAAACTGGACAGGACTGGGTCCCGGCTTTCGCCGGGATGCACGGATTATGAGCGCACCACGCCCCAGGCCGCCCCGACCGGCAGCACCTCCAGCCCCGCCGCCTTCGCCGCGCGCAGCACCCGGTCCAGATCGTCCGGGGTGCAGCCATAGTCCGTCGGCCGGTCCGACACGTCATGGCCATAGGCGTTCAGCCAGCCTTTCGACGCCCCCGTCTCGGCCATCAGCGCCTCGAGGTCGTAGTGCGGCAGGCGACGGCTCTCCAGCCCGATCGACTTGATCAGCGCCCGGTCCTCGCGGCCGGCGTTGACCCCGTCGCGCACCCCGCGCGCCATGGCGAACCGTTCGCGCACCACCCGCTTGGCCCCGAGCGTCGCGTCCCCGAAGGGCCAGGCGAAGGTCGTCATCCGGTGGCCGTCCAGCCGCTCGGCCACCCAGGCCGCATTGGCGTCCAGACTCAGTCCCAGCGCCTCGGCATCCATGCGCAGCACGCTGGTGTGACCGAACGTATGGCAGCCGACCTCATGCCCCGCCGCGTGCAGCGCCTGCAGGTGCGCCGCCGTGAACTGGTCGCGGTCCATGTTGCGCCCGCCGGCCAGACCGCCGCAGACATAGTAGGTCGCCTTGACGCCGTGCTGGGCCAGCACCGGTCCGGCCTCGGTCCAGGCGCTGGCGGGTATGTCGTCGAAGCTCAGCGAGAAGACCCCGCGCGGCGAGGCGATCGTCACCGGGTCGATGTCGAGATAGCGCGCGGCGCGGCGGCGCATCTGGTCGATCAGCTTCATGGCCCGGTTGATACCAAATCCCGCTTAACACTCCCCTTCCCCTCGAGGGGGAAGGGGCGGGGGATGGGGTGGGCGTACGTCTTCCGCTGTGGCGCACGAAGACTCCGACCGGGTCTCCCGGACCTATCGGCGTCGTCGTGCCTTCACCCCTCCCAACCGTCCCCCTCGAGGGGAGGGCTTTTCCGTGCGGGTCTGGCCGTCTAGGGTCCGCCGCCTTCTTCCCCGGACGAAAAAGCCCGCCTGTGACCACCGAACCGCTCGCCTTCCAGGACCTGATCCTGACGCTCCACAAATACTGGGGCGATCAGGGCTGCGCCATCCTGCAGCCCTATGACATCGAGGTCGGCGCCGGGACCCTGCACCCCGCGACGGTGCTGCGCGCCCTCGGACCGCGCCCGTGGAAGGCCGCCTATGTCCAGCCCAGCCGTCGCCCCGGTGACGGCCGTTACGGCGAAAATCCCAATAGATTACAGCACTATTACCAGTATCAGGTGATCCTGAAACCGAACCCCGAGAACCTGCAGCAGCTGTATCTCGGCTCGCTGGCGGCGATCGGCATCGATCCGAAGCTGCACGACATCCGCTTCGTCGAGGACGACTGGGAGAACCCCACCGTGGGCGCCTGGGGTCTGGGCTGGGAGGTCTGGTGCGACGGCATGGAGGTGACGCAGTTCACCTATTTCCAGGGCGTCGGCGGGATCGAGGTCGACGTGGTCTCGGGCGAGCTGACCTACGGGCTGGAGCGTCTGGCCATGTACGTCCAGGGCGTCGACAACGTCTATGATCTGAAGTTCACCAGGGAGGGCCTGACCTACGGCGAGGTCTTCCTCGAGAACGAGCGCCAGCAGTCGGAAGCCAATTTCCACGGCTATGACGTCGACGGCCTGAAGCGCCGGTTCGAGGACATGGTGGTCGAGGTGTCGCGCTTCCTCGAGATGAAGGGGCCGCAGGACCAGGCGCTGGTGCTGCCGGCCTATGACCAGGTGCTGAAGGCCAGCCATCTGTTCAACCTGATGGACGCCCGCGGGGCCATCGCCGTCGCCGAACGCCAGAGCTACATCGGGCGTATCCGGGACCTGTGTAAGGCCTGCGCTGTCGAATGGGTCGAGCAGGAAAGGGGGCGCGCGTAATGGCCCAGCTCCTTCTCGAACTGTTCTCGGAAGAGATCCCCGCCCGCATGCAGCAGGGCGCCGCGCGCGACCTCGAACGCATGGCGGCCGAGCGGCTGAAGGCGGCCGGGCTGACGTATGAGGCGCTGACGACCTTCGCCGGGCCGCGGCGGCTGACGCTGGTTGTCGAGGGCCTGCCGGCCGCGACGCCGGACCGGGAAGAGGAGCTGAAGGGCCCCCGCACCTCGGCGCCGGAACAGGCGCTGGACGGCTTCCTGCGCAAGACGGGCCTGACGAAGGACCAGCTGAGCGAACGCGACGGCGTCTGGTTCGCGGTGCTGAGCCAGAAGGGGCGGGCGACCACGGTGCTGATCCCGGAGATGGTCGACGGCATCGTCCGCGGCTTCCCATGGCCCAAGTCGATGCGCTGGGGCTCGGGGACGCTGCGATGGATCCGGCCGCTGAAGCGGATCACGGCCCTGTTCGACGGCCATGTGGTCCCGTTCGAGATTGACGGCATCCAAAGCGGCGACCTGACCGAGGGGCATCGCTTCCTCGGCTGTGGCCGGCCGTTCGCGGTCAGGGATTTCGCCGACTACCGGGCGAAGCTGGAGAGCGATTTCGTCCTGCTGGACGTCGTCGACCGCAAGCTTCGCATCCTCGAGGGCGCCCAGGCGGCCTGCGCGGCCCGGGGGCTGGCGCTGGTCGACGACGACGGCCTGCTGGACGAGGTGGCGGGGCTGGCCGAGTGGCCGACGCCGATCCTGGGCGACATGGACCCGCAATTCCTGACCCTGCCGCCGGAGGTGATCCGGCTGTCGATGAAGGTCCACCAGAAATATTTCGCCGTCCGCGACCCCGCGACCCACGGCCTGGCCCCGCATTTCGTCGTGGTCGCCAATGTGGAGGCGACCGACGGCGGCAAGGCCCTGTCCGCCGGCAACAGCCGCGTCCTGTCGGCCCGCCTGGACGACGCCCGCTTCTTCTGGGACGAGGACCTGAAGACCGGCTTCGACGCCTGGTTGAAGAAGCTGGAAGGCGTGACGTTCCACGCCAGGCTGGGCAAGCTGTCTGATCGTGTCGACCGCATCGCCGCCCTGGCCCGCGGGATCGCGCCGCTGATCGGCGCCGACCCGGATCAGGCCGACCAAGCCGCGCGTCTGGCCAAGGCCGATCTGTCCTCCGGCATGGTTGGGGAGTTCCCCGAGCTTCAGGGCGTCATGGGCGGCTACTACGCCCGCGCCTTCGATCATCCCGACGTCGTCGCTGACGCGGTGCGCGACCACTACAAGCCGCAGGGGCCCGCAGACTCGGTGCCGACGGCGCCGCTGACGGTGGCCGTGGCGCTTGCGGAGAAGCTGGACACGCTGGTTGGGTTCTTCGCAATCGACGAGAAGCCTACGGGTTCGAAGGATCCGTACGCTCTCCGCCGGGCAGCGCTGGGCGTTATCAGGTTGATCTTGGAGAACGGCATCCGGGTCGAATTGACGGACCTTTACCGGAACAGCTTGCCTTGGATCGTTTTCTGGGGAGCCGAGGCATCGCTGTCCAAAGGAGACGAGAAGTCTTCGACCTCAATTCCCACGAAGTTCGTGAATGACTCTGTCCTGAAAAACGTCCTTCACGACCTTCAAAAGCACGGTCGATTGACGCCTTCGATTGAAGCCGAGCTTGTTGAGGACTTTCGGAAGCAGAACGAGGCAGTCAAGAGCCACGTTCTAGGCCTTTGGAAGCATCTGGATGACGGCTTTGCCCTTCGAATTGGCAAACAGCGCACGACGCCGGATGAAATCCTCTCGGGCTGGCTGACCTTCTTCGCCGACCGCCTGAAGGTCCTTCTCCGCGATCAGGGCAAGCGCCACGATCTCGTCGACGCCGTCTTCGCGCTGGGCGACGACGATCTCGTCCGCATCGTGCGGCGGGTCGAGGCGCTGGACGCCTTCCTCGCCACCGAGGACGGGGCCAATCTGCTGGCCGGGTACAAGCGGGCGTCCAACATCCTCAAGGCCGAGGAGAAGAAGGGCCCGCTGCCCGAAGGCATGGTCAACACCGGCCTGCCGAACCAGCCCGAGGCCGAAACGACCCTGGCCTTCGCCGTGGCGGCGGCATCGACCGCCGTCGACGCGGCGCTGGAGACCGAGGACTTCGCCGCCGCCATGACGGCCCTGTCGCGCCTGCGGGCTCCGGTGGACGCCTTCTTCGACACGGTGATGGTCAATTCCGACGTAGCCGCGGAACGCGACAACCGCCTCAAATTGCTGGGACAGGTCCGCGCGGTGATGGGCCGGGTGGCGGACTTCGGACAGATCGCGGGGTAACTCTCCGATTCCTTCTCCCTTTGCGGGGGAAGGTGGCTCGCGGAGCGAGACGGATGGGGGCTCTCCAGTTGGCTTCAGGCTGCGCGGGTCGGAAGGTTTGGCGGACTACCGGGGCGCCGCAGCCCCCATCCGTCAGGCTTCGCCTGCCACCTTCCCCCGTAAAGGGGGAAGGGAATATCGGGGCTGGTCCATGAAGGCCGCGTCCAGCCCGTAGCCCGCGAACCGGGCCAGCCGCTCCCGCAGTCGCCCGTGCCCGGCCGGCGCGTCGCCGATCCGGTCGCCCTCCGGCAGGAAGGCGTTCTCGGCGCGGAAGGTCCAGCCGGCGACCTTCAGGCCCGCGGCGTGGGCCTCGGCGATCAGGCGGGTCGGGGCGCCGGGCGTCGGCTCGATCAGGGCCGTGTCGGCGCCGATCCAGTCGGCGTATGCCGCGACGTCGGCGAGGCCCTCGGGCGTCGTCATGGCGGCGTAGTCCAGCTCCGTCCGGTCGAACGGCCCGCCCGAGGCGGCGACCAGCTGCAGCAGCGGCGCGGCGATGCGGGTCCGGAGGCGCTGCAGGGCGCCGACCTCGAAACACTGGGTGATGACGGGGGCGTCCGCGCCAGTCAGGCCGCGCCGTTCCAGCGCGGCCACGAACGCCTCCTCCATCGGCAGGCCGAGGGCGGCGAAATACGACGGATGCTTCAGCTCGGGCGCGACGCCCACGCCGGCCACGGCGGCGATGTCGAGCACCTCGTCGGAGGTCAGGATCGGCTCCCGCCCGTCGGAGGCGGTGTTGGCGGGACGCAGTTCGGGCAGGCGCTCGCGGGCGCGAAGGGTCTTCAGCTCGGCGAGGGTGAAGTCTTCGGCGAACCAGCCGGTCACGGCTCGCCCGTCGACCGTCTTCGTAGCCCGGCGGGCCGCGAACGCTGGCCGGGCGGCGACATCCGTCGTGCCGCCGATCTCGTTCTCGTGGCGCACGATCAGCACGCCGTCCCGGCTCATCACCAGATCGGGCTCGATGAAATCCGCGCCCTGTTCGATGGCCCGCTCATAGGCCGCGCGGGTGTGCTCCGGCCGTTCGCCCGAGGCCCCGCGATGGGCGATGATCAGGGGCCGGGCCAGCCGTCAGGCTCCCAGAATCCAGCCTTCTTCCTGCTCGACCTTCGCGATCAGGGCCTCGTCCGCGCCCTTGGGCGGGGCGAAGGCGGCGGACAGGGTTCCGGCCTCGTCCAGCTTCGCGAAATGCTCGGCCGTGACGCGGACCTGGGCCTGATCCTTGAACTCGCCGGGGTTCGGCCTGGCATCGAACATCGAAGGATAGACCTCGACCACCAGCGCGGACAGCGGCTCGACGTCGGCCGTGTCCAGCGCGCGCCAGCCCGTGCCGAAGGGCCAGACGGCGCCCGAGGGGCCGAGGCTTTCCAGCAGGCGGCGGACGGCCGGAATGCCGACCAGGGTCTGGCCGCCGACGGCCCCCGCGCCGTGCATCTGCCACACCGACTTGGGCTGCAGCTTGCCCTTGCGCACGGCGTCCTGCGTCGCCCGGTATTCCGGAATGTCGGCGCCGGCGCCCGCGGGCGGCTTCGTCGTGGTCAGCCAGCGCTGCGCCTGATTGGCGGGCGCGCCCCACAGGGGCCAGGCCTCGTCGGTCATCAGCCGGTTCATCTTGGCGGCGACCTGATAGCGGTTGTTGGTGTTGTCGGCCTTGTCGACCACGTTGGAGGCGATGAATTTCCACATCGCCGACCATGCGGGCGTCCCGGTCAGCTTCAGCCGCGCGGCCGTGCCGGCGGGATAGCCGAAGTTGAAGTCGAACCCGACCAGCACCCGATCGCCGCGCTTCCTGTGCTCGGCCAGCAGCGAGACCAGCAGCTTCTCGCCCTCGGCGCGCGTGGCGACGTTGTGGGTCTCGGTATAGAGGCGGAACCGCACGTCGCGCTTGGCCACGCCGATCCACACCGAGCCGTCGCCCAGCTTCTTGCCCTCGGCGGCGGTCCAGTCAGCGATGATATAGGCGTCGAACAGGCGGGCCACGGAGGCTCCTCGGATACTCAGGACAACAGGGATGGGGGGTTCTACCCGTCCGGCCGGTGCAGCGGCAATGGCAGGGACCCAAATCAGCCGCGGCGATGAACCTTCCCGCGCTGACGCGCCGGGTTTCCGGTCACCCCTTCAGCAGCGCTTCCAGGTGCGACAGCCAGCGGCGGCCCAGCCGCAGGGCCTCGCCGGGCGAGCCGGTCTGGACGGGCAGGGCGGCGTCCCACAGGGCCAGTTCGAACTCGGGATGGCGGGCGTCGGCGAACAACAGGCGCAGGGTGACCTGCTCGGCCTCCGGAGCCAGCACGTCCAGGGCCTTGCGGGTCTCGCCGCGGCGGACGCGGGCGACGACATGGCCGTCGACGATGATTTCGCCGCCCTCGATCTCGTCAAAGGCGTAGACGAGGCCCGAGCCGCCCCGGTTCCACAGCACCGCCACCTGGGCGCCGTCGAAGTCGAGTCCGGCGGCGCGACCCTCGGCCGGCGACAGCGCCTCGGCCTCGGGCACGGCGCCCAGTGACTTCAGCAGCGCCCGCTTCATCCGCCGCACCGGCTCCATCCACCAGGCCAGCACCAGGGCGGCGGTGGTCAGCGCCGCCGTCGCCAGCGCGACCAGCAGGATGACCCGGAGCACATCGGCCACGGCCTAGTCCTCCAGTTCGACGACGACGGGGACGTGGTCGGAGGGCTTGTCCATGTCACGGGCGTCGCGGTGGGTCTCGATCCCCACGAAGCGGTCCGCGGCCTGGGGCGACAGCAGGTGGAAGTCGATGCGGATGCCGTGGTCGCGCTGCCAGGCCCCGGCCTGATAGTCCCAGAAGGTGTAGGTCCCCGGCGGCTGTTTGCCGAGCGCGCCGGCCTCGGACAGGCCGAGGTGATTCAGGGCGCGGAAGGCGGCGCGGCTCTCGGGCTGGAACAGGGCGTCCGTGACCCAGGCGGACGGGTTTTTCGCGTCATCGGGCGTCGGGATGACGTTGTAGTCGCCGCACAGGGTGAAGGCCTCTTCCTGGCGCAGCAGGTCCTTCGCATGGGCCTGAAGCCGGTCCATCCAGGCCAGCTTGTAGGCGAATTTCTCCGTTCCGATCGGGTTGCCGTTGGGCAGGTAGAGGCAGCCGATGCGGACGGGGCGGGGCGCCTCGATCACAGCCTCGATATAGCGGGCCTGTTCGAACTCCGCCTCGAAGCCCGAGGCGTCGACGCCGGGCAGGCCGCGGCGCACGTCGCTCAGCGGGTATTTCGAGAGCAGGGCGACGCCATTATAGGTCTTCTGGCCGTTGGTCTCGACGTTGTAGCCGAGGGATTCGAAGGCCTCGCGCGGGAATTTCTCGTCCAGGCATTTGATCTCCTGGAAGCCGACCACGTCGGGCTTGGCCGCCTCCAGCCAGGCCAGCACCGTCGGCAGGCGGGCGTTGACCGAGTTCACGTTCCAGGTGGCGATGCGCATGGCGCCATGAGTACGGCGTGTCGGCCCGGTCTGTGAAGCCGGATCGTGCAAACGAAAACGCCCCGGGGCGGACCCCGGGGCGTCGTCTTCGTCAGGGCCGGGCCCGGGCTTACTCGGCGGGCGCCGGAGCCGCGGCGGGAGCCGGAGTCAGGGTGCAGCCGCCGCCGATGCGCTGGGCGGTGGCGCAGGGATAGATCTGCTGGGTCACGCCCTCGTTGTTGACACGGGCGATGAAGCCCTCGCCCTCGGCGGCGCATTTGGCCTCGTAGAAGCGGCCGTTGGCGTTGGAGCCCATCAGGCGCACCTGGGTCACGTCGCAGGCCGAGGCCTCGGTGCCGGCCAGCTTGGGCTCGAATCCGTCGGCCTGTTCCCGGGCGGTGGTGAAGCGGCAGGTCCCGCTGGCCGAGGCGATCTGCAGGCAGTCCTGCAGCTTCCAGCCGGTGGCGACCTTCTCCAGCCAGTAGCCGTCGGCGCCGGCGCAGCCGACCTCATAGACGATGTTGTTGTCGTCGCTCTTGCCGATGGCGACGGCCTCGTCGACGGTGCAGGTCACGCCGGCCTCGCGGGCCCAGCCGCCGATAACGGCGAGGCCGTTCTGGTTGGCGGGCAGAATGCACTGCTGGCCCACGTCGGCGGCGGGGTCGCGCAGCCGGGCGGTGTAGGCGGTGCCGGCCAGTTCGAGGCAGTCGAAGCTCTGGGGCGGGGTCGAGGCGATCAGGATATAGCCCGGGCCGGTGGCGCAGGCGGCTTCATAGATCTTCACCTGTTCGGCGGTCACGCCGGGGTTCGAAGCCTCGGTGACCTGGCAGGTCAGACCCGCGGCCGTGGCCTGGGCCTGGGCCGCGGCCTTGATCTCTTCCGGCGTCGGGGCGGCCGGCGCGGCCGGGCGCTGCGGCCGACGGTTGCGCTGGTTGCGCTCATTGCGATCGTTGATGGCGCCGGCAGCGCGATCCGCGTCGCTCTGGCCGCCGGCCGGAGCGGCGGGGTCCTGCGCCAGGGCCGGGTGGGCCGTCAGGAGGGCGAGGGCGACGGCGCCGCCGGCCAGGACGGGCAACATTCTGTGGAACACGATGAGACTCCGGATGGGGAAAACCGTGGCGCACCCTTGGCGGGCTGTTGTGGCGGGGTCAAGGCGCGGCCGTGACGGCGCTGGACGCGTGCCGTCGCTTCGGCTTAACTGGCCTCAGTTTTGATTGGAGACGGACTTGGCGGACGGCGCTCTGAACGCTCAAGCGGGCGAGGCCGCGTCGGGGACGCGCGGCCTGACCTACCCGTTCGGCGACCCGCCGGGCTTCGGCGAGGCCGTGGAGGTCGCGCCGGGCGTGCTGTGGATGCGGCTGTCGATGCCGATCGCCCTGAACCACATCAATGTCTATGCGATCGAGGACGGTGACGGCTGGGCCGTGATCGACACCGGGCTGAACATCCCGGACACGCGCGAACGATGGAACGCCCTGCTGGCGGGCCCCCTGGCCGGGCGACCCGTCACCCAGGTGATCTGCACCCATATGCATCCCGATCACATCGGGCTCGCGGGCTGGCTGTGCGAGCGGTTCGGCGTCCCCCTGACCATGACCCGGCTCGAATATGTCACCGGGCGGATGCTGCTGGCCGACACCGGCCAGCCAGCGCCGGAGGCCGGGGCTGTCCACTATCGCGCCGCCGGGTGGGACGAGACCCAGGTCGAGACATACCGCCGCGAGTACGGCCAGTTCGGACGGGCGGTGTCGCCCCTGCCCTCGGGCTATGTGCGCATGCGCGAAGGCGATCGCCTGCCCATCGGCGGCCACGACTGGCGGGTGGTGGTGGGCGAGGGGCACAGTCCGGAACACGCCTGCCTGTGGCGCGAGGGGGACGGGGTGGTGCTGGGCGGCGACCAGATACTGCCGAGGATATCGTCGAACGTGTCGGTCTGGCCGACCGAGCCGGACGCGGACCCGCTGGGCGACTGGCTCGAGTCGCTCGAGCGGATGAAGACGGTGTTCCCCGACGATGTGCTCGTGCTGCCGTCGCACGGGGAGCCGTTCCGCGGCGCCCATACGCGGCTGGAGGCCCTGATACGGGGCCATATGACGGCGCTGAAGCGACTGGAGAAGTCGCTGAGGGAGCCGAAACGGGCGGTCGATGTCTTCGGCGCCCTGTTCGCGCGACCGGTCGGCGACGGCGTGCGCGGCATGGCGACCGGCGAGGCCCTGGCGCATCTGAACTATCTGCGGCGACGGGGGCGGGTCAGCGGCACGCGCGACGCGGACGGCGTCGACTGGTGGACGCTGGTCGGCAAGGACGAGGCGGCGTAGCCGATCCGGCTCGCGCCGAACCGGCCGGAAGGCCGGGCGACTAACCCTCTGACCTTGCGGCGAGGGTCAGGGCGCAGTCCTCCGCCTCGGTGCAGGGTGTGACGTCAGCCGCCTGTCCCTCCCGCTCGATGCGAACGACAAAGCCCTGGCCCGGCGCCCGGCAGCGGGTCTCGTAATGGCGGCCCAGAGCGGAGACGCCGATCATGCGGATCTCGGCGACGTCGCAGCCCTCGGCCGGGGTGCCCGCAAGGCGGGCCCGCATCCAGGCATGTTGCTCGCCCGGCGCGGTGAACCGGCAACTCTGACCTTCGGCGCTCACCTGGAGACACCCCGCCAGCGACCAGCCCGAAGCCGCCTTTTCCAGCCAGTAGCCTTCGGTGCCGTCGCAGCCCACTTCGTAGACGTCGAAGCCGGCTTCGTTGGGTCCGAGCCATTCCGCCTGGTCGACCCGGCAGGCGACGCCCGCCTCTCTCGCCCAGGCGCCGATCACCTGCGGACCGTTCTGGTTCTCGGGCAGGGTGCACTGGGCCCCGACGGTCGCGTTCGGGTCGCGGCGGAGGGCGCTGGCGGCGCCGCCGGCCAGCACCAGACAGCTGGTGGCGCGGGGCTCGACGCCGTTGATCACCACATAGCCGGGTCCATTCCCGCAGGCGGCCTCGTAGATCGACTGCGCATCGGGCGTGGTGCCCACCCGCCTGAAGCCCCGGACCCCGCAAACAATCCCCGCCTGTTCGAGCTGGGCGTCAATGTCCGCCCGTATCCGGCCGTCGTCCATTTCCAGACGTCTGCGCTCGAGATCTTCGGCCTCGAACTCGCGCCGCTCGAGATTGCGCAGGCGCGACGGCGTGACGCTGCGGATCGGAGCGGTGACGCTTTCAAGGTACGGACCCGCGGCTTCCGCTACGCCGGAACTGCGGCCATCGCCTGCGCCCATCGGGGCGGATCCGAGTTGTGCGAAGCTGGGTGTCGCGACGCATGCGACCAGCAGCGCCCCCGCCATGCCGGCCGCGATGGAGTAAAGAGAAACCCAGCGCTTCATGACCGTGCCCCTGATGTTGCAGCATTACATCATCTCACGAACCGCCGTGATGCAAGGAAAATACCTGTTGAAGCTGATTGGATCGCCTTCCGGTTGCTGGACGCCAGTCGATTATCCCGGTTGGTCGGGGGGCTGCGGCGGTCTATCAGGACCTTCAGCACGAGAGAGGCGATCCGCGGGACCTCGGCTGAGCACGGAGACGGTCGATGGATAGGCACGTTCAGACGAGTGTCGCCGACGGCGTCCTGACGGTCACCCTCGCCCGTCCCGAGAAGAAGAACGCCATCACCCAGGCGATGTACGCCGCCCTGTCCGAGGCGACCGAGCGGGCCCGGACCGACGACGCCGTGCGGGTGCTCCTGTTCCGGAGCGAGGGCGACAGCTTCTCGGCCGGAAACGACATCGCCGACTTCATCGCCATCGGATCGCAGACCGGCGAGCCGCTGGACATGTCGGTGTTCCGCTTCCTGAAGGCCCTGGCCGAGCTGGACAAGCCGGCGGTGGCGGCGGTGCGCGGCCGCGCGGTCGGCATCGGCCTGACCCTGCTGCTGCATTGCGACATGGTGGTGGTGGCCGAGGACGCCCTGCTGTCGGCGCCCTTCATCAACCTGGCCCTGGCGCCGGAGGCGGCCTCGTCCCTGCTTCTGCCGGCGGTTCTGGGCCATCAGCGGGCGTTCGAGATCTTCGCCCTGGGCGAGCCGATCGACGGGCGGACGGCGCTGGCCTGGGGCCTCGCCAATCGCGCGGTCCCGGCCGATCAGGTCGAGGCGACGGCTCTCGAGCTGGCCGGCAAGCTGGCGGCGCGCGCGCCCAATTCGATCCGCAAGACCAAGGCGCTGATGCGGGATTCGGCACGCCTCTGGGCCCTGATGCAGCGCGAGGGCGAGGTCTTCGGCAGCCAGATGAAGAGCCCCGAGGCGATGGAAGCCTTCATGGCCTTCAGCCAGAAGCGCGCACCCGATTTCTCGAAAGCCGGTTGATTCGCCGGGGCGACGGCCCTAGTTGCGCCGCCTGATGTTCGACCCCCTGCCCAAACCGGCGCCCGTGCGCATCGAAGCCGAGACTCCCGCCGACGCCGCGGCGGTCGAAGCGCTGGTGCTGGCCGCCTTCGGTCCGGGCCGGTTCGCCAAGACGGCCGAGCGGCTGCGCGAGCGGGCCGGCGTCGCCGCCGGCTTCGTGGCGCGCGACGAGGGACGGGTGATCGGCTCGGTGCGCCTGTGGCGGATCACGGTCGGCGACACGCCGGCCCTGTTCCTGGGACCCATCGCGGTGGCCTCGGACAGCCGCAAGGCCGGGCTGGGCGCGGACCTGGTGCAGGCCTGCGTCGATCATGCCGCCAGCGTCGGAACCGACATCCTGCTGGTCGGCGACATGGGCTATTTCGAGCGGTTCGGCTTTTCCGTCGCGCCAGACGTACAGCTGCGGGGGCCCGTGGACCGTGGCCGCGTGCTGTGGCGCGGCGCGGGTTCGCCCACGGGGTTGGTTCGGCCCGTCCGATAGAAGGGGTTTGCCGTCGCCGTCGCGACGCCTAAGTCTGGACCCATGGCTTCTCCCGCCGACAGCAACACCGGACTGGCCGCCGTCGCCGAAGCGGCGAAGCAGGCGCCGGGCCGGGGTCTGCCGCCGGTGCATCTGTGGCATCCGGCGCATTGCGGCGAGATCGACATCGTCATCCGCCGCGACGGGGTCTGGATGCACGAGGGCTCGCCCATCGGCCGGGCCGAGCTGGTGCGGCTGTTCTCGACCGTGCTGCGCAAGGACGACGACGGCCATGTGCTGGTCACGCCGGGCGAGAAGCTGTCGATCACAGTCGAGGATCTGCCGTTCCGGGCGGTGTCCGTGACCCGGCGCGGCGCGGCCCTGGTCTTCACGACGGACGTCGGCGACGAGGCCGAGGCCGGTCCGGACCATCCCATCGTCGTTCAGACCGATCCGGCGACGGGCGAGCCCGCGCCCTCGGTGCGGGTGCGCGCCGATCTGTGGGCGCGGATCGCCCGCCCGGTCTTCTATGAACTGGTGGAGATGGCCGAGGTCGAGGACGGGCGGCTGACGGTGCGCTCCAACGGCGCGGCCTTCGCCCTCGGCCCCGTCGGGGCGGGGGTGGAATGAGCCTGTCCACACTCCGCGCGCGGCTGATCGAGCGGCTGGAGCCGGCCTCGGACTGGAGCCCGGACGGAGCCGCCACCCGCTCGGACTTCGACCTGAACCCGGGCGCGGTCCGGCCCGAGCGGACGCTGAGGCCCGCCGCGGTGCTGATCCCCGTTATCGCCGGGCCCGAGGGGGCGACGGTGCTGATGACGCGCCGGTCCGACAGCCTGGCAAGCCACACGGGCCAGATCGCCTTTCCGGGCGGTCGGCTGGACCCCGGCGAGACCGCCGTCGAGGCGGCCCTGCGCGAGGCCATGGAAGAGGTGGCGCTGGACCCGGGGCTGGTGGAGGTTCTGGGGGTGGGCGAGGCCTATGAAACCGGCACGGGCTTTCTGGTCACCCCGGTCGTCGGGTGGCTGAGCCGATCGCCCCGGACCACGCCCGCCCTGGGCGAGGTGGCCGAGGTGTTCCAGGTCCCGTGGGATTTCCTGATGGACATCGCGAACCACCGCCAGGATTCGTACGAACGGGACGGCCAGCCGCCGCGCTTTTTCTGGGCCATGCCCTTCGGCGAGCGCTACATCTGGGGCGTGACGGCGGGCATCATCCGCGCCCTGCACGCGCGGCTGTATGACGACGAGGCCGCGCCGGAAGCGGCGGCGGCGGAGGACGCGGCATGACCCTTCGCCTGACCGACCAGCCGTGGCTGGCCGCCTCTTCGACCCGGGCGGTGATGGCGGCGCTGGAGGCGGCGGGCGGTCCCGGCTGCGCGCGCTTTGTCGGCGGCTGCGTGCGCAACGCCCTGCTCGGCGTGCCGGTCGACGACATCGACATCGCCACGACGCTGAAGCCCGAGGACACGGACAGGGCCATCCGCGCCGCCGGACTGAAGGCCGTGCCCACGGGCATGGCCCATGGGACGGTGACGGCGATAAGCGAGCGCACGCCGTTCGAGATCACCACCCTGCGGCGGGACGTCTCGACCGACGGCCGCAACGCCACCGTGGCCTTCACCGATGACTGGGCCGAGGACGCGGCGCGGCGGGATTTCCGCCTGAACGCCCTCTATGCCGACGCCGACGGTCAGGTGTTCGATCCCACCGGCCAGGGCGTCGCGGACGTGGAGGCGGGTCGTATCGTCTTCGTCGGCGATGCGGAGACGCGGATCACCGAGGACTATCTGCGCATCCTGCGCTTCTTCCGCTTCTTCGCCTGGTACGGGCGGGGGGAGCCGGACGCGGCGGCCCTGGCGGCGTGCCGCAAGCGGGCGGCGGGCATGGACCGCCTGTCGGCCGAACGGGTGTCCAAGGAGCTGATGAAACTGCTGGCGGCGCCGGATCCGCGCCCGGCCATGACGGCGATGGATGCGGCCGGGGTGCTGGGCCATGTTCTGCCGAAGGCGACCTCACGCGCGCTGTTCGAGGCCGCCGTCGACCTGAGCGGCGATCCGGTGTTGAGATTGATGACCCTGCTGCCCGCCGATGTTGAGGTGGCGAAGCGCGTTTCGGCGCGGCTAAGGCTGGCCAACGCCGTCAGGGACCGGCTGATGCAGGGTGCGACGGCTCTCCCGTCCGTGGACCTGTCCATGAGCGAGGCGGCGGCCCGGGCCACGATTTATCGGCATGGCGCCCGCGCCGTCACCGACTCCCTGTACCGGCGCTGGACGGAGACGCCGGACCGGGCGGAGGCCGCGCGCCGCCTGATCGCCCTGGCCCGGGATTGGACCCCGCCCGGCCTGCCCGTCGGAGGCCGTCAGATCGCGCGGCTGGGCGTCCCGCCGGGCCCGGAAACCGGCCGTCTGCTGAAGGCGTTCGAGGAAGGCTGGATCGCGGACGACTTCCCCTCCGAGGGCCATGCCGAACGGCTGGCCGCGCTGGTCAATCCGCCGCGAGGGTGACTTCGGTCACCACCGGACGGTGATCCGAGCCGCTGGGACGGCCGAGGCGGCGGCTGACGAAGGCGAGATCGGGCGAACGGTAGACTTGGTCGATGGTCACCCCGAACACGGACGGCGCGGCGCTGGGCCAGGTGCCGGGGAAGCCGGGGGCAGGGTGCAGGCCGAGCTCGCGCCGGATCTGGCGGCCGATGCGGGCGCTGGACACGCTGTTGAAGTCACCGGCGACGACGACCGGCCCGCTCAGGTCCGACACGACGGCGTCCAGCGCCATGGTCTGGCTGATCTGGCCCCACTGCTCCTGGAACGGCCATGGCCGGGTCAGGTGGACGCCGACGACGTTAAGCGGGCCGAACGGGGTCCGGGCCGTGGCTCCGACCGCGTGCAGCCCGTCCGGCCGGTCGCGGATCGCCGTCAAGGGCCAGCGCGAGGCGACAACGGACCGGGCCGCGCCGCTGGGACGGTCGATGCGCGGACTGGCGATCCGGTACGGATAGTCCGCCAGAACCTGGTCCAGCCGCGCCGCAGGGGCGTCTCCCACCTCGATCAGCACGACGACATCGGCGCTGGCGGCGAGGAGCGAGAGCCTGATCGCGTCCACATCCGTGTTCAGGGCCTGCACATTGGCGGAATAGATGCGCACGAGCGGAGCGCCCGGACGGGGCGGGGCCGAGGCGGGAAACCATTGCGGAGCCACCGCCAGGGCCAGTACGACGATCGCAGCCAGCCCCTGCAGGGTCGCCGCCCACATCCGGGCGCCGACAATGGCGGCCGTCAGGAGGACGGTCAGGATCAGGACCGGCGCGGTGAACTGGAACAGGATGTCCACCCAGCGGTGGCCGACGCCCGACAGCGCCAGAAGGCCCAGCAGCAGCGGCGCTGTCAGGGCCAGCTGAAACAGCGTTTCGATACGTCGTCGTCCTGCCCACAGGTCGCTGATGTGCGGTCCTTGYCTTTCAGGGTGAACGGGGKTCGTCATGGCGCGTTACGGTCTCGCTTAACTGGAGAGGGGCAGGCATGGCCAGACGGTCCGTCGCGGATATCGAGAAGATCTGGTCCAATGTCGAGGGCGTCACGGCCTGGCTGGCCACTCGGTCTGCGNTCATGGCGCGTTACGGTCTCGCTTAACTGGAGAGGGGCAGGCATGGCCAGACGGTCCGTCGCGGATATCGAGAAGATCTGGTCCAATGTCGAGGGCGTGAAGAAGCTGTCGGACCGGGCTGTCGGCATCGGCCCGTTCGGCATCGGTCTTGACGGTCTGCTGACCTGGATCCCCGTTGTGGGCACGGTCTACAGCGTCGGGGCCGCCGGCTGGCTGCTGGTCCAGGCCGGCAAGGCCAGGGCCACGCCGTCCACCCTGATGCGCATGATCGGCTATCTGGGCCTCGACAGCGCCACCACGGCCGTCGGCGAGGTGATCCCCTTCGCCCCCGACGTGGTCGACTTCTTCTTTCCCGGCCACCTGATGGCGGCGAAGGCGCTGCAGAAGGACATCGAGAGCACCCACTGGGTCGAGGCCAGCGAGCGCGAGTCCCGGGCTTCGGGGGATCATGACCGCCACCTTGCCGACATGCGCCGGAACCCGAAGCTTCGCCGCATCGTCTATCTGCATGACTGACGGCTTGACGAAAGACGGCGCGCGACGTCTGGTCCCGCCTATGGTTCGACGGACGCCTGTATGAGTTCCATCCTCACCCGCGATGAACTGTCCATGGCCCTCGGCCAGGCAGGCCAGGGCGACCGCGCCGCCTTCCGCCGCGTCTATGACGCGACCTCCGCGAAGCTATTGGGCGTGACCCTGCGTATCTTGGCTGACCGCCAACTGGCCGAGGACGTTTTGCAGGACACCTATCTGACCGTGTGGAGGAAGGCCGGGAGCTTCGATGCGTCCCGCGCGAGCCCGATCACATGGCTGGTGACCATCGCCCGCAACCGCGCGATCGACCGGCTGAGGTCCGGAACGGCGATGCGCGGCGCGACGCCGATCGACGACGCCTTCGAGGTGGCCGATGACGCGCCGTCGCCCGCCCAGGCGCTGGAGTCCGGCGACGACGTCCGCCGTTTGAACGATTGTCTCGGCGAACTGGACGACCGCACGGGCGGGGCCATCCGCACGGCCTTCCTCGAGGGCGTCACCTATGACGCCCTGGCCTCGCGGGAGAATGTGCCGCTGGGGACGATGAAGAGCTGGATCCGGCGGGGGCTGATGCGGCTGAGGGCCTGTCTCGACTCATGACCGATCCGACCGACACCGAAGGCATGGACGAGGACCGGGCCCTGGCCGGCGAACTGGCCCTGCGCGTCCTGTCGCCCGCCGAGGAGGCCGCCGCCCGGGCGCGCGAGGCGGCCGATCCCGGCTTCGCGGCCGAGGTCGAGGCGTGGAATGAACATCTCGCCGGTCTGGCGGACGGAACTGCGCCCGTCGCGCCGTCCCCCTACGTCTGGCCGCGCGTCGAGGCCGGCCTGCCGCCCGTCGCCGCCAATGACAACCGGCGGCTGGCCTTCTGGCGGACGTGGGCCGTGGGCTCCACCGGCCTGCTGGCCGCCAGTCTGGCGGCGGTCGTCGTGCTGCTGGCCCAGCCGTCTCCGGTTCCGCCGGCTCCCGCGCCGGCGGCGCCCGTGGCGGTGACGCGCGTCGCCACCCTGACGCTCGAGAACGGGGCGGCGGCCATGACCATCGCCTATGACCCCGGCACCGGTGAACTGTATCTGGCGCCGACCACCGAGATGGCCGGCGACACGCGGGTGCCGCACCTGTGGCTGGTCATGCCCGAGGGCGGGGTCCAGCTGGTCGGCGCCATCGACGGTTCGGCCACCTCGCGCCACAACCTCGGCCGGGCCCTGTCCGGCAAGGCCGGCCAGGCCAATGCGGTCGCCGTCTCCATGGAGGCCCCCGGCCACACGCCGCCGCCGGATCATCCCGACGGGCCCGTCGTCGCTTCGGGCGAACTTCAGCGTCTCTGATCGCATCCGCGCGCGCGGACGGCCCGTAGCTGGCTGCGACGAGTCCGTTGCGGTCGCGCGCGAGCGCACCGCATGGTCCTGACAGCCAACGGGCCCGTCAGGCGGGGAGGCCGTCCAGCCCTTCCACTACGGCTTCCCCGCTAACCTTTCCCGCTGAACCAGACGACTTTCGGACGTCAGGCCACTGATTTGTCGCGGTTTTCGACCGGAACCAGCGTCATTTGCCAGCCGCAGGAAGCGCCGCCCCCACACTGATCTCCGACAAACCGTGCGGAGACAACGATGAGCGACGACCACAGCGCCCGGCTGGAGCTGCCCTATCTGGCGGCCGGGCAGATGCAGAAACATGTGACCCTGAACGAGGCCCTGACCCGGCTGGACGCCCTGGTCCAGACCGCGGTGGTCAGCCGAACGACGACAGCCCAGCCGACCGCGCCGACGGACGGCGCCCTGTGGATCCTGCCCGCCGGCGCGACTGGCGCGGACTGGGGCGCCCGCCCGGCCGGGACGCTGGTGCGGGCCGAGGGCGGCGGCTGGACGGCGGTCGCGGCCCCGGACGGGCTGGTGGTCCTGGTCGGGGATGCGGCCGAGCTGGTGGTGCGCCACTGGGACGGCTGGGTCGCCCTGGGCCGGAGGCTGGGGGAAATCCAGGATCTCGGCCGGTTGGGCCTCGGCGCCACGGCCGACAGCTGGAACCCCTTCCTCGCCAGGCTGAACAACGCCCTGTGGACCGCCCGGGAGGCGGCGTCCGGCGGCACCGGCGACCTGCGGCTGACGCTCAACAAGGAGACGGCGGGCGACGTCCTGTCGCTGGTGTTCCAGAGCGGATACGGCGGCCGGGCGGAGCTGGGGCTGGTGGGGGACGACGACCTCAGGCTGAAGGTCAGCGCGGACGGGTCGGACTGGCGCGACGTCTTTTCGGTCGAGCGGGCGACAGGCCGGGCGGTCTTCACCCGCGGCGTCGTCCGACGGTCCGTGACCGTGTTCAGCGCATCCGGAACCTGGACGCCGCCCGTCTGGGCGCGAAGCGTCGAGGCGGTGGCCGTGGGCGGCGGCGGCGGGGGCGGAAGCGGCGCGTCCGGCGGCTCGGGCGCGCGTCCGGGGGGCGGCGGGGGCGGGGCGGGCGGCGTCAGCCGCGCTGCGTGGCCGGCGGATCTGCTGGGCGCCGGCCTGACGATCGAGGTCGGGGCGGGCGGATCGGGCGCGGACGGGGCTGACAGCGTCGTCTCCCTGGGCGGCGTGGTTTTGCTGAAGGGCGCCGGAGGCGGCGGCGGTCAGGACGGAGCCGCGGGCGGGGCAGGAGGCGTCGGCGGCGCCGGAGCGCCCGCGTCCAACGCCGGCGGCGCCTCAGGCGTCGCGACAGCCGGCGCGCCGGGCAGGGACCGGGACCGGCCGGATGGACCGGGCGGCGGCGGAGCGGGGGGAGGACTGGATGGCGCGGGCGTCGTCCGGGCCGGCGGAGCCGGCGGCGACGGCGGCGGTCTGGCGGTTCAGGCTCCCGGCGGCGCGGGCGGATCCGGCGCTGGAACGGCGGGCGCGGCCGCCCCCCAACCCGCCCTTCACTGGGCTGGCGGCGGGGGAGGCGGCGGGGGCGCGGTCGCCGCGGGGACGGGCCATGCCGGGGGCGCGGGCGGAGGAGCCGGCGCGGGCGGCGGCGGCGGCGGGGCCGGCGTAACGGCTGGAGGCGTCGGCGGCTCGGGCGCCGCCGGCGTGGTCTGGATCACGGCGCTCGGATGACCCGCTCCCTGACCTCTCATGACGACTGGCGTGACGCCCTGCTGCTGGATGAGGAGGCGTGGGACGTCCCCCGCCGCCTGACCGACGCCGATCTGTTCACCCACGGCGTCGACGGCTGGCGTCGCGCCGGCTGCAGCCTTGACGATCCGGAGGACGTCCGATGACCGATTTCCCGCCCGAAGAGGCGCCCGTCACTCTGGCTGAGGGCCGCTGGCTGTGGCGCAGGCTCTATGTCTTCGCCACCAGCGGCGGGGCCTGGCTGCTGCTGGACCGGCTGATCGCCGCGACGCCGCCGGAGGCCGCGCCGGCTCTGGCCCGGGGCCTGATGGCGCTGCTGGCCCTGACCATGGTGCTGTACCTCGTCGCGCCGACCGCGCAGCAGCTGATCGCCAGCCTGGGCGCCCTGCCGGGGAGGCGGTCATGAGCTTCCGCCTGTCCGAACGTTCGCTGAAACGGCTGGCGGGCGTGCACCCCCGGCTCGTGGCCCTGGTCAAGGAGGCCTCGGCCCTGACGCCGGTCGATTTCATGGTCACCGAAGGGCTGCGCACGCCTGAGCGGCAGGCGGCTCTTGTGCGCGCCGGGGCCAGCCGCACCCGCAAGTCGCGTCACCTGACTGGCCACGCTGTCGACGTGGCGGCCCTTGTCGACGGCCAGGTGCGCTGGGACTGGCCGCTGTATCCGCGCATCGCCGCGGCCTTCAAGGCGGCCGCCGCGCGCCAGGGCACGGCGATCGTGTGGGGCGGCGACTGGCCGACCCTGCGCGACGGCCCTCATTTCGAGCTGGACCGGAAGGCGTTCCCGTGAGGGCCTTGGCCATCCTTCGCGCGCTGACGCCGCCGGGCTGGGGTCTGGCCGTGGCGCTTGCGGTCGTCGCCCTCCTGGCGTTCGGGCGCGGCCTCGGGCTTCGCTGGGACCCGTTCGGCCTGGCCGACCATCGTCTCGCCGCAGCCGAAGCCCGCGCCGCGGCGGCGGACTCCGACGCGGCCGCGCGCCGGCTCGAGGTCGAGGGCGCGGCCGACCAGGCGCGCCGCATCGACATCCATCATCAACAGGCCGTCTCGGTCGCCCGGGCGACCGGCCGCGCCGCTGACCATGCCAGGAGCGCCCATGACGCCTCTCTCCCGCTGGACCCCGCTCGCGCCGCCCGTCTGCGCGAGCATGATCGCCGGCTGTGCGATCTCGCCCCCGCCGTCTGCGCCGCCGCCCCGGCTGATCCTGCCGGCGGCGGCGACGACGCCCTGCCGGCTGGACCGGCTTCCTGATGCGCCTGACGTATCCGACCTCGAGGCGTCCTACGCCGCACGGGGAGGGGCCCTTGTTCTTTGCGACGCCGCCCGCAGCCTGGCGGTCGAGACCCTGCTGGCCGAGCGCGCCCTGCTCGACCGGTGGGCGGAGCCGCCGCGTCGCCTCTGGCCGTGGATGCGGCGGTAGGGACGCGCCGGAGGCACAAACTGCAGGGCGACCGGGCAGTTCTTGCCGTCCACCCGGCACATTCTGCCGGGTCCGCGACGTGCTTAACAGGAACTAACGCAGCAAAAACAACGATCGGCCGTCCGGCATGCCGGTCTGGCGACTGGTCCCGTCCTTGCTGCGATAGCTGCGAGCAAAATGCTCCCGGCAGCCAAAATGGCGTCGGACACCTTGAAACAAGGAATATCGTCATGGCGCTGAACAGCGTTAACACGAACATCGGCGCGCAGATCGCCCTTCAGAACCTTCAGTCCACGAACAGTGAACTGGCCACGGTTCAAAATCGCATCAGCACCGGCAAGAACGTCTCGTCCGCCAAGGACAACGGCGCCATCTTCGCCATCGCCACCAGCCAGCGCGCAGAAATCGGCGCCCTGAACGCCGTCAAGGACAGCCTGAACCGCGGCTCTTCCGCCGTGGACGTCAGCCTGGCCGCCGGCGAATCGGTCTCCGATCTGCTGAGCCAGCTGAAGGAAAAGGCCCTGTCCGCCACGGACAAGAGCCTGACCACCTCGGCCCGTTCGGCCCTGAACGAAGACTTCAAGGCTATCCGCGACCAGATCGCGACCGTCGTCGCCAACGCCAAGTTCAACGGCGTGAACCTGCTGGACAACTCGACCGGCACCGGCGGCTACAAGGCCCTCGCCAACACCGCGGGTTCGACTCTGAAGGTGGCGGGTGAAAACCTGTCGCTGGGCGGCGCGAACGTCACGGTCACCGCCACGACCACCATCGGCACCTCGACCCTGGCCACGACCGCCCTGGGTCTGGTCAACGCGTCGATCGACAAGGTTTCGGCCTCCCTGGCTCGCCTGGGCACCGGCTCCAAGTCGTTCACCACCCACCTCGGCTTCGTCGGCAAGCTCCAGGACGCCCTGGAAACCGGCGTGGGCAACCTGGTGGACGCCGATCTGGCCAAGGAAAGCGCCCGACTCCAGGCCCTGCAAACCAAGCAACAGCTGGGTGTGCAGGCGCTGTCGATCGCCAACTCCTCGACCTCCATCCTGCTCGGACTGTTCCGCTAAGGATCGACCCGGAAGGGCGGGGTCCCACGCGGATCCCGCCCGACCGATCCAGTCCCTTTATAGGAAGCCGCGGGCTCAGCCCCGTCGGACGGAGCCATGCAAGACAATGCGAAGATAGGAACAGTAACCGCGTCAGCCATCCTGCCAGCCGCCGCCGCCGATTCCACGGCGGGCGGCGATTTCCATGACAACCGGGCCTCCGAAGAGGCTGCGCGCGCCGCGCGCTACCGCCTGGTGATCGAGGAGGGGCCGGCGGGGTCGTTCATCTACAAGACGCTGGACCGGGTCACCGGCGAGGTCGTCAGGCAGTTGCCCCGCGAACAGGTCGTCGACCTGATGCGGACCGCGGAATACAGCTCCGGCTCGGTCATCAACACCACCGCCTGACCGCGTCGAACAATCGATCCACCCGCCGCGCAGGAGCGATCCGCGCGGATTTCGGCATGGTTAGCGGTCGTTAACCATGTGTGCACGCTTGCGCCTCTAGCCTTGGTGAAACCTCACAGGGCTGAGTCGGATGACGAATAGCGTCCATACCAACAACTCCGCGGCCATCGCGCTGCAGAACCTCTCGCGGACGAATGACCGCCTCGCGGATGTCCAGGGCCGGATTTCAACCGGACTGAAGGTCCAGGGGGCCAAGGACAACGCCGCCATCTGGGCCATCGCCCAGGGCCAGCGGGCCGATGTCGGCGCGCTCAGCGCCGTGAAGCAGAGCCTGGACCGGGCGACCTCGGTCGCCGATGTGGCCCTTTCGGCCGGCGAGTCCATCTCGGACCTGCTGAACCAGCTGAAGGAGAAGGTCGTTGCGGCGAAGGACAGCTCGCTGAAGACCCAGTCCCGCCAGTTGCTGGACAATGACTTCAAGGCCCTGCTGCGGGCCCTCTCGTCCCAGGTCAGCAACGCCTCGTTCGACGGCGGCAACCTGTTGAACGGATCGCTGACCACTGGCATCAAATTCCTGGCCAACGCCGACGCCAGCAGCTTCGTCACCCTGACGGCCAAGGATCTGTCGCTGGGCGGCGCCATCATCGAGCTGGCCCTGTCGGACAGCCTCCTGACGCTGACGGGCGCGAGCCAGGCCCTGACCCGGCTGGACGATTCGATCACCCAGCTGAACGCCGCCCTCGGTTCGATCGGCGCCCAGGCCAAGCAGATCGAGGCGCACAACAACTTCGTCACCAAGCTGGTCGATACGCTGGAATCGGGCATCGGCAATCTGGTCGACGCCGACCTCGCCAAGGAAAGCGCACGGCTTCAGGCTTTGCAGGTGCAGCAACAGCTGGGCGCCCAGTCGCTGTCGATCGCCAACCAGGCGCCGCAGATCATCCTGTCGCTGTTCCGCGGGGGCTGATCAGACCGCGCGGCCGTGTCCGATCCGGATCGCGGCCGGCCTGCGGCGCAGGGCGGTTCGGGACCCGAATCCGTACAGGGAAAGCAACGATCTCAAGGCATTGAAGAAGACGGTCATCGCGGCGTCCTTCTTGTCCGGCGCGCGAATAACGGGCGCCGACGATCATTGTTCCCCGAGTCGGCCGGCGAGTCCCGTTCGGCGTCGTCCCGTTTACGGACGTTAAGGCCTCGTTACGCTCGACCCCCCACAGTGGGGGCCGGGAGCCGCGCGTGATCAACAACAGCTATCTTCTGGGTCTTTTCGGCGGTTCCTCCGTCGGCGACACGTCGCCGTACGCGGCAGCGGCGCTGCAGCAGGCTACGAAGAAGCAGCCGACTCCGCCCTGGTCCTCGACCGCCGTCGCGCCCAAGCAGGATGCGCTGGTGCGGGCGGCCCTGGGCGGGCGCAAATTCATCGACGAGGGCGCGGCCCAGCTGGATCTGAAGTCCGCCTCTGTCGACTATCGCAAGCTGTTCGCCCTCTATCAGGGCCTCGACACGCTGAACGCCCTGACCAACCGCGCCGCGACCAAGGGCGTCAGCGCGCTGGAACTGACCCAGCTCAACAAGCGGTTCACGGCCGGGGTGGGCGAGGTCGGGACATGGCTGTCCGCCGCCGGCTTCGACGACATCCGCATGGTGCAGGGAACGACCCGGACCACCAGCAAGACGACCGCCGCCGTGCCGCGAGACAGCGCCGTGTCCATCACCGGACCGATCCACGAAGGCTCGACCGACACGCCCGTCGCCGCCTTCCAGGGCGATACGAAATTCAGCATCACCATCAAGACGCCGGTCGGCCTGACGGACTCCCTGACCACGGCGGTGCCGATCGATCTGGCCGACATGGGCGCCACGCCGCGGACGCTCGACAATGTCCTCGCCCATATCAACGCCCAGCTGGAGACCGCCGGCTTCCAGACGCGCGTCGGGCGTCAGCAGATCAAGGCGGAGCCGAAGACGGTCCAGGTCAACGGCAAGCCCGTGACCCTGCCCGCCGGTCCTGACAAATGGGCCCTGGCCATCCGCGGCGCGTCGACCGAAACGGTCGGTTTCACCGCGCCGGCGACCTCGGACGCCGTCTATGTCGTCCAGGCGGCCGGAACCGCCGGCACGCCCCAACTGCTGAAGTTCCAGAGCGACGGCGGTACGGCGGCGCCGCCCGTCGCCGGGGGCGTGGGCGAAACCCTGTGGATCGAAGGCCGGCTGTCGCAGGATGACCTGCCTGACGGGGTCAGGACGGTCCGCGCCAGCGCGGTCGGCCCCGACGGCTCGCTGTGGCTGGTCGCCGACGTCACCGCGGGGCCCGACACCCAGCCGATCAAGGGCGTGCAGGACGTCGCCCTGATGAAGTACGACACGGCCGGGCGTCTGGTCGCGACCCGAACCCTGGGAGCGGCCTCGACCGCCAGCGGCTACGCCATCGCCATCGATGCCGCCGGAAATGTGGCCGTCGCCGGCTCGGTCACCGGCGCGCTGAACACCTCCACCGCCGACGCGGGCAGGACGGGCGAGGCCGCGACCGTCGCCGACAGCTTCGTCACCGTCTTCAACAAGGACGGCGAGGAGCAATGGAGCCAGCGCCGCGGGGCCCGTGACGCCGACGAGGCGACCTCGGTCAGCTTTGGCGCCGACGGAACCGTCTATATCGCCGGCCGCGCCCGGTCGGCGATCACCGGCGCATCCCCTGTCGGCGGCTGGGACGGCTATGTACAGGCGTTCAAGGCGGGCGAGCCCTATCCGACCGCCGGCATCGTCGCCAAGGCGACCGCCGCGACCCAGTTCGGGACCGTCAGCGACGACAGCGTCGATGCGATGACGATCGACGGCTCGAACCTCTACACCGCAGGCGTCGAGAACGGCCGCGCCGTCGTGCGCCGCTTCACCCTCGACGCGGCCGGCGTTCCGACCCTGGCCTCGACGCGGGATCTCGGCGTGATCAGCGGCGACATCGCCGGCGTCGCGGTATCGGGAGGGCAGGTCATCGTCACCGGCGCGAGCCGCGACAGCGGCCTGTCGGCGGGCACGGAGACGACGGCCCATTCGGGCGGCAAGGACGTCTTCATCGCCACCCTGTCGGCCGACCTGGCCGCCGCCCCCGGCGACCGGATGACCTGGTATGGCGGAACCGGGGACGACAGCGCCGCGGACGTCAAGATCCACAACGGCAAGGTCTGGATCACCGGAATCGCCGATCGCGGCGAGGCCGCCAAGGCCACGGATCCCACGACGGGCTATCTGGCCCGGATCGATCCGCTGAGCGGGACGGTCGAGTACGAGAAGACCTGGTCCGGCGACGGCGATCAGGCCAAGCCCCTGACCCTCGCGGTCGCCGCGGACGGGGCCAGCGTGCTGGACCGGCTGGGCCTGCCCAAGGGGGAAATCGACCAGAGCGATTCCAAACGGCTGATCGACGCCACCTCGGTCCGTGTGGGAGACCGCTTCTACGTCAGCCCCGCGGCGGGCGGCCGGGCCATTTCCGTGACCATCGAGGCCAAGGACACGCTCGCCACCCTGGCCCGAAAGATCGAGATCGCCTCGTCGGGCAAGTTGAAGGTCACGATCGCGTCCGAAGGCGGCGCGGTCACCGGCACAGTCGGTGAGACCACCACGACCACCGGCGGCTTCCAGCGCCTGTCGATCGCAGCCCGCGACGGCAAGGCCGGCGCCGTGCTGACCTCGGGTGAGACAGGCCGGGACGCCCTCGCGGGCCTGGGTCTTTCGCCGGGCTATATCGGCGCCTCCATAGGCGATGACATCATCAAGACCTTCGGCCTCGACCTTCCCGCCGGCCTCCACCTCGGCGACGCGACCGCGGTGAAGACCGCCGGCGAACGTCTGCAGGGGGCCATGAAGGCCGTGCGCGACGCCTATCGCGCCCTGGCTCCCGCGCCGGTCGGTGCTGCGGCAGGCGGGCGCGTGCCGGCCTATCTCAACGCCCAGCTGGCCAACTATCAGGCTGCCCTGTCTCGCCTCGGCGGATAGGCCTCCGGCCACGAAGAACGTTGACGCGGAACGTCCGGGCGGGGTTATTGGGGGCTCCATCCGCGCGAGCCCTTCATGCCCCAGGACAATCGTCTTCTTATCGCGATCGGCGCCGGTCTGGCGGTCGTCGCGGCCGTGGTGCTGGCCCTCGTGTTCAGCGGCGGGCGAGGCCGCGACGCGGGTCCGCCCCCGGCTGCACAGGGCGGGCTGACGGTCGACGTCGCCGACGCGCCGGAGCTCAGCACGACCCGCGAGTTGCGCTGTTTCGTGAACGGCCAGTTCATCGGCATGGCGACCCTGACCGATTGCGCGCGCCGCAACGGCGTGGCCACCGACGCCCTCGACGTCGGCATCGACGAGACGGGCGCCCTGGCCGCGGCCCCGACGGCCGCCTTCGCCCCGCCGCCCGGCCTTCCGCCGGTCGAGCTGACCGAGGCCGAACCCGCGCCCGCCATCGAACAGAACCAGCCGGCCCAGCCCTCCGTCCAGACCGCCTCCGGCAGCCCATGCCTGCGTTACACGGGATCGGACTGGCGCTCGCTGTCCTCGAACATGAGCCTCAACGCCTGCGTCCAGGCGCTGTACGCCGGCACCTGCGTCCGGCCCGGCGAGGCCCTGTACGGCCGTTGGGGCGAGACCACGCTCAGGCTCGTGCCGCGCCGGGTCGAACAGTCGCCTGACAACAATCGTTTCCGCACCCTGGTCGAACAGGACCGGGGCTGCCAGTTCCCGGGGCTGCGCTGATGAAGCTTCTGACGACCGCCGCGCTCGGCGCCAGCGTGCTGGCGCTCGCGGCCTGCGAGAAGGCGACCGAGGCCCCCTTCGATCCGGGCGTCTGCTACGCCGTGGAGATGGGGGCCGAGGGCGAGCCGCCGCGCTTCAACAAGGTGGCCGACAGCCAGCCGCAGATCGAATTCTGCGCGGCGCGCCTCGAGGAGATGCGCCTTCGCTTCCTGCGTATGGGCGGCAACCGGCGCGAGGTGGTGGGCTCGTATCAGGGGCAGTTCATCTTCATCGACCGCGCCGGGGTATGGATCTCGAAGACGCTCGAAGGCTCCCGCTTCATCCTGCTGGCGCGGACCGGCGACGGGCGGCTGGCCATTCCCAGCGCCATCCAGCGCGCCATCGACGGCACGCCCGTTTCGGTGTCGGCCTCGCCGGAACCGGCGGCTCCCACGCCCTAGACGAAACGGAACAAACGTGGAACAAACGCGCCTGTGGATGACAGCGACAAAGCTGACCTACGGGTCCGGGAACCGCGCTAGTCAGGCCTGACAATAATCCCGGCCCGAACAGCGCGAAGCGCGACGGGCCAAGAACGAAGAAGGAGCTCGGCGATGGCGGGCAGCGTCAACAAGGTCATTCTGGTCGGCAACCTGGGCAAGGACCCGGAAATCCGCACGCTGAACTCGGGCGAGCGGGTCGCCAACCTGTCGCTGGCCACCTCCGAGCAGTGGCGCGACAAGGCCACCGGCGAGCGCAAGGAAAAGACCGAGTGGCACCGCGTCGTGATCTTCAACGACAACATCATCAAGGTCGCCGAGAACTATCTGAAGAAGGGCTCGACGGTTTACATCGAGGGCACGCTGGCGACCCGCAAATGGACCGACGCCCAGGGCGTCGAGAAATATTCGACCGAGGTTGTGGTCAACAAGTTCAAGGGCGAGCTGACCATGCTGGGCGGCCGTGACGGCGGCGCCGGCGGCGGGGCCTCGCGCGGCGGCGACGACGACTATTCCTCGGGCTTCTCGACCGGCGGCGCCAACAAGCCCAGCGGTCCCAAGGAAAGTTACGACCTGAACGACGACATTCCGTTCTAGGCGCGAACCCGGGCCGGTGACGGAGCGTGCGAAACGCTCCGTTACCGGCTTTGAGGCCCCGGCGGCGCGGACCTGTGCCATAGCCGGGTGGTGATTACCCCCGACAAGCCCCACAGCCCGCTCTCGCCGGTCGAGATCCTCGCCATCATCGCGATCGTGGTGATCTGGGGCGTCAACAACGCCGCGGCCAAGCTGGCCACGGAAACCATGCCGCCCCTGCTGGTGGGCGCGCTCAGGTTCGCGATCGCCGCCGCCTGCCTGATCCCCTTCGTGCGGCGGCCGTTTCCGAACTGGAAGAGCCTGGCGATCATCGTCGTACTCGGCGGACCCATCCACTACGGCCTGATCTATCTGGCCTTCTGGCTGGCGCAGGACGTCAGTCCGGTGTCGGTGGCGGCGCAGCTGTGGGTGCCGTTCACGGCGCTGTTCGCCTTCCTGCTGCTGCGCGAAAAGCTGTCGCGCTTCGCCCTAGCCGGTATGGCGGTGGCCTTCGCGGGCGTGGCCTGGATGACGCTGGATCCGCACGCCATAGCCGACTGGAAGGCCATACTGGTCGGCATCGCCGCCGCCTCGGCCTGGGCCCTGACGACGGTGATCGCCCGGCGCACCACATCCATCCCGCCGCTGAAGATGCAGGGGCTGCTGGCCCTCGTGGCCCTGCCGACCCTGGCCTTCGCCTCGGCCACATTCGAGCGCGGGCAGTGGGACGCGATCCGGCAGGCTGACCTGCTGGTCTGGACCAGCGTCGTCTGGGCCGGGCTGGTGTCCTCGGTTCTGGCCACCACCCTGGTGTTCTGGCTGGTGCAGAAGCGCGAGGCCGGGCGGGTGACGCCCTATCTGCTCGCCACCCCGGTGGTGTCCATCCTGATCGGCTGGGGCTTCATGGGCGACGTGCTGACGCCTCAGATCCTGACCGGCGCGGCCCTGACCATGGGCGGGGTCGCCATCGTGGCCCTGGCCGAGCGCGGGCTGAGGGCCGGAGCGGCGAAGGCCTGACACGAAAAGGGCCCGGACGCTGTCGCATCCGGGCCCTTCATCCCAGGGGTTGGAGCGCCTACAGGCCGGGAAGCTTGAAGCCGGTGTCGCGCCGCGGCGTGATAACGATGCCGGTGCGGCCCCCGGTCAATTCCTGGAGGCGGGCGTATTCGCTGGCGGCGTCGACCGTGACAGCGCCTTCCGAGGTCTGGGTCGTGGTCGCGGCCTGGCTGGCCGGATTGTCACGGCGCCAGAACAGCAGTCGGTTGGCCCAGCCCTCTTCCTTGTGCGCCAGATCACCGAACTCGTCGTCGACGACATAGCGGGCGAGGGGGTCGGCGCGGTCGCCGCCGGCCTGGGCGACCAGCTGCTGTTCGCCGGCGGAGCGGGTCACGGCCTGGCGCTGGCCCAGCAGGATCTGGCGGGCGGCGGATTCGGGCGCCAGTTCCTGCGGACGCGGCTGGCCCGGCGCCGGCGGGCGCAGGCCGTACTCGGGCGGAACGGTCAGGGGAGCGGTGGACACCGTCAGGAACGCGTCGGGCGTGACCTTGGTCAGGCCGATCCCCTGCCGAACGCTCGAGCAGGCGCCGAGCGCGAGCATCGAGGTGGTGAGGGTCAGGACGGCGACAGTACGAAGACGCATTATGTGATCTCGGTAGCGATCTGGTTCGGACGCCGAACGGGCGCGCGCGTGGTGCCTGGATGAATGCGGCTGATTACGACTTTTCGGCGGCGAGGCCAACCTTGGCCGCCCGTTCGGACAGCAGACTGTCGAGAATCAGCAGGATGACGCCGACGGTGATGGCGCTGTCGGCGATGTTGAACACCCAGGGGAAGATCCGGGTGCCCGAAAAATCGATGAAGTCGACGACGAAGCCGAAGCGGATACGGTCGATCACATTGCCGATCGCGCCGCCCATGACGAGGCCGATGGCGCTGATCAGCAATCGCCTGTCGGCCCGCAGCGCCCACCAGCCCAGAATCCCGGCGACCCCCACCGAGAACAGGCTCAGCATCCAGCGCGCCGAGCCGTCGCCGAACAGGCCGAAGCTGACGCCGCGGTTCTCGACCCAGGTGAAGTTCAGGATCGGCGGCCAGACCTCGACGCGGCCCACCTCGCGCAGGTCCAGGCCGGACAGGACCCAGGCCTTGGTCAGCTGGTCGAGCACGACGACGATAAGGGCGAAGACGAAGGCCGTGACGGCGAGGCGTGAGATTTTCATACGGGCCGCTGAAATGTGAAGGGCGTTCGGTTAGCAGTCCGGGGGCGAAGCGCGAAGGGGCAATCGTGTCGCGCGCTCGCGTCGGCGCATCAGCGGTTGCCTCGAACGGCTCCAGACCCCAGATGTGACGCCTTCAATTCGAGGAAAGAGCCGCCCGCATCCAGGAGCGCCGATGCCGCATGCCGACAGCCTGATCCTCACCCTCGTCGGCGGCTTCGTGCTGGCGTTCGTGTTCGGCATGTTGGCCAACCGGCTGAAGCTGTCGCCCCTGGTCGGCTATCTGGTGGCGGGCGTCATCGTCGGGCCTCACACGGCCGGTTACGTCGCCGATGTCGAACTGGCCCCCCAACTCGCCGAGATCGGCGTCATCCTCCTGATGTTCGGCGTGGGGCTGCATTTCTCGCTGGCCGACCTGATGAAGGTGCGCAGGATCGCCATCCCCGGGGCGCTGGTGCAGATCGCGGCGGCGACGGGACTGGGGTGGGCGCTCGGCCGACTGATGGGCATGAGCCACCTGGAGGCCACCCTGACCGGTTTCGCCCTGTCCGTCGCCTCGACCGTCGTTCTGCTGCGGGCGCTTGAGGAGCGCAAACAGGTCAAGGGACCCGTCGGCCGCCTCGCCATGGGCTGGCTGATCGTCGAGGATCTGGTGATCGTCATCGCCCTCGTCATCCTCCCGCTGCTGATCATCCAGCCGGGGGAGGCGCTGGACGGCATGGAACTGGCGCAATCGATCGGCTGGACCCTGTTCAAGGTCGCCGCCTTCACGGGCGTGATGCTGGTTGTCGGCGCGCGGCTGCTGCCGTGGCTGCTGGTCCGCATCGCCCACACCCGGTCGCGTGAGCTGTTCACCCTCGGCGTCCTGGCCATCGCCCTCGGCATCGCCTGGATCGCCTACGCCCTGTTCCACTCGTTCGCCCTCGGCGCCTTCCTCGCCGGACTGGTTCTCAACAGCTCGCCGCTGGGCCACAACGCGGCCGAGCGGTCCCTGCCGCTGCGCGACGCCTTCGCCGTGCTGTTCTTCGTCTCGGTCGGCATGCTGTTCGATCCGACCATCCTGGTCCGCGAGCCGCTGGCCGTGCTGGGCGTTCTGGGAATCGTCATCGTCGGCAAGTCGATCGCCGCCCTGGCGATCACCACGGCCTTCAAACTGGACAAGGCCACCAGCCTGACCGTCGCAGCGGCCCTGGCCCAGATCGGCGAGTTCTCCTTCATCCTCGCCGCCCTCAGCGTGCAGCTGGGCGGCATGCGGCAGGAGACCCACGATCTGATTCTGGCGGCCGCCCTGCTGTCGATATCGCTGAACCCGTTTGTCTTCGCCCTGATCGACCGGATGGGCGCCCGGCCGAAGCCTCCCGCCAGTGGTTCGGTCGAAGAAAAGGCCGCCGCGGAGAATCCCGCGACGGCCTGATCTCGATCTTACGGCGTGCGACCGTTTCTGACGTAGTGGTCTGTCAGACTGTCTGGATGATCGCGAACGCCAGACATTTCAGCCCCGAAGAGTCCGATGTGTCCGCAATGTCCTCTCTTTTCGAGCGGATCCGGACTCTGCCGGATCAGGGTTTCACAGGACTCCGATCATGCTGGCGACCAGCGGGTGACGGACGATGTCCTGCTCGGCCAGTTTCACCACGGCGATGTTCGGCACCGGCAGCAGACGTTCGGCGATGTCCGACAGGCCCGAAATGCCCGGCAGAAGGTCGGACTGCTGCGGATCGCCCGTCACCACCATGGTCGAATGCCAGCCCAGCCGCGTGAGCAGCATCTTCAGCTGGACGTAGGTGCAGTTCTGCGCCTCGTCGACGACGATGAAGGCGTTGTTCAGGGTGCGGCCGCGCATATAGCCGATGGGCGCGATCTCGATCAGCCCCTCGGCCATCAGCGCCTTGACCCGCTTCATGCTCAGCCGATCCGAAAGCGCGTCGTAGAGCGGGCGCAGATAGGGGGCCAGCTTGTCCTCCATGTCGCCGGGCAGGAAGCCGATCGACTCGCCCGCTTCGACGGCGGGGCGCGACAGGACGATGCGGCCGATCTTGCCGGCTTCCAGCGCCTCGACCGCCTTGGCCACGGCCAGATAGGTCTTGCCGGTGCCTGCCGGCCCGAGGGCCAGGACCATGTTGTGGTTGTCGATCGCCGTCATCAATTCGGCCTGRCCGTCCGACTTGGGCTTCAGCGTCTTCAGATAGGCCTGGTCCCGGTCGTCGTTGGACGGRTAGGGYGACCAGCCGCCATGGCCGGTGTGGGTCGGCARRCGRCGTACCTTGGAATCCTCCATGAACTGACGGGAATCGAGCACGCCGTGCTCACGCGAAGTCTCGCGGGTCTGGCGYTTGATGGCTGCACGCTTGGTCATGGACGCCTCCAGGGCATGAAAAAAGGCGATGCCGCAAAAGCATCGCCTCGAACGAAGGTAGGGAGAGAAGAAGGGGATGCGACGCATCCGCCCGGATCGGAGGAGGGCCCTTCCAGGGACCGGAAATCTCCCAGCGGCGCGAGCCGCCGAACCGAACGCACCACGCACGTCCCCCGAGGTCTGACCGGACCGGGCTTGATCCGGCTTCCRATCCGGGGCCGAAATGGCGGCCTCGAATCGCAWCAACAGAATGATGCTAACGTGGTTTACGAAGCCTTAAAGCCAAGAAACCACTCAAGGTAAGGTGATGTTTCCATGACGATTTATGCGTTGGCTGACAAGAAACCGCAGCTTCCGCCAGACGGCGAATACTGGGTGGCTCCGAACGCGATCCTGACAGGAGACGTGATTCTCAAACCCGGCGCCAGCGTCTGGTTCGGCGCCGTGGTGCGGGGCGACAACGACCCCATTACCATCGGCCGGGACACCAATATCCAGGACGGCAGCGTGCTGCATTCCGACCCCGGCGAACCGCTGACCATCGGCGACGGCGTCACCGTCGGCCACATGGTCATGCTCCACAGCTGCGAGATCGGCGACAACACCCTGATCGGCATCGGGGCGGTGGTGCTGGGCCGCGCGAGGATCGGTAAGAACTGCCTGATCGGCGCCAACACCCTGATCACCGAGGGCAAGGTCATTCCCGACGGCTCGCTGGTCATGGGCCAGCCGGGCAAGGTGGTGCGCGAGCTGGAGCCGGGGCAGATCGAGGCCCTGAGGGCTTCGGCGGCCCATTATGTACAGAACTGGAGGCGCTACCGACGCGACCTCGCGGCCCTTACGCCAGACGCCGGCCGTGCGCCGCCGCAAGACTGAGAGGCGCCCGCGCGGCCTCCCCGACGCCGATCGAGACCCGGGCCGTCAGCAGGCGCGATTCGTCGGACGCGAGGGTCAGGGTGGCGGACGGCGCGTACAGGCCCAGGACCCGGTCCGGTTCGCCGGACGGACCCCGCAAGGGAACCAGGGCGATCTCGATCTGGGCGGCGGCCTGGCCGGCCTGGGCGATGAGCACCACGGGGCGGGCCTCGCGCAGGGTCTGGGTCAGGGCGGCCGCGACCAGGGGGCGTGAGGCCGGCCGCCACAGCGACAGCAGCGGCTGGTCCTTCAGCCATTCGCCGTGGAAATCCTCGATCCAGCCGCCCGCCAGCCGCACGACGGCGTCCTCGCCGGGCCGCTCGGCCATGAACACCCGCGGCAGGCGCAGGCCCAGGGCGGCCGGCTCCACGGCCGCGCGCGCCGGAATGCCGGCCCGCGTCCCGGTGCGGCGCGACAGGCTGGTCCAGTGGTCGATCAGGAACTGCGTATCAGGATGAAACATGGGCTTGGCCTCTGGCCGCCCCGTCGCAAGGGCCGGGCCGGGCCGAAAGCAACGGAATTGAAAGGCTTCCTGGCGTCAGATGCAGGCTGGAGCGGCCCGCGCCTTGCCGGGACCGCGCAAGTTTTGATGTGGAGGTCGGCCCATGCGGGTGCGGATCATGAACTGGCTGTTGGCGCTGGGGGGCTTCACGGCCCTGATGGCGTTCGCCGATCCGGCTGCGGCCCAGTGCGGACCGGTGTGCCCGCCGCCGCCGCCGCCGTGCTGCGAGCCGCCGCCGCCCCCGCCCCCGCCCCCGCCGTGCTGCGAGCTGCCTCCGCCTCCGCCGTGCTGCGGCGGCGGCGGAAACCTGAACGTCAATGTGAACGTCAACGCCAACGCCAACGCCAACGCCAATGCGGCGGCCCGGGCGGGCCTGAACGCGCGCGCCGGCGGCAGCGTCTTCGTCAGCGGCGGCGGTTCGGCCTATGTCACGGTCGACCAGCCCTATCCGACCACCATCAGCGGCCTGAACGTCGAGGGCGCGCGGGTGCGCAGGACCATCCGCGTTCCCTATGAAGCCCGGCGGCGCTGGGAAAAGCGGGTCGTGATCCGGGCCTTCTGCATCGACGACCGCAATGTGCCGCACCCGGCCTCCCAGGTTCGCCCCGACCGCGAGGTCGACGGGAGCTATGAAGGCGAGCTGTACCGCTGCCTGGCGGGCACCTGGCTGCAGATCACCTGGGCCGAGTATCAGGGCGATACGGATTTCGGCCACGGTGAAACCATGGACTGCCGCAAGGGCGAGGCCCTGTGGCACGGCCGCGGCGGCCAGATCGAGTGCAAGCGTCAGCGCGACGAGCGCGACTGCAACGAACGCTCCCTGCTGCGCCGCTACGGCGCGGGTGTGAAGATCGTGACCTGGGTCCGCGAGGAAACCTACACCGAGTACCGCGAGGAAGTGATCGAAGAGGCCGGCATGGCTGTGTCGGGCGCGATGATCACCCTGGACGGCGGCGTCGGCGGTCGGGTTTTCTGACGCCAGTCTGAACACCGGCGTTCAGCCGCGGGTCAGCCGCGGACGCCTAGAACGGTATTGTCGGCTCCGTCGACATCCTGAGAAGCAAACTGGCCCCGATCCGCAAGGACCGGGGCCATTTTTTCGTCTACCGGGCCGGGGCTGCAGCCGCGGGGGCGGCGGCCGGGTTGTCCGAGGTGATCGTCAGCCGCCACGCCTTGTCCGGGGTCAGATACTGACGCGCCAGCCGCTGGATGTCGGCGGGCGTGACGGACTCGTAGTCAGTCACGTGCGAGCGGATTTCATCGAAGGTCTCGGACTTGCGCCCCGCATCGGCGAGCTGGCTCACCCAGTAGCCGTTATCGGCCCGGCTGCGGCGCAGCGACTCGACGACCGGCGCGCGGGCCCGGAGCAGTTCGTCGTCGCTGATCGGCGTATCCCGCAGGCTGGCGGCGATGGAGTCGAAGGCCGTGAACAGCGCAGGCAGGCTCTCCGGGCGCGTCTCGGCCAGCATCAGGAGGTAGCCGTAGTCGGGGAACACTGACGACGACGACGCACCCGCGCCGGGACCGTAGGAGAGGCCCAGTTTTTCCCGAACTTCCTCGTTCAGCCGCAGCTGGACCACGGCGCTGAGGATGGCCAGTTGCCGCGCCTCGAGCTGGTCGCCGATCGCGTCGGTGGTCGGCCAGCCGATGAGGCCGATCGCCTGCTCGCCCGGCCCCTCGTGTTTCAGCTGAACCGGTTCGGCCGAGGGAGCCGGGAAGCGGCGGACGTCGGAGCCCGGCAGCGGTTCGGCCTGCGCTCCCCGATCGGGGAGGGCGCCGAGGGTGTTGGCCACGGTGGCGATGGCGGCGTCCACGGTCACGTCGCCGACCATGACGATGTCGATCGGCCCGCGCGCGCGGCCCTCGGTCACGCCGGCGCGGACCTCCTCGATCGACATGGCGGCGATCTCCGCCTCCGTGGGCATCGCGTCGCGCTGGTCCCCCGAACTGATCAGTTCGCCGAGATCGCGGCCCAGCACGCCGCCCGGCGTTGCGCGGAGCTGGGCCAGTTGGGCGGGAAACTGACTGCGGGCCAGCTCGAAGGGAGCGGCGCGAAGGCCGGGATCCACCAGATAAGCCGTCAGCACTTGCATCTGGAGCTGCAGATCTTCCGGTTTGGTCGATCCGCCGAGGGTGTAGGCGTCCGTCGCCATGCCGGCATTGATGTTGTAGGTCTTGCCGCTGAGCACCCGATTGAGCTGGTCCACGGTCAGTTTCGCCGTGCCCCCCGGTCCCATTACAGAATTGGCCAGGGCCATCGAGGTTACGCGGTCCGTGGGCAGGGCCAATTCGCCGATGCCGGTGCGGACGTTGACCAGGATCTGGTTGTCGCGGAACTCGGTTGGCTTGACGAACAGGCGGACGCCGTTGGGGAAGTCGACGCGGGTCACCCCAAGGTCGGCGATCTCGGTGCGCGCGCTCGGCCGGGTGGGCGTCCCGAAGTCCGTATAGGGCCATTCCAGCGCGGCCTCGTCGGCGCGGGCCGTGACGGCGACCTGACGAGACGCCTCCAGCGCCGCGGTGACAGCGGCCTCGCCGCCCTCGATCGGGACGGGGGAGGTCACCATGACGACGGGGCCCTGACCATCGAAGACCGGGCGGACGGCCGCAGTCACCTGATCGGGCGTCAGGCCCTCGACGGTGGCGTTGAAGAGGGCGAGGCTGGTCGCCGGCGAAGCAAAGACGTTCCGGTCATTGGCCGCCCCGAGCAGGCCGTTGGCCAGGGCGGGCGTGGACCGGGTTGCGGCGGCCGTGACCGCGTTCTGCAGCCGGGTGCGGTTGTCGGTGATCTCGCGCTGCAGTTCGGCCTCGGTGATCCCGAACTGCACCAGGCGGCGCTGTTCCTGCTCGATCGACTGCAGGGCGCGCGTCAAGCCGCCGGGATTGAAGTTGGCGCTGACCGAACCGGCCGACAGGCTGTCGAAAACGGATGCGTTCGAAGCGCTTGCGCTCACGAACGGGGGATTGTCGGCGCGCGCCAGCTCTCCGAGACGGCGCGTCAGCACGGCCAGGCCTAGATTCTGGATCAGATTCTCCCGGCGTTCGGCCACGGTGTCCGGATCGAGATCCGGCGGGCGGATCCAGTTGATATCGACAGAGGACTGGACGCCCGGCTCGACCAGGACGCGGGTTTCGGGACCGCGTGCGGCGACCTGGCCAAGATCCGGGTCGGGACCGTCGGCCGCCTTTGGGGTCCAGCTTTCGAACGCGGCCCGGACCTTGCCTTCCATCACTTCGACATCGAAATCGCCGACCGCGATGAAGGTGGCGCGGTTTGGCCGGTAATAGGCATTGTAGAACTCCATAAAGCGCTCTCGCGGGGCAGTGCGGATGATGTCGAGATCGCCGATGGGGAGGCGGTTCGAAAGGCGCTGACCCGACGCGAGCAGGCCGAACTGGGCCTTGGCGATGCGCAGTTGCGGCGTGTTGCGCATCCGCTCCTCGCCCTCGATCACGCCGCGTTCGTCGTCAACCGCGTCCGCCGCCATCAGGGCCTCGGACACCTGTTCGCGCATGATGCGCAGCGCGGCGTCGACCGTCTCGTCATTGGTGCGGGGCAGCTCCAGCAGATAGGCGGTCTGGTCGAAGCTGGTGAAGGCGTTGGTGTCGGCGCCGAAGGCCAGGCCCAGCCGCTCGAGGATGCGCAGCAGGTCGTTCTCGGGAATATTGGTCGTTCCGTTGAAGGCCATATGCTCCATGAAGTGGGCCAGACCCAGCTGGTCCTCGTTCTCCATCAGCGAGCCGGCGTCGATGCGCAGGCGGAAGGAGGCCTGACCCGCCGGGGTCGCATTGCGCAGGATCGCATACTGCATGCCGTTGGGAAGGACGCCGAAGCGGACGTTGGTGTCAGCGGGAATGTCGCTGGCGGCATGGGCCCAGGGGTCCGAGGGCTGGATCAGCGCCTGGGCCAGGGCCGGCGAGGCTGTGATCAGGACGGTGGTGGATGCCGCGACGAGCAACAACAGACGACGGACGGAACGCATTCTCGGTCTCTTTCCGAAAGGCGCGATCACTCCCGCGCCGGACATGGGACGGGGGCCGTGGCGATGGTCGCCGACGCCCCCTGCAACCTTTCGGCGACGGCCGGGGTCGGCTCAAGTTACCGAAGATTAATTTGTCGGACGCGAGACGTAGAAGCTGGCGGAATTGCCGACGGCCGTGGCCCCGGTAATGACAGCACGCCCCGAACCGGCGACAGACGTATTGGCCACTGCGGAGACGTCGCCGCTGTTGGTCTGGGTGTTGCTCGCGTCGAGGAAGCCTTCGCAGGTCGAGCAGGCGTAGCCGGTCACGCTGTTGCCGACGGCCTCGGCCCCGACATAGGCGTCATAGCCGTTCGTACCCGAGAAGGTGGCCGTCACGTCCACGCCGCCCGAGTTGAACTGGGTGTTGTCGATCTCGACGAAGATGTCGTTGTTGCCGACCGACAGCTCGTTGGCGACGCCGCGGGCCCGGGCTTCGGCCTGGCCGAAGTCATAGGCGGTGGTGAGGGCCGAGGCCCGAACGAAGCTCGTGTTGGTCTGGTCCGACCCGGTCACGACCGAGCCGCCCTCATTATAGAGTACGGCCTGGTTGGCGCTGGCGCGAGCCCGGGCGGCGAGATCCCAGGCGTTGCCCGCGTTGGAGCTGGCCTCGGCCTCGACGAAATCGCCGGTCGAGCGCTGGGTGATCGACAGGTTCTGGCCCGATGTGGCGTTGCTGTTGACGGCGACGGCGTTGACGATGGCCTCGCTGTCCACGCTGCCGGGCGCGGGGATGTACTGGCTCTGGATACGGCCGAACGAACGAACGACCGCCGAAGACGACTGGTCGACCGCGCCCTGAAGGAACGAGGCCTGGCCCGCCAGGGCGACGGTGTTGGAGATGGCCGAGGCGTTGACCGCCACGCCGCCGTGCAGCCGGGCGTTGCTGTCGCCCACCTCGGTGGTGGCGCTGACCAGAGCGCCGGTGTTGGACTGGGTCGCATCGACCGTCAGATCGGCGTTGTAGGCGCTGACGGCCAGATAGTTGCCGCCCGCCTGGGAGGCAGCGTTGACCTCCCCATAGGTATCGCCGCCCAGGATGACGTCGGTCCGGGCCACGGCGTCGCCGCGCATGTCCTGATTCGACTGGACCGTGATGGCGCCGTTCTCGACGGCGCCCGAGGCGGAGTTGCCCTGGGCCGAGGTTTCGACGGTCACCTGCTCCTGGGCGTCGACCACGTTCAGCGTCTGGCCGGCGAAGACGTCGCCCAGCTGCAGCTGTTCATTGAGGACGATCGCCCCGTCCTGCGGCGGCGTCTGCGCTGCGGCCTCAGTAGCGGCTGCGGCGCACAGCAACGTCGCGGCGATCGTGCCAGCGAGACGGGTCCGCGCGGGTTTCGCCATTGTTCGTGTCCGTGTTGGGATATGCGGGATAATAGCCGCCGGTCGGACCGACCGTGCCGCCCAGGGGGTCGGGTCCGGCGCCGAGGCAGACCTCGGGTCCGGGCGCACCGTACAGATTGGCCATGAACTCGACGGTGGCCCGCTCGATCAGCGCGCGCACCGCCAGCTGGACCGGCTCGAGCCCGCCTTCGCCGGCGGAGATGTCGAAGACGTTGCCGTTCAGGAAGTCGAACACCCCGGCCGAGATCTCCCGCCCGATGATCTGCTTCTGGTAGGAGACGACATCGACGACCTCGAGCGTCGTGGTCTGAACCAGCCGCAGGTCGATGGCGATGTTCATCACATAGGCCTTGCCCGAGAACGCGGTCGACAGGGGCGTCTGGCTGCTGGCCTGGCCCGCCGCCATGTCGAAGCCGCCCGAGCGTATATTGTAGTTCACCTCGGTGATGCCGCCGACGATATAGAAGTCCGAGCCGGGCACCTGGCCGGCGAGGATGCGACGGTACTGTGTGTCCCCGGGGCCGCCGGGGCCGTCGTCGCCGATCAGCCGGTTGTTGGCGTAGCGCAGCTCAAGCTCGGACACCGAGGTGTCGTAACGTTCCACGATATGGGCGCCGGACTTGGCCAGGGCGGTATTGGCCATCAGCGATGCGCCGCCGGTGATCTGGCGGCCGCCATCGGCCGAGACGGTGCCGGTGTAGTCGCTGATCCGGCCGACCGCGATGCGCGGCGAAGGCAGGCTGTAGCGCCGGGCGTAGTCGGCCATGCAGTAGAGTGCCGCGGAGTAGGGGGTCGGGTTGGCCGTCACCGGCGCGTTGCCGATCGGCGACGCATATTGCCCGGTCGGACCGGCCGAGGCCGAGATACAGCCGCTCAGCAGCGCGGCCGCCGCGGAAGCGACGCCCGCGACCCGGAGCCGTCGCGAAAGGGAGCCAGCGCTCATGGAAGCCTCAGGGTGCCGTTCAGGCTGGTTCCGGCGTTGATCGCGCCGTTATTCACCTGGGTGGAGTTTACAATGACGGTGTTGTGGTTGCCCTGAACGACGACGTTCAGATTGTTGCCGATGGCGGTCGACCCGCCGATGGCTGTGCCCCCGCTGTTCCCGGCGCCGGTGAAGCTGGAGGATACGCCCCCGCTCGCGCTGGAATAGGCGCTGGCGCCGGCCTGGATGACACCGTTGACGATCAGCCGGTTGCCGTTTGCGTCTCGCGTCGATCCCGTCTGGGGCCGTGCGGTGGTGTAGCGCGAGCCGCCATAGCCGGCCTGGTAGGAGCCCATGTTCGAGGAACCGGCCGACTGGGCCGAGGCGACCGCGGGGGCGGCGAGGGCGAGGAGGACCACGGCGGACCCCAGCTTCGTGCGCATGCTCATGGCGGCGACCTCTCACGCAAACAGAGTCAACGGACCGGAAAGGATCCTTCGTCCCACTCTGGGTCATGGTTATTAAGAAGCGCTTGCCATGATGGCGTTCGACAACCGATTGGTTTGTCTTCGTGATTCGCCGGAGCTTTCGCCCTGAACGCGCAGCCGTCCGAACGTGTGTTCAACGCCCCCCTGGTGGCCGTGGGCGTCGCCGTGTCCATGCCGGTGTTGTTCTGGTTGCAGACACGGCTGCCGGATGGCGGAGTGTCGCTGGCCTTCCGTCCGTCCTCACTCTGGGACGGCGGCTGGTGGCCCGGCATCCTGACTTCCATGTTTGTTCACGGCGGCTGGCCCCACGTGGCGATGAACGCGATCCTGGGGCTCGCCTTCGGCACGCCGGTGGCGCGGCTGATGCCGGGCGCGAGGGGGGCGGCGGGCTTCCTCGCCTTCTATATAGCGTGCGGCCTGCTCGCCACGGCGGGATACGGCCTCGTCCATCCCGCCAGCTACGACGCCCTGGTGGGCGCGTCCGGGGCGGTGTTCGGCCTGATGGGTGCGGCGCTGCGCCTGCTCGGCCGCAAATCGGGGCGCCTGAGATCCCTGACGGACAAACGCTTCCTGACGCCGGCGGCGGCGATCATGGTCGTCAACGTGGCCGTCGGCCTGCTGGGATTCGCGCCGGGAATGGAAGGCGCCCGGATCGCCTGGGAGGCGCACGCCTTTGGTTTCATCGCCGGCGCCCTGCTGATCGGCCCGTGGGCGAGGGCGTTCCGTCCTCGTCCGGAAGCGTTTGATTCGCCGCCCGATCTGCGCGACCCTGAGGCCTGAAGCGGTCCATCCGCGGCCGCGCTCTATCTAGAGAGGGAGGAGCCGCGATGCTGGTCGCCGAAATTCTGAAGGACAAGGGCGACGCCGTCTACGCCATCGGCCCCGAACTGACGCTGGGCGAGGCCTGTGGCGAACTGGACCGGCTGCGTGTCGGCGCCCTGATGGTCTGCAGCAACGACAAGGTCGTGGGCGTGCTGTCCGAGCGGGACGTGGTCAGGGCGGTGGCCCGCGACGGCCAGGCCGCGCTGGGCCAGCCGGTTTCCGCCTTCATGACCTCCGAAGTGGTGTTCGCCGCCCCCGCGGAGACAGTGGCGATTCTGATGGGCCGGATGACCGACCGGCGAATCCGGCATCTGCCCGTGCTGCGTGACGGCCGGCTGGCCGGCGTGATCTCGATCGGCGATGTGGTGAAATGCCAGATCGCCGAGGCCACGCGGGAAGCGGAATCCCTGCGCACCTATATAGCGGCGGGCTGAAGGACAGGCGGGGCAGGAGCGGATCGCAGCCCGCCCCAAAATGGCCCGGGTCCGTCGACCGCGACTCCGCGAGAAAGTTCGCARAACTGTCGGAATCGGCTTGCGGACAAAATGGCCGCTGCGTATATCGCCGCCTCGCTCGGAAACGGGCCGGCCGCCGGGGCCACGGAGACGCAAGCCTCCAGGGTCCCTCGGGAAGAAAGTCGCTGATGCGGGTTGCTTCCTTAAAGGTGTTCGGTTAGGTTCCGCGCTCCAATCGAATCGTCGGYAACGAAACAGAGGCAAGCCTCTCGGGCTTTCCAGACGGTTTTTTGCGGCCTGAAGTCTCCGGATTTCATCCCCCGCRAAATGGCTGAAAAAGCCCGRTTGACACGGAGATTGGCCTTCCTTAGAAGGCCGCCTCCACCGGCTCCCGGGCCGGTTCGCAGACAGAGGTTCTTCTTTAAAAAGAACCACTTGACGCGGAAAAWYGAGGCGCTAAACAGCGCCTCCCTCGTCTCCGGACGGGGCGGACGGAAAG